>CBFHJN010000317.1:0-2903 GCA_965655805.1 Flavobacteriaceae bacterium
AGAAAATGTATTAAAGAAACTAAATGTAAAAATTAGATTGTCTAGTTAAGACTAGGGTTTTCTGGTGCATTAGACCAAATGCTATACTCACCACCAAACTCTACCATCTTTTCTTTCCAGAAGGCTTGACAATCTTTTTCAATAATTTCTTTTTTGTAGACATTTTCGGTAACAACCCATGAATTAGATTTTAATTCATCTTCTAATTGGTGTTCTTGCCAACCAGAATATCCTAAAAAGAACCTAATATGTTTTTCGTTTAATTTATTGTCTGCAATAAGTTCTGCCACTTTATTAAAGTCTCCTCCCCAATATATACCTAAAGATATTTCTATACTGTTAGGTATTAGTTCTGGTACTTTATGTATAAAATACAGATTGTCTTGTTCTACAGGTCCTCCATTGTATACTTTAAAATTAGCATCAATTTCTGGAATAAGATCACGTATAGAGTACTCTAGTGGTTTATTTAATATAAAACCAATAGAACCTTCGTTGTTGTGGTCTGCTAGTAAAACTATTGACCTATTAAAGGCCATATCTCCTATAATAGAAGGTTCTGCAATGAGCAAATTTCCTTTTTTTGGTTTGATTGAGATCATAAATATTGATTTTAGCTAATTAAAACTAGTAAAATTTTATTAATAAACCAATATTTATTGGGCTTAACATAAAAAAAAAGCCTTCTTAGATAAGAAGGCTTTTTATAATATTCTAAAAAAGAATTAGTTTACTGCGTTTGATAAATCTGATCCAGCTTTAAACTTAACAACATTTTTAGCTTTGATTTTTATAGTTTCACCAGTTTGAGGGTTTCTTCCATCTCTTGCAGCTCTTTTAGATACTGACCAAGATCCAAATCCTACTAAAGAAACTCTGTCACCTTTTTGTAAAGCGCCTTCAATTTCTATTAACGCACATTCTAAAGCTTTTTTTGAAGCTGCTTTAGTAATTCCTGCGTGTTCTGCCATTGCATCGATTAAATCTGTTTTGTTCATAATTTAAAGTTTAAATATTAATAATGTATTGGTTAAACATTTTTGTTAAATCCTCTACAAAATTATACGGATTATCATATTATGCAAGTAATAGCAAGGGAAATACCTAATATTGTTGATAACTTATAGCTTTTGTTAATAAAGCAGGTGTATTTCGTCGATTTTTTGAAATATCAGCATTCATAAGGGTTTACAGCATTTTAGCTTCTTCGTGAAAATCATAACCATTTAAGAGGTCTTTTATTTGCATTTTTCGCTTTCCTGGAAGTTTTAAACAGTTCACAAAAATGTAACCATCTGTTACTGCTACTTGTAATGATTTCTTACTCGTTATAATATGACCTATAGGAAAGCTATGTTTGGCTATTTCTTTTCGGGTTTCATAAATTTTAATCTCTAACGTTTCTTCATTATTCTGCAAATAACACCATGCAGATGGATACGGGTTTAAACCACGTACCATATTATGAATGTTATCAAGGGAATCATTCCAATCTATTTTGCAATTGTCGCGATTTAATTTATTGGCTTCTTTTAATTCGGCAAGTTCTGTTTGTGGTGTGGTTTCAACTGTGTCGTTTTCAATACATTTTAACGTATCAATTACTAAATTACTTCCTGATGCCATGAGTTTGTCATGAAGCGTTCCAACGTTGTCGGTTTTTTCAATAGCTACTGATTGTTGCAAAATCATATCGCCTGTATCAATTTTATCATCAATAAAGAAAGTTGAAACACCGGTTTCTGTTTCACCATTAATAATAGCCCAATTTATTGGAGCTGCGCCACGATAATTAGGCAATAAGGAAGCATGTAAATTAAAGGTTCCTAAAGCTGGCATTTTCCATACTACTTCTGGTAGCATTCTAAAGGCAACAACTACCTGCACATTGGCTTGAAGTGCCTCCAAGGTTTTTAAAAATTCAGGGTCTTTTAAATTGGTAGGTTGAAGAATGTTTAAACCTTGTTTTTGTGCGTATTGCTTGACAGCAGATTCGTTGATTTTTCGTCCACGACCTGCAGGTTTGTCTGGAGCGGTTATGACACCAACTACCTTATAATTATTAGCAAGGATGGCGTTTAAAATGGCAACGGCAAAATCTGGCGTGCCCATAAATACGATACGTAAGTCGGTTATCATAAATGAGATAATTTATAGCTATTCGTGTTAGTTAGTGAAATAATTTGATGTTCTAATAATAGTTTTAACGTGTCATGAATATTTTTATCAGAAAATTCTAATGTTTCGGAAAGTACTCTTGACGAACAAGGGCCTTCTTCCAACTTGCTTATAATAGCATGTTTGATGCTTTTGAAATCGGCTGACGGTTTTTTACTGTTTTTACGCTCTATACAAACTGAACAAATGCCACAATCGCTAACATTATTTTCGCCAAAATAGGAGAGGAGTTGTACACTTTTACAGGTTGAATTATTAGAAATGTATTTTAGAACATCCGATACTTGCTTATGTTTTAAATTGTTTTGCTGATTAATGATATGGGTAATGCGGTTGATGGTTTTATCATCTTCACGAGGTTCTAAAAACGTGACTTGCGCATCGGTTTTAGAAATTTGTAAGTTGATAATCTCATCTTTTTCTAGTTTTTGAAGCGCTTCAATTAAATGAGGTTCGGTTACTGAAGCTTTATCAGCCATTTTGGTTGTGTTAATTTTGGTTTCATTTTCAAAAACGCCACCATAACTTCTCAAAATGGATTTGACTACACTATTCAAACTTTCATGTTTTCGTAAGTACTGAAATAATTGTGTGTCTGAAATGATAACCTGAACACTGGTTTGTTTATTGAATTGCTTGCTTAATGAAATAATACTGGTTCTGTCTAACGTTTGTAAGGCAATGTATGCAATGAGCGGATTGAAATTATAGGATTTACAAAAATG
>CBFHJN010000318.1:0-2884 GCA_965655805.1 Flavobacteriaceae bacterium
GATAGAGGAAAATCCAAATGTCGAATTGGTAAGAGAGCCAAGTTTATCGTGTGTGCTTTACAGACGCATTGGTTGGGAGCCTGAAGATTATACCAATTGGACGTATGACAACCATGAAAAAGGTTTTGCTTTAGTCACACCAACCAAATGGAAAAATGGTGATACATTTGAAACTGTTTCGCGTTTTTGTTTTATCAATCCAGATACTACTGAAAAGGATATTCAACTGATTTTGGAGTCCATGAACTAATTATATAAAAAAGTCTAGCACATAAATAGTTATTCAAAAATCAATTGTTATTTTTACGCATGCAACACAACAACGTAC
Source organism: Flavobacteriaceae bacterium (assembly GCA_965655805.1). Taxonomy (GTDB): domain Bacteria; phylum Bacteroidota; class Bacteroidia; order Flavobacteriales; family Flavobacteriaceae; genus Algorimicrobium. Next base: position 329 of record CBFHJN010000318.1, read on the forward strand.
TTATTTTAGATTTCGGCTCGCAATACACACAGTTAATTGCGCGTCGCGTTAGGGAACTCAATATTTATTGCGAGATTCATCCATACAACAAAATTCCAAATAATATTGAAGCTTACAAAGCTGTTATTCTTTCCGGAAGTCCAAATTCTGTAAGAGGAGAAGCGGTTTTACATCCCGATTTAAAACACATTCGTGGCGAAAAACCTTTATTAGCAGTTTGCTATGGTGCGCAATATTTAGCGCATTTTTCGGGTGGTGAAGTAGCACCTTCCAATACACGAGAATATGGTCGTGCCAATTTATCATTCATAAAAGAAAAGGAAGATTTCTTTCTTAATATCTATACAGGTAGTCAAGTTTGGATGAGCCATAGTGACACTATTAAATCACTGCCTGAAAATGGCGTGTTATTAGCCAGTACAGAAGATGTTGAAAATGCGGCTTATAAAATTGAAGGCGAAGAAACCTACGCTATCCAATTTCACCCAGAAGTGTATCATTCCAAAGATGGCAGACAGTTGTTGGAAAACTTTCTAGTTCATATTGCTAAAGTAGAACAAGATTGGACACCTCAATCATTTGTTGAAGAAACGGTTGAAGAGCTTCAAAATAAATTAGGAAATGATCGGGTTGTTTTAGGATTGTCTGGAGGTGTAGATTCTTCGGTTGCTGCTATGCTATTGCACAAAGCAATCGGGAAAAACCTGTATTGTATTTTCGTAAATAATGGACTTTTGCGTAAAAATGAGTTTCAAGATGTGTTGGATCAATACAAGGATATGGGACTTAATGTAAAAGGCGTAGATGCTTCGGCACGTTTTTTGGATGCACTAGCAGGATTAAGCGATCCAGAAGAAAAACGCAAAGCTATTGGTCGTGTGTTTATTGAAGTTTTTGATGATGAAGCCCATGAAATTTCCGATGTAAAATGGTTAGCACAAGGCACCATTTACCCAGATGTTATTGAAAGTGTTTCAGCAACAGGAGGCCCTAGTGCCACTATAAAAAGTCATCATAACGTTGGCGGACTACCCGATTTTATGAAACTTAAAATCGTAGAGCCATTAAAGACATTATTTAAAGATGAAGTCCGACGTGTTGGTACCTCCATGGATATGGATAAAAATTTACTAGGTCGTCATCCATTTCCAGGTCCTGGATTAGCTATTCGTATTTTAGGTGATATTACGGCTGAAAAAGTGCGAATCCTACAAGAGGTGGATGCTGTTTTTATCGGCAATTTAAAAAAATGGAATCTCTATGATAGCGTTTGGCAAGCAGGAGCCATCTTATTGCCAGTAAATAGTGTTGGTGTTATGGGAGACGAGCGTACCTATGAAAAATGTGTGGCATTGAGAGCCGTTGAAAGTACCGATGGTATGACTGCTGATTGGGTAAATTTACCTTATGAGTTTTTACAAAAAACATCCAACGAGATAATAAATAAAGTAAAAGGCGTTAATAGAGTGGTGTATGATATCAGTTCAAAACCACCCGCAACTATTGAGTGGGAATAATTTTAGGAACTAAAATTTTATTGAGAAGTTAAGTTACTACCTTTTGATATTTAGGTCTTATACTTACTTGTTTTTATAACGTTAATAGTTTAAGTTGAATAATAAAGTCCGCTAACGCAAACCTGAACGTATATAGATTATGAAGAAATTATTTTGCATTTTAAGCATCCTATTTTTGTTTAGTTGTGGTTCCACATCTCAAGCTCAAAATTATAAAAAGCATAAGGTAAAGTCTGGTGAAACTATTGAAGCTATTGCTAAACAATATCAAGTAACACCCTTTGATATTTACACCTTAAATCCGGATGCCAAACGCGAATTAAAAACCAACGCGGTTTTAATTATTCCTAATAAAAAAATAGATCAATCCGCTCCGCATGCTGCTATTGAAAAAGAACTTACAGGTTTTAAAACCCATAAAGTAAGACGTAAAGAAACGCTATACAGCTTATCAAAAGAATACGGCGTAGAGCAGGATGAAATTAAAAAACATAACACCTTCTTATACGCCAATAATTTACGTAAAGGTGATGAAATTAAAATTCCTGTTTATAAAAGAGTCTTGTCTGTTATTCAACCAGAGGAAAACCAGAATGACACAACGCGAACCTATACCGTTTTGCCAAAGGAAGGAAAATGGCGTGTTTCCTATAAGTTTGGAATAACCGTTGCCGAATTGGAAGCACTTAATCCTGGAATGAGTCCTGTTTTACAAGAAGGAGAGATACTTCAAGTTCCTAATATAAAGAACACTGATGAAAAACCGGTAGACAATCAATATTCCTATTATGAGGTATTACCAAAAGAAGGGTTCTACAGATTGAAGGTTAAATTAGGTTTAGAACAAAGTGAATTAGAAAGCTTAAATCCAGAATTGGTTGACAGCGGACTTAAAGTTGGTATGATTCTAAAGGTACCTTATAATGCAACAGTTGAAGATGAAAATATTAAGTTAGAAAGTACTGATTTAACAAATTCAATTGCCAATTTTAAACAGAAACATATTGCAATTATGTTACCGTTTAAACTCAACAAGATA
>CBFHJN010000319.1:0-2861 GCA_965655805.1 Flavobacteriaceae bacterium
TTACGTAAAAGTCCTTCTATATTTAGAGGGACTTTTTTTATTTTCTGGGATGAAAGGTTTGTATTGCTTTTTTTAACTGCTTTTTATCCAGATGCACATAAATTTCTGTAGTGGTAATACTTTCATGACCAAGCATCATTTGAATAGCTCTTAAATCGGCTCCGTTCTCTAATAAGTGGGTTGCAAACGAATGCCTGAATGTATGCGGCGAAATACTTTTGTTGAGATTTATGTCTTCGGCTAATTTTTTAATAATTGTAAAAACCATAGCGCGTGTTAATTGCTTGCCACGATTGTTTAGAAAAAGCGTGTCATTGAAAGTTTTTTGAACATTTATAGATGTCCTAATATCATGAAGATATATATTGATGTAGTTTTGAGTTGAGGGACTAATCGGAACAAAGCGTTGTTTATCACCTTTACCAGTAACTTTGATGAATCCTTCTTCAAAAAATAAATCCGATATTTTTAAATTTATCAATTCACTAACTCGTAATCCGCATCCATAAAGTGTTTCAAGCATTGTGCGATCGCGTTCGCCAATGCGAACTTGATTATATTCTTTTGATAAATCAATAGCACCTATGATGCGATCAATATCTTTAAGGCTCAAAGTGTCTGGAAGTTTTCTACCTATTCTTGGAGATTCAATTAAATCAACTGGATTGTCAGTTCTATAATCTTCGAAAATTAAAAAACTAAAAAAGCTACGTAACCCAGAAATAATGCGCGATTGTGATCTTGGATTAACACGCTTGGCTATGTGGTAAATAAACTGCTGTACCGTTTCATTATTAATATGAATAGGCGATACACGCATGTCATGTTCATCTAAAAAAATTATCAATTTATCAATATCAAAAACATAACTATCAATCGTGTTTTTTGATAATCCACGCTCAATTTTTAAATACAGACTAAAATCAGTTAAGGCTTGTTTCCAATTCATTTCAGCAAATGCGTAATTTCAACTAAAAGTATGTAAAACTCCTTGAATCATTTATTAGCTTATTTAATTGTTAACAACTTATAATCTAAATTACTGATTAATAAGGTTTTAAAAACATGTGTTAATTAATTTGTTAATAAGTTGGTGTTGAAGTTTTAATTTTAAACAAAAAAGTGTTTAGTTTGTAGTAATTAATCAATTAAAACTTATAATTATGAAAAAATTATTTTTAAGCGCAGCCGTTGCTGTTTTTAGTTTTGCATCGCTTTCTGCACAAGACATTAGTTTTGGTGTTAAAGGTGGTGTCAATTTTGCAAATATAGCTGGTGATTTTGGAGCTGGAGATTTGTATGACGATAATGATACTAAAATGAAAGTGGGTTTCCATATTGGAGGTTTAGCTGAAATTATGCTATCAGAAAAGTTTGCCTTACAACCCGAATTATTATTTTCCATGCAAGGCGCGAAATCTGAATATGATTACGATGATGGTTTTGATTCGGAAAGCTTTGAGTCTAAAATAAACTTGTCCTATATTAATTTACCAATTATGGCGAAATTTTATCCAATTGAAAATTTAGCAATTGAAATGGGTCCTCAAGTTGGTTTTTTAGTCTCTGCAAAAAGTGACTATGAATCTACATACACAACAGGAGGAGTTACTGTAAGTGAATCTGGAGATGACGATGTTAAAGATCAATATAAAGGTATTGATTTTGGCTTAAACTTTGGAGCAAGTTATAAATTGGACAGTGGTCTTTTCTTTTCTGCGCGTTATAATTTAGGCTTAACCAAAGTAGATGATGATGATTATTATGATGATATTGATGGTGATTTAGGAATTTTCAGCAGTACATTTTCACGTAAAAACCGTGTAATTCAATTATCAGCAGGATTTATGTTTTAAGGTCAACATCAAAATATACGTTAAAAAGCCAAAACATTGTTTTGGCTTTTTTTATTTGTGTAATTTGTATATCTTTAAGTATATCAATATTTTAACTAAAACTAACAATTATGAAAAAAACAATCTTATTCACCGCTATGGCAATTTTTGGATTTTGTAAAATGAATGCTCAAGATGATTTTGTTGAAAAAGCAAAAACAGGCGGTTTTTATGTTGGAGCTAATATTGGGCTTCCAGTAAGTACCTCTAGTGATATTGCTTCTTTTAACTTTGGTTTTGATGGCGCTTATTTATTTGAAGTAATTGACAATTTAGAAATCGGTGGATTATTGGGTTATACCCATTTTATTGCGGATGGAAGTTATAATTATTTGACTTATTTTGACGATGAATTTTTTGTAGTTCAGGATTATAAAGATGCCTCATTTATTCCAATTGCAGCTTCTGCACGTTATTATTTTGCTGACCGTAAATTCTTCGGCGGAATTGATTTAGGTGTAGGTGTCAATGTTTCTGGCGATGCCAAGTCAGGTTTTTACGCTCGACCAAAATTTGGTTTTGATTTAGGAACTATTGCATTAATTGCCTCATTTCAAAGTATTTCTGGAGGTGTGGATTATGGTGATACGTACTATGGAGGCAGTTATGTGTCTGGAAGCGGCTTTAATTCCTTTAACTTTGGTGTTGAATTTGGATTTTAAATTATAAGTAAATACTTACGTTTTATTTGGTAGATATGATGATTAGGACTATTTTCGTCAACTCAAAAATTATAAACTTAATTAAATCTACAAAATGAAAAAATTATTATTTGCTGCAGCTATTGCGGCTATTAGCTTTACTAATGTAAATGCACAAGAATTTAGTTTTGGACCAAAAGCTGGTGTTAACTTTGCGACCTTAACGGGTGATATTGAAGATGCTGAACTTAAAACAGGTTTACATATTGGAGGTGCAGCCGAATACATGTTTACAGAAAAGATGGGACTTCAAGCCGAATTATTA
>CBFHJN010000320.1:0-2824 GCA_965655805.1 Flavobacteriaceae bacterium
CCACTTCATAAGTCAACTCGCCAGTTTGTGTATTCAAGGCAGCTAACTTACCTACATTCTCATGGTAGATGTAGACGCCTCCGTTTGGACCAGTAGTTAACCCACTAAAAGTATCGTTACCAGTCAAAAGTGTCGATGTGGCTACTTGATAGTCAACAGCACCTGTTGATAAATTGACAGTAACAAAATTAGGATCAGTATTGTTTCTAAAACTGATGTATTCATTGGTTTCTGAATTATAAATAGCACCAACGGTAGTCCCATTTGAAACAAAATCCACTTCGTAAGTCAACTCACCAGTTTCTGTGTTCAAGGTAGCTAACTTACCTACATTCTCATGGTAGATGTAGACGCCTCCGTTTGGGCCAGTAGTTAACCCACTAAACGTATCGTTACCAGTTAAAAGTGTCGATGTGGCTACTTGATAGTCAACAGTACCTGTTGCCAAATTAACGGTAACAAAATTAGGATCAGTATTGTTTCTAAAACTGATGTATTCATTAGTTTCTGAATTATAAATAGCACCAACAGTAGTACCATTTGAAATAAAATCCGCTATATAAGTCAATTCGCCTGTTTCTGTATTCAAGCTAGCTAACTTATCAATGCTCTCATGATAAATATAAGTTGTAGATGAAGAATTAGTATCTTCTATGGTAATATTCCCTATAACACTTGTTTCATTTTAGTATGTTAAAGTAATATTGCCACTCACTGCATTTTGTGGGACTTCCACCTTTAAATTAGTGGCATTAATTTCAGTAATATTTCCGATGACATTTTCAGAAAACGTAACGATGTAATTTTCAGTAACTAAAAATCCGGTACCGTTAATGGTTAATATACCCCCGTTTTCAATTGTCTGAGTTGAAAGACTAATATTCGTTGGGAATTCCGTATTATTTGGTCCAGCTGGAGTGTCCGGAGTGTCGTCTTCTGAACAAGAAATAACGAAACTAAATAAAAGTAATAGGCCTAAAATTTTTCTCATTTTTTTGTTTTTAAGGTTTTAAAACGTTTATGTAATTGGGAAGTTGGGTGTTTGAGGGTTTTCTGTGGAAAAATCAGAACCTTACAAACACGCAACTATTTTTATTCAAGCTAAAACTAGCAATTTTTTAGATATAGTATTGTTTTTTTTGTTGTTTTTTTCTTACAATTTTTGGTCCGTCGTAAATGCTTCTTTTACATTTCGCTAATCAGCCCACCGGAACAGTTTCCAATGCCTGGGTCAGTAGATAGTGTTTTAACACAGTTCTGATTAGTGGCGTGTAGATAAGCACCAATCTTTCGGATTAAAACTGACCATAAATAGAGGAAAAAGCAAATGAATCAAGCACTTTGAAGCAATTTTATATATATGTTTTGAAAATTGCCTTTATTCAGTTTTCAATGTATGGCAATATATATTTCTCTAAAATCAATTCAGGTTGTTGTGCTTTTCCGTTTCTATAATTTCCAGATGTTATGACAACAACCATGTCTAATTTGGGGAGTACAAAAATATATTGTCCCCCAGCCCCTCTTGCCTCGTTTGATTGTATTGAAGTTCCATTAAATAGATACTTGTAATGCCACCATAAATAGCCATAGCCATTTTTATCGACTGTATTTTCTAAAACACGATAATTTTTAAATGAGTTTTTTATCCAATTTCCTGACAAAATTTGCATGCCATTTAACGTTCCCTTGTTTAGATACAATTCTCCGAATTTCATCATATCTCGTGGTGTCAAATACATTCCGCCACCAAAATAGGGACGACCAGTCATATCGGTTTGGATAACGTAATTTGAAATTCCCAATTGTTGAAATAAGTTTTTGTCCATAAACAACTCCAATGGCTCAGAAACAACAGAGTCCATTGCAACTCCAAGAAGATATGGGTTGGCAGAACCATAGTTGCCCTGTGTGTTAGGTTCATTAATCATGGGTGCTTGTAAAATTGTTTTGGTCCAGTCTTGCGTAGGTTGATAATTATCTTCTGATGCCAAAGATTTTCGTTTAACTCCAAAATCAACAGCATCCAAGCCTGAACTCATGGTTAACAGGCTTTTTATATCTATTTTACTTTTTATGCTGTCTTTATTAATTTGGTATTCTTTAGGCAAAAAATCAAAAATGGATTGACCAACATTATTAAACAATGATTTGTCTTTTGCGATACCAACTATGGCAGACGAAATACTTTTTGATGCTGAACGCATATCGTGAGGAATTTGTGAATTGTAGCCATTAAAATAGGTTTCATATAGTATCTTGCCATTTTTTGAAATCAAAACAGAATGCGTATTAGGTAAGGAATCTTTTAAAATAAGGGACTCCATTTCTGTAAGGTGAAGATTTCCTTTGTTTTTATTGGTTGCAAACCCACCTATTTTCCAATCGGTTTCAGATTTTTTTAAGTTTGTCTGCATTACCAAACTATCTCCTAAATAAATTCCTAATTGAATTTTTTGTGAAAATAGTTTTCCTTTAAATTTTAATCCTGTCTTAAAATCTACAAAAAAAATACTGTCATTTTTCTTTTGGAAATTCGCACACCAAGTTCCGGTAAATCGGTCATCGCCAAGAATAGGATATGCTTGATAATCATTACCCAAACCGTTTTCTACACTTAAATAGAAGTTTTGAGATTTAAGTTTGTCTACCATCAACATATTCCAAGTTCCTATAAAAGAATTAGTCTTTGATTTGGTTAGTTTTATGTGATACAGCAGTAATCCGGATTTGATAAACCCGTTAATTTCTTTGCCATTTTCTGATAAATCGCCTATAAATGACAAATTTTCACTAATTGGTATTTTAATAAGTTGCTCTGTAT
>CBFHJN010000321.1:0-2822 GCA_965655805.1 Flavobacteriaceae bacterium
TCCGGCTTCACCATATATTTCTTTAGCCTCCTTTTTATTGATGACTTCGATACTTCCTGAAATTTTATAATTTTTCTGATTTAAATCGGTTTTCCGGAGTTGTTTTCCATTTATACTGTATAATGGGTTTTCACCCAAACCGTCAGATTTGTTGATTATTTCTTTGGCATTTCTTGATGTTCCAACAGTAGCTTCCTTTCTAAATGAAATCACATCTTTACTAATTAATGTTGTTTCATCTTTCGAAAATTGAAGCAGAATATTCTTCTCATCATCAGAAAGCCCTATTGAAAACGGCTCAATCGTGTCGGAATTATCAAGTCCAACTGTCATGCGTTTTGTAAATTTGGTACCACCATCATGATTGGTTCGTATGGTAATTTCTTTAATGGTGTTATCTGAATTTCTGGAAATTGCTGTGAATTTTATTTTTGCCACTTTATCAGAAAAATAGCGCTCTATTTCTTGTAACTCTAAATGAGTTGTGCTTGCTGAAACGGTAAACGTTTTATTTGTCGTTTCATTTTGAGAAACGGTTTCCGTAACATAGACTGTTTTAGTGTTGAAGCTCATTAAAAACAGAGCCAATGCAGGAATTACCAATGCGTATTTCCAACTTTTTAAAGTGTTTGATTTTGATGTGTGTAACATAACGATTCGTTTTTTTATTAATGAATTATAAAAATTATTTGCCATCACCAATTGATGAGTTGGTACACTTGCCTTTAATAAAAGACGTTGATAGCTTTGTTTACAATCGGTTTCCGATTGTGTATGATTGTCTGCAATAAATTCTAAATTTTGTTGAAGGGCTTTTTTGTAATACCAAACCAATGGATTAAACCAAAATACAATACAGGAAAGTTGTGTAAAAATGACATCAATAGAATGCCATTGTTTTACATGAACGCGCTCATGATTTAAAATGAGTTGCAATTCATCATTTTTAAACGTATTTGGATTATAAACAACCCAATTAAAAAAGGAAAATGGCGCTAATGTATCTTCGGTTTCAATATACTGAATGCCATCTATTTTTTTTGATGATTTCCCTTTTATCAATTTTACTAAAGACAGGAAGTGAACCATGAATTTTCCGAAGAAAAACAAAACACCTAAACCGTAAATCCAATAAATTATGGCTTCAATAGTGACGGATTCTGCAACAATTTGCTCATTGGTTGACATATTGGAAATTACCAACGGATTAAAAGTCTGCGTTGACACTTCAACATATATAGGAATAACGATTAAGGGAAGCAGCAAAGCAGTAATTTGTCCGATTAATAAAAACCAACGATTCGAATTAAAGAAGGTTTCCCACTGTAAAAACCAGGCATAAGCAAAATAGAAAAGGGCTATAATAGCCGATGCTTTTAGTAAATAGTCCATGGTTATTTGTCTTTTTCAATTAATGCAATAATCTCTTTCAGTTCAGCTACACTTATTTTTTCTTCTTTGGCAAAAAAGGAAACCACATTTTTATAGGAACTGTTAAAATAATTATCAATGGCAGTAGTCATAAATTTTTTCTTATACAATTCCTTGCTGACAATAGGGAAGTACTCATGCGTTTTGCCATAGGCTTTGTAGCTAACGTAGCCTTTTTCTTCCAAGTTTCTGATTATAGTAGATAGTGTGTTGTAATGTGGTTTTTCGGTTTCTATTTCAGCTAAAACGTCTTTTACAAAGGCTTTTTCTAGCGTCCATAATATGTGCATAATTTCTTCCTCTTTATTCGTTAACTTTTGCATGATAATTTAATTTATGCGGATTTGTTTAGTTTGACATTCATCTGGGATAAACATATAACTATATTTGCAGTTATACAACTATGAATTCAGTTTATTAACGAATTTTTTAGTTTTGATTGTAAAATCGTAGGAAATAGTATCTTCGCATTTCAAAACACACGTGAAAGAAAACGGTTTAAAATTAAAGTTACATGAGTATAGTTTGGATGCTTTTAGGGTTGATGTTGTTAGTGGTAGGTGGTGAGTTTTTAGTTCGGTCATCGGTAGCGCTTTCGTTTAAATTGAACATTTCAAAATTAGTGATTGGTATGACGGTTGTGTCCTTTGCAACATCGGCACCCGAATTACTTGTGAGTTTGCAAGCTGCTCTAGATGGCTCTCCTGATATAGCCCTTGGAAACGTAATAGGTTCCAACATGGCTAATATTGGACTCGTTTTAGGAATTACGGCATTTATTTCGCCTTTAACTATAGATAAGGAGTTTTATAAACTGAATTGGCCAATGATGATGCTCTTATCCATCGCTTTATATTTTATGTTGCAAAGTGGATTGATTTTAGATTTTAAGGAGGGATTAGTGCTCATGATTTCTCTAGTAATATTTTTGTTTGTTTTAATACGTCGTTCCAAAAATGCAATGGATGTCGCTGTTGAAACCGAAGAAGTAGATGAAACATTACAAACAACCTCAAACTTTAAAATTGCCATTTGGTTGCTTATTGGTGCGGCTGCTTTATACTTTGGAAGTGAATGGTTGGTTGTTGGCGCCAAAGATATGGCAACTAGTTTAGGCGTTAGTGAACGTGTTATTTCGGTAACTATGGTTGCTATTGGAACTAGTGTTCCGGAATTAGCTGCTTCTGTTATTGCTGCATTAAAGAAAGAAAAGGCTATTTCTCTAGGTAATTTGATTGGGTCTAATATTTTTAATATTGCTTCCGTTTTAGGTTTAACAGCTATGATTCATCCAATTCCTGTAAATAACCCGAATATTTTAAGTCAGGATATCTTTTGGATGCTTGGTTTTGCTGCAGTTCTAATTCCGCTAGCATTTCTTCCCAAAAAGC
>CBFHJN010000322.1:0-269 GCA_965655805.1 Flavobacteriaceae bacterium
TCTTCAGGAATATTTCGAGATACTTTAGATTTTTTAGCGTCTTGACCAGTATCTTCAATTTGAGGCTTTTTAGTATTTATATCTGCTTTTTCAACACGCTTTAATAAGGCATCATCAAAAAATTCTTCTTGAGGAACATAATCGTCTAGGCCTTTTATTTTTGGTAAATTAAGTGGTGGGTCATCACTAAATAAATCGTTTACGCTTTTTGGTCGCTCTTCATCTCGCCAGATAAATCCTCGCAATAATCTGCCGTTTTCTGGAAATTG
>CBFHJN010000322.1:319-2797 GCA_965655805.1 Flavobacteriaceae bacterium
ACGGCATCGGGTTGCTTGTAGCGAATAAATTGCTCAATGTCACCTTCAGCAAAGAAAATGGATATGCTTCCAGATTTAGCCTTGTCAATACCTATTAATTCCTGTTCGTCATTTCGACCATAAAAAATGGATTCAGCATTTTTATCAATATCGACTTGCCGTAAATTGTTTTCATCATCAAACAAACCGACTAATGTTTTGCCTTTGACTTGATTGTAGCCGCTTTCCGTTAGGGTATCCTTGCTAACAACAAAAGCGTTTTCAAAAACAAAAAGGGAATCTATTTTTTCTGTTTCCGGATTGGATTTAATGTGAATGGTATCGCCTGTCATTTGGTTTTGTAAATTCCAAATTACAGGATCACGTCGTTTTGCAAAGGCGTCTTGTGATGCTAATCGTCTTAAATTGATAAGTTGGTTTAAACCTGTTGCGTGATTTACATGAACCGAATCAGCTTTTCCACTCATATCGGATTTAAAAAATTTGGCATTTCTAAAACCTCTGGTGATGCGTTTTTCGGGCTTTCCAGTAACCATAAGCGTATCTGCATGCATGTAGATAGAATCGTTTTCTTGAACCGTGATGGCTAAAGCGCGTTTGGTAATGAATACAGAATCTTTCGCTTTATAAATTTCGGCATAATGGCCTTTTATAATGCTTTTATTTGTGGTATCAGTTACTTTAATATTATTGGTTGCCGATGCGAAATTCCGGTTGTTATCAAAGTACATACTGTCACCTTCAAAAATACGATTGTCGTAATCGATACGCGTTTTCTTGATGCCATAACCAATTTTGTTTTCGGTGTCATAAAACCCTTTTTCGCAATAGGTTATACTTTCATCCGTTACAATGGTAGAAGGTCCATATAAATAAGCATGACCCGTTTCTGAATAGAAATCGAGTTGATTGGTGTTAATTATATAATCAGGGTTATCTAAAACTACATTATTAACAAACTGGTATTTTTGGCCATCCATGTAATAACGACCAATGGTGCTGGTAATGGTTCCCGAAGAATCACGTACCACACGGCCACCGCTTTTATAATAGGATTCCTGTTTAACACGATCAAAATAAAGAGTGTCGGTTGTTAAAATGGAATTCGGTTCTTTTAATTCGACCTTACCACTGGCAAAAGCCAATTGGGTTTTACCACTATATTCCACGTATTCGGCTTTCATATTAATGGTGTCACCTTGCTTCATAGATACGTTTCCGTAAGCTTCAACAAAATTTTCGTTGCTATACAAATTGGCTTGATCGCACCACATGTCAACGCCTTCATGAATGACGTGTACTTGACCAGAATCGTCACGAGTCATGACTTTCAAACCAGGTTCTACGGCATCATCAAAATTCAAAAAACCCGAATAGACAATTTGAATTTGCTTCTGCTCTTGGGCTGATGCTGATGTACACACTAACAAGCAACAGATGAATAAGCTATATATAAGGATTGATTGTTTCAAATTATAAAATTTGCCTCAAAAATAATCATTAAAACGGAGTGATGGGTTTGTTTGTGAAATTTTTAATAGAATTTGAGAGTTAAAGAGATTATATGAAATGAAAAAACCTGTCAGGAGTGTTTCCTAACAGGTTTTGTGTTTTACAACTATTTATATGATGTTTTTTGAGTACAGATTTCTAAAACAGAAATAATAAGCTAGTATATTCTTCAAAATAGATTAAAAGTTAAAAAATATTTGTATCCACCTTGATTTATCATAATCCATGCAGCCAACTTGTTACTATTTGGTTCAAACAATAATGCACCTAGTGGTGAATCGGGTTCTTCTTTTCTGAAATAGGCAAATACGTTTTTATTTTTTGAATACATTTTTTCTCCATTAACACTTTTTATGGCTTTTTCTTCATCAAAGGGTTCGTAAATTTCATGGTTTTTATAAAATCGGATTGGTTTAGCATCCAATTTTTTTATTCCTATGCTATCAACAGTTTTTCTGAAATAATAAAAAATCGTATCAAAAGATGCCAATCTTCTTTCTTTTCTTTCATTTACAGTATCTTTTAAAACATAATCAAAATAAATGTATTTTATAAATAAGCTATCTTTTGAGATTTGAGATTTTTCTTTATTATTAACATAATTAGTCAGTTCAGTAAGCTTTTTGTATTGAGCTCGTTCGTTTATTGTCCAGTTTTCGGAATTTTTCTCTTGACTAAAACACAAGAAAGTTGATAAGAATAAGACTGTGATTAGTATTTTGTTCATTTACATTTTTCTGAAATATTAAACATAATGAGACTGGTAATTATTCAATCATTAATGAATACAATATTTTTTAGGTTAAAACTAAAAACCTAACTAATTGAAATTTGATTGGTTTTTACCAGTCTATACTTTTTATGTCATGTTTCTTTTACCTTTTAATAAAACAGTGAAAATAATTATTAAAATTAAAACGGGAATCCAAAACAACCAACTAAATTTGAGTGAGTTAGAATTTATTA
>CBFHJN010000323.1:0-2790 GCA_965655805.1 Flavobacteriaceae bacterium
AGCTTATCACTTTTTATTGGCTGTAAAAATGAAAATTCAGAAGCAACTTCGGTAGAAGCTGATAAACCAGCAGCAACAGAAACAACCGAACGATCAGGTCAAGCTTTTATTGAGGATGATGGTAGTGAACCAACAGTATTAAAAATTGCTATTGGGTCTCCAGATCATACCACGTTAGTTGCGGCCGTTCAAGCTGCTCAATTAGAAAATGCGTTGTCCAATGCAGGACCACTTATGGTTTTTGCACCAACAAATGAAGCCTTTGCCGCTTTGCCAGCAGGTACAGTGGAAGATTTGTTAAAACCAGAGAATAAAGATGCTTTGGCAAATATTTTAAAATATCATGTTACACCTGGTAATTACTCTAAAGAGTTTTTAACCAAATTCAAAAAATTAGGTCAGGCTAATAACCAAGATTTAAAAGTAGAAGTGATTGATGGTGAGCCAATGATTGGAGGAGCAAAAATTATAGCAAGCATTTCAGGAAGTAATGGTATTGTTCATGTTATTGACAAAGTTTTATTACCACCTTCTGAATAAATTTTAAAACACTTAAAACTAAATAAATAATGAAAAACACATTTAAAATATCAATAGGATTGATGGTTGCAGCACTTGCCTTTACAAGTTGCAACAACTCAACGGAAACATCAAACAAAGGCGCACTAGCATCTAGTGCTGCTGAAAAAGTTTATGTAGCACCAGGTGAGCATGATTCGCATTACGCATTTATGTCTGGTGGTTACAGTGGAAATTTAACAGTTTACGGATTGCCTTCAGGACGTATGTTTAAGGAAATTCCAGTTTTCTCCCAATTTCCAACAAATGGATACGGTTATTCAGAAGAAACCAAGCCAATGCTAGAAACGTCTTATGGATTTGTGCCTTGGGATGATTCGCATCACCCAGATATTTCGCAAACTAATGGCGAATTAGATGGTCGTTGGATTTTTATTAATGGTAACAACACACCGCGTATTGCACGTATTAGTTTAAAAACATTTGAAACCGAAGAAATTATTGAGGTTCCAAATAGTGCAGGTAACCACAGTTCATCTTTTATTACTGAAAATACGGAGTATGTTGTAGCAGGAACCCGTTTTTCGGTTCCAGTACCACAACGTGACATGCCAATTAATGAATATAAAGGAAACTTTAAAGGTGCTTTATCATTTATTAGCGTAGAGCCTGAAACAGGTCATATGGATTTAAAATTCCAAATTCTTATGCCAGGTTTTAACTATGATTTATCGCATCCAGGGCGTGGAAAATCTCATGGTTGGTTCTTCTTTACAACATATAACACAGAGGAAGCAAGCAGTTTATTAGAGGTGAACGCATCCCAAAATGATAAAGATTTTATTGCAGCTATCAACTGGAAAAAAATTGAAGAATACGTAAATAATGGTGGTGGAACAATGATGCCAGCAAACTATGCACATAATATTCATAGTGATGAAACGCATATGGCTACGTCAACTATGAAAAAAGAAGTACGTGTGGTAAATCCTGCGGATGTTCCTGGAGCTGTATATTTATTACCAACACCAAAATCACCGCATGGCTGTGATGTAGATCCTTCTGGTGAATATATTGTAGGTAACGGTAAATTATCAGCAAATTTAACGGTACATTCATTTACAAAAATGTTAGACGCAATTGAAAACAAGAAATTTGATGGTGACGCTTATGGTATTCCAGTTTTAAATTTTGAAGATGTATTAGCAGGTTCAGTAGATCAACCAGGATTAGGTCCTTTACACACCGAGTTTGATGGACAAGGAAATGCTTACACAACCTTCTTTATTTCTTCGGAAGTTGTAAAATGGAAATTAGGCACATGGGAAGTGTTAGATAGAAAACCAACTTATTATTCTGTAGGTCACTTAATGATTCCTGGTGGAAATTCACAAAAACCTTTTGGAAAGTATATGGTTGCTATGAACAAAATTACCAAAGATCGTTACTTGCCAACTGGTCCAGAAATGGAGCACTCTGCACAGATATATGATATTTCTGGTGATAAAATGGAGCTTTTATATGATTTCCCAACGCATGGTGAACCGCATTACGCAGCAGGTATTCCAGCTGAAATAATTAAAGATAAGTCTGAAAAGTTCTTCAAATTAGCTGATAATAAGCATCCGTATAAAGCAACAAACGACAGCGAAACTAAAGTAGTTCGCGACGGTAAAAATGTTCATATCTATATGACCATGATACGTAGCCACTTTACACCAGATAATATTGAAGGTATTAAAGTAGGTGATAAAGTATTCTTCCACATTACAAATTTGGAACAGGATTTTGATGTACCACATGGTTTTGCTATGATTGGTGCAAATAATGCGGAGTTATTAATCATGCCAGGACAGACAAGAACGTTGACTTGGGAGC
Source organism: Flavobacteriaceae bacterium (assembly GCA_965655805.1). Classification (GTDB taxonomy): domain Bacteria; phylum Bacteroidota; class Bacteroidia; order Flavobacteriales; family Flavobacteriaceae; genus Algorimicrobium. The sequence continues at coordinate 2,398 of CBFHJN010000323.1, forward strand.
CTAAACAAGTGGGTGTATGGCCATTTTACTGTACAGATTTCTGTTCAGCTTTACACCAAGAAATGCAAGGATACATTCGCGTGTCGCCAGCCGATTCTGATTTAGAATTGTCGTGGTCATTAGGCGAATAACAATAGAGAATAGGAGGATTTTGTTTTAGTGTTTATTTTCCTATAACAAGGCGAGAGTTGATAAATCGCTCTCGCCTTTATTTTTAAATCACTATTAACTAAATGGTTAATTTTTAAATATTAGAACGTATGAAAAAGGCTGGAATTATAATGGTAATAGGATCGTTATTGTTATTAGGACTTTTTAAGTTTCCACTCTGGAATATTATGCTAGGAGCACCACAATATCCAGAACCTTTAGGAATGGATATTTATATTGATG
>CBFHJN010000324.1:0-2759 GCA_965655805.1 Flavobacteriaceae bacterium
GGATATTCCTGATTATAATAGTATTTGAATGATATGAAAATAGCCATTATTATATTAAATTGGAATGGACAAAAATTGTTAGAACAGTTTTTACCTTCTGTTGTCGCTTTTTCTGAAGACGCAACAATTTATATAGCTGATAATGCATCTACCGATACTTCTATTCAATTTATAAATCAGCATTTCCCAACGGTTAAAATTATTCAAAACACAGAAAATGGTGGTTATGCAAAAGGGTATAATGATGCCTTAAAACAGGTAGAAGAAGACATCTATTGCTTATTAAATTCGGATGTAGACGTTACCGAAAACTGGCTAGACCCAATTATTTCCGAATTTAAAAACAATCCCAAAACAGCTATTATTCAACCTAAAATTCTAGATTTTAAAAACAAACACTATTTTGAATATGCTGGAGCAGCAGGCGGATTTATTGATAAATTCGGTTATCCGTTTTGCCGTGGACGCGTTTTTAGCGCTGTAGAAAAAGATTTAGGTCAATATGATGGCAAAGCCGAAATTTTCTGGGCATCAGGTGCGTGTTTCTTTATACGTAAATCGGTTTTTGAAACTTTAAATGGTTTTGATGAAACGTTTTTTGCACATATGGAAGAAATTGATTTGTGCTGGCGTGCTTTCAATCGGGATTTCAAAACGGTATATATTGGAAATTCAACCGTTTACCATGTTGGAGGCGCAACTTTAAAAAACACTAATCCAAAAAAAACCTATTTAAACTTCCGAAATAGTTTATTTACGCTTACCAAAAATGCATCTGGAAATATTTTCATCTTAATTTTTACACGATTAGTTTTAGATGGTGTGGCCAGTTTAAAATTTTTAGTTGAATTGAAATTTTTACATATTCTTTCAGTTCTAAAAGCCCATATCAATTTTTACGGAAACCTACCGAATTTACTTAAACAACGTAAAATATTATCCCAAAAAACGGGTTATTACAAAACGAAATCTATCGTTTGGGACTACTTTATTAAAGGCCGTTATCCGAAATAAAAACAACCTCTTCTTTTTAGAGTTCATTTCTTATTGAAACAAGTTAAAAACTTTTTAAAATTCTATTTATTTTACTGAAAACTAATTGTTTATAAATATGTTAAAGTTTTTGTTAATACCTATCAAAGGAACTAATCTTTTGTATAATTTTGACATGTTAACAAATAACACCTAAAATCAGATATAGTATTATGAAAAAACTAATTTTATTGAGTATTTCTGCAATGTTCGTATTAAGTTCATGCGTTTCCAAGAAGGAATATGCAGCCCTTGAAGCCAAGCAGAAAGAAACACAAGATTTATTAAATACCGCTACGATAAAATTAAACTCCTGCTTAACTAAAGCACAAGGTTTAGAAGATCGTATTGCCGATTTAAAACGATCTAACGACAACCTAATTACAAGTAATGAGTCCTTAACCATGTTAACATCAAAAGGTGCTAGTAATGTTGAAAAGACACTTGAAAGTTTAAAAGAAAAAGATTTAAGAATTAGCCGTTTACAAGATGCTGTTAGCAAAAAGGACAGTGTTATGTTAGCGCTTGTTACAAGCCTGAAAAAAGAAGTTGGTATCAACGATCCTGATATTCAAGTGAATGTTGAAAAAGGCGTGGTATTTATTTCTATTGCTGATAAAGTATTATTCCAAAGTGGAAGTTATAGCGTTACAAGCAGAGCGAAAGAAATTCTAGGAAAAGTAGCAACAGTTGTGAAAGCAAAACCAACATTTGAATGTATGGTTGAAGCGCATACAGATCCTGTTCCTTATAACAAACCACCATTAATTGACAACTGGGATTTAAGTGTTAAACGTGCAACTTCCGTTGTTCGTGTTTTAGAAGATTTAGGTGTAGCACCTAAACAACTTATTGCTGCTGGACGTGGAGAATTCCAACCTTTAGTTGACAATGATACAGCAGAGAACAGAGCTAAAAACAGACGTACTAGAATTATTGTTTTACCTAAAATTGATGAATTCTACGAAATGATTGACAAGGAAATGAAAAACCTGGAAGCTGACGGTCAATAAACGTTAACAGTATACAGTATTTAGAAGCTCAATCTACGTGATTGAGCTTTTTTTATGGTTAAAGTTTCCGAGTTTTGTCATTTTATGTATTTGAATTAACAATAGCCATTGATTATGTTAATAACTTATATTATTTATTATAATTTAACATAAGTAATAATTATTCAACAGATAAATCATACTATTTATAGAATATTTATGAATGGAAGAAATAAATAACTTAAATTTAAGTACCCCAAAGTCTATTGTAATAATTTCTTTGTAAAAGATTATGAAAACTTACTTGAAATCTATTTTACTATGAAACAGACTTTACACTATCAATTTGAAAGACGCTCTAAAAACCATCTAGATTGGCTTATTAATGTGATTAAATCTGAAAAATATTTTCAAGCAGACTCCATTATTCTCTCAAACAACCAATCAAACCAATTTTCAGCAAGACTGAAATCGGCTTAATTATTTATATGAGGATAATAGGGTAGTTTAGATACTATTAAAAAATTTCCAAACTACCTTTTCCTTCTCGCACTATGATGGGCGTTTCTTCAGACATGTCTATAACGGTAGATGCTACATTATCACCATAACCAGCATCTATTACCAAATCCACGATAGTATCCCATTTTTCAAGAATCAATTCGGGATCTGTGGTATATTCTAAAACCTCATCATCATCTCGAATGGATGTAGAAATAATAGGGTTTCCTAATT
>CBFHJN010000325.1:0-2114 GCA_965655805.1 Flavobacteriaceae bacterium
GCGTCTGCTGATTACGTGATTGGCACGCGGAAACGGATTCAAAATGATAAACCCTTAATTGGACCTTATAATGTAAACAAGGAAGGCTCATCAGATATGTATTATAAAGGTGCTAATATGTTGCACACCTTGCGCCAGTTAATGGAAGATGATGAAAAATGGCGACAAATTTTACGTGGTTTAAACAAAACCTTTTATCACCAAACGGTTACAACGAAGCAGATTGAAGATTATATTTCAGAAAAATCTGGTATCGATTTAACCGCCTTTTTTAATCAGTATTTACGCAGCACCCAAATTCCAACTTTAGAATACAGCATTGAAAACAATCAATTAAAATATAGATGGACTAACATTGTTGAAAATTTTGATATGCCAATTCAAGTGACTTTTAACAACAATAAACAATGGCTTTTTCCGAATTCTACATGGAAAACAAGACCTATTTCATCCAATAATTTTGAAATAGATAGAGATTTCTACGTTGACGTTTCAAAACTCTAATTTAAAAATTTTTACGGTTTGCATTAACAAAGCTTTAAGAGAAAGCACCAAACAATTTCCTATTTTCGCATTTGGCTTACAGATATATTGAAGGAAAAACGTAAAAAATTAGCGCAACAATCACGATGGTACCGAAAAGTTCATCGCTATATAGCCATGCCTTTGGTTGCATTTATGTTTGTTTTAGGAGCAACTGGTTTACTGCTAACTTGGAAAGATGAATTGCAACTAAAACCAGCATCTCAAAAAGCCCTCAATCAAGACTCGGAATTGATTAGCTTAGATAGCATTCAGGCAATCGCAGTTAATTTTGTAAATCAACAGAATTTATCTCCGGAAATTAATCGAATTGATTATAGACCAACCAAAGGGATAGCTAAAGTCCGTTTTGAAAGCCATTTTACCGAAATTCAAATTGATTGTTATTCAGGGAAAATTTTATCTGATAAAACCCGAACAGCTGATATTATTGAAATGATTCACGATGGTTCTATTTTAGATTATCTATTTGGTAACCAATCTAAACCTATCAAACTCTTCTACTCTACTATTAGTTCATTAGGCTTGATGCTTTTAGCCTTTACCGGATTTTGGTTATGGTTAAAACCAAAACAGATTAAAATGAAAAAGCGCTTAAATTAAACGCTTTCTATTCTAATAAATTTGTCGTGTGTAGACAATAAATATTAAATTGTCTGGTTGAGCGCAGTCGAAATCTACTCTCTTAATTTATAGTTCTCTACTGCGCTCGAACTGCCAAAATAGTAATTTTTAATTCTTTACAAATCACTGATAAAACTGCCATATGGATCTTTAAATTGAAGACCTTCCGTAAAACGATATTTGCTCAATAACTTGTGTTCCACCAAAGCCCAAAGCACGAATTCTTTCACAAAGTAGCTTTCCTTTTTGGACAGTTTTGGTTGATGTTCTCCTAATAAATCATCTAAAGGTGAAACGGATCCTAATAAAGCTTTGTATTCTTTATCGCGCAAATCATCCAATAATTCAAATTCTCCAGTATTGTTGAAAAACCACGATACAACAGGGTCATAAGGGCTTTCATCATTCTGCTTTCGTAGTTTTTCTATCTTCGGAAAGAACTCGGGAAACAAACTATTTACAGCCTCACCTATTAAATTGTAAGCCACTTGTGCTGCACCTTCTTGTTCGCCTTCGTAAACTAATTCTACTTTTCCGGTAATGGCGGGAATAATTCCTAAGAAATCGGATAATCGAACGGTTGTTTTGTCATCACCTGCTTTTAACGCACGTAATTCGGCTGTGCTTAATAAATTCTCAAAAGCCGTAATACTCAATCTGGCACTCACACCACTTTTTTCATCAATAAAGTCGCTTTCACGTGCTTCAAAGACTATTTGCTCTAACAAATCTTTGGCTAATTCAGGAACATGAATGGATTCTTTCTGACGCAAATCAGATTTTGCCTCTTGTTCCGTTATTAATTTCGCGGTTTCAATATCATCCGGATAATGGGTTAATATTTGTGAGCCAATTCTATCTTTTAAAGGGGTGATAATACTGCCTCTATTGGTGTAATCTTCAGGATTTGCTGTAAATACAAATTGCATATCTAGAGGTAAACGCAG
>CBFHJN010000325.1:2124-2741 GCA_965655805.1 Flavobacteriaceae bacterium
GTGATAATACTGCCTCTATTGGTGTAATCTTCAGGATTTGCTGTAAATACAAATTGCATATCTAGAGGTAAACGCAGTTTAAATCCACGGATTTGAATATCACCTTCTTGTAAAATGTTAAACAAAGCTACTTGAATTCGAGCTTGTAAATCTGGCAACTCATTAATCACAAAAATACAGCGATTTGCTCGTGGAATCATGCCATAATGAATCACGCGATCATCTGCATAATTCAATTTTAAATTGGCCGCTTTTATGGGATCCACATCGCCAATAATATCAGCAACTGTTACATCTGGTGTTGCTAATTTTTCGGCAAAACGTTCACTTCTATGTAACCATGAAATGGGTGTATCATCTCCTTTTTCTGCTAACAATTCCTTGGCATAACGTGAAATTGGGTTTAACGGATCATCATTAATTTCTGAACCTTCGACTACTGGAATATTTTCATCCAACAAATTTAACATTAGTCGCGCTAATCGTGTTTTTGCTTGACCTCGTAACCCTAACAAATTAATATTGTGTCTAGATAATATGGCACGTTGTAATTCAGGTATTACGGTATTTTCATAACCGTGTATCCCATCAAAAATGGGTTCTTTATTCTTGATTTT
>CBFHJN010000326.1:0-2733 GCA_965655805.1 Flavobacteriaceae bacterium
CCTGTAGTATAGCCTTTAATGTAGCCTGAAGGTGCACTAGTTGTGCCTGTGAACACAGTAGCTTGTAAGACACCAGTTCCTACAGCCAATCCAGTTGTACTCACATCTAAAGCCACAGCTGAACCACTTACGGTACTAAAACCACTTACTTTTTCAATTAATCCAAATGTACCCGTGAATTTTTCAAAGGTTCCTGAATTATTTGCGAACCAAGCTTGATTATTTAATAATAAGTTACCAATATTTGAATAGGTAATACCGTTCGCGTTATTTATAAATTGAACTATATTTCCAAAAAATAGTCCCAAACCATCAATGCTTCCTACATTTGTCATGCCATCAATGATGGTGTTTTGAACCAAAAGTGCAGACGTTGTTGCTATTCCTGGGCCTGTTATTTCGAAAGCCTTTGCTCCTGTCATGGTAACATTTCTAATGCTACCGCCTGTATTACCTTTAAAAACAGTACCTCCAGAATATGATAAGATATCTTCACTGGCATCTAGCCCAGAAATATAGGCGTTGTTTAAATCAATAGGAGCTGTTAACGTTATTGTTCCATTTATCTCATAATAGGTATTACTAGTTAATTGATAAGAAGAACCTCCACCAGCTGCAAGTTCGGCACTCAAATCTGTGGCAGATTTTACCAACTTATAGTTATTTCGAACGGTTGAATCCAATTTTGACCACACGCTAGCCTTATAAAAATAGAAGGCATTTTCAGTAGTATCATAAACTAACAAACCATTTACAGGTGCTGCAATTGCCACACGTTCTGCAGAAGTCATTCGAGGCGTAAGCATCCCTTTAGTTGTAGATTGGACATCTAACATGGCTGACGCATCCGGATTTAATGTTCCTATGCCAACTTGGGCATTCGTTGTCATGCTTAATACGCATAGTGCGAGTGTACCACACGCTTTTAAAAGTAATTTTTTAGTTTTCATAATTAGTATTTTAAGATTTTAGTAGATTTTTGGGCATTATTTGTTTGTAAAACAACCAAGTACACACCATTACTTTGATTAAAAGGAATGACCGTTTTATTGGAATTGATTTGATTTTTAGGAATAGACATAATATGTTGTCCAACTACATTATAAATAGCAACAGCTGTTATATCTATTTGATTAGGATTTGAAATAATAATTTCACTCTGACCGTTATAGAAAACGTGCATGTTTTCTAACACAATTTGAGGTGTACTCAAAGTTTCGGCAGGCTGAAAAACTATGGAAAATCTGTTGAGATAGTTTCCAATAGGTAAATTAATTTCAAAATCGGATTCTGTTAAATTGTAAGTGGTTTCTAATAGATTATCTTTTAAATAAACCGTTCCATTAAAATTTTCAACCGCATCTAACATGAGGTGATGCGATCCGTTTTCTGAAATAACCAATCCGATTGGAAATTCTGAAAATTCTGAAAATTCTGAAACCCCTTGAATACCGTAGCGCTTGTTGACATCATCTTCAATTATAAAAAACACATCGTCTGCACGTGATGCATATTGCAGTGCATCATATCCTGGATTGTAGTTTGCATCCGCAGGCGAATTAGGAAGAAACCCTAATAACAATTGCCTATGAAATCCTTCGGGATCTTCATACCCTATTCGGATATATTGGTTTTCCGCGTTCAAGGAATTTCTGACATGAGATGGTCTGCCTGCAGATTCCAATTTAAAAAATCGTTGTGAATTTTTAAATTCTATAGTCCCTGAACCTATGGCATCTATAAAAAAGCCTTTTCCTATAGGCACATATTGCGAAGGCGCTGTTACGCTCCCTGAATTTCCTATTCCAGCAATTAATGGCGATGCTATTGAAGGTGGAGTGCCTCCTGTAAGGTTTCTAGTAGCATAACCTCCTAAATAGTCAGACAAAACATGAGATGTTGATCCGCCATCAACCCAAAAATGAAGTGATTCTAAAACAGCACTATTATCAGTAATAAAGGTTTCCGCATCTAAAGCAGAAGGATATGGATTTCCTAACAAAATGCTTTCGCCTGCTGAAATAGCAAATTGATAGTCGCCATTATTTGGCACACCATAAAACACATAGTTTTGTTCAGCACTAATAGTATTGGTTCCTTTCATGGTGTAACCTTCGCCAGGATTTAATACACTGCTACCATTTAAGGCTATCCAATTGGCATAAGAACCTGAACCACGAGCGTATTTATAAAGCCAACGCGAATTAATGGTTAAAGCTGTTGTAACATTTCCGCCACCATCTGTAACCGATGGCAAACCATTGTATGGATTTCCCGAATTAAATTGTATACCTGTTGGATTAAACGGATTTATAGTTGAATCTGTTCCATCAAACAAACCGTTTGAAAGCGTAAAAACACCAACATTAGTTACAGGAGCAGACCAGTAATTATAATGAAACGCTGAAGCTGCGCCTTGCTGATCCAGTATCAGTTTTCCGGAACCTATAGTGTTTATATCCACACCACTGTGCTCTTGAACCAGCTGGGTTTCACCAGTCAGTCTTAAATCGCCATTTTTTAGATGCAAGGCATTTGCTACGTTTACTAAAAAGTGATCGGCTACTGATACGCCTTTCAACCCTTCAGGTGATACATCAATTTCAAGGTTATAAAAGTTAACCGCTTCCGAAGTTCCAGATATGGTTAAAATATTGGTAATGGCATTCTTAAAATAGGTGGTGCCCTCCGAAGCGCTCGTTACACCATGATTAATAAAATTATTATTTAAAT
>CBFHJN010000327.1:0-2730 GCA_965655805.1 Flavobacteriaceae bacterium
TAATCGACGATTTTAGATTTGTTCGTACCAGCCATCGATAAGACTAAAACAGAGGCAGACGCATTACTAAACGGACGAACACCAATCCCATTTTTATAGCCGTTCACCACGCCATCAAAATTACTAAACTGCAGGTAAAACTCCTGTCCTGCCTTGACAGCACGATCATTTCGTAACGTAATAACACCCTGAAGAAAGGGTAAGCTTATAGATTCACCTAATTTAAATTCTTCTTGAAAAGGGCCGTTCGGCACAGAAACAGGCATCCGTTCTTTGGTATCATAACGCTGACCAGAGCCGCTTTCAGATTCAAACTCCGTAAAGATTTCAAATGAGTTTTCAGACAGAAAACGAATCCCTATAAATTTCCCCAACAATTGTGGTTTTGTTAAATCAGGAGCAAAAACAAAAGGCGCCTGGGTATAAATATCTATTTTACGGTATTTACCTTCCCTAAAGTAGTTCATATAAGATTTTAACGAATCCACCACCTTTTCGTTATGGGTTCGCGTTTGCAACGTGGTAATGGTTTTACCCATTTTCCCAGATACACCACCCCAATTAAAGGAAATACTGGTATTAGCGGTAAAAAAAGGATTCTGATCGTTTTCTACGGAAATAAGTGAATCTAACTTATAAACATTCTGCTTACGGACATTAATAAAATAAGCAATTATTAAAGCCACGCCAATACAGGCAAGTACAAATTTCCAAAGATTTAAAACTTTAAATAAATAGCCTTTAAAGTCGAAGTTAATACTCCCACCTTCGCCTTGGTCTACATCGTCATATTCGTAATCTGCCATAGTTTAAAGTCGATCAATAAGTAAAATAGTGGTTGTAATAAAGGATACCACAGACACAACGGTTGCAAATGTCTGCAAGCCTGTTACACCAGTTCCCCAAGATTTTTGCTTTAAGGGCTTCACATAAATAATATCATTCATCTGAATATAATAATAAGGCGATTCCATCACACGAATATCCAATAAGTTTAAATGATGAATTTGCTGCCCTTGCGGATATTGTCTAATAATAGTCACATCATTTCGGTCACCAGTTACCAAAATATCACCAGCATTCGCCAAGGCTTCAAAAATATTAACACGCGGTTGATACAGTGTTTGAGTCCCTGTGCTTCCCACTTCACCCGTTACCGTAAACCGTAAACCTGTTAACTTAACGGTTACAAATAAATTGGAAGTCTCCTTAAGCTCTTCTTCTAAGAGTTTAGTTTCCAAAATGTTTTCAATCTCTTCAGTGGTGTAACCCAATACATTCACTTTTCCTAAAATAGGAATCCGAATATTACCATGTAAATCTACCGTAAAACCATCAAAAAAGGCGCGTTGATCACCTGATGCATTTAGGTCACGCTCCCCTGTTGGATTAAACATTTGAATATTTCGCTGATCTAATGCTTTAACTTGAATATTTAATATATCATTTATTTGAACACGATACGGTTTTTGTTTTTCAGTAAGTACTTGTGTCGAATCCGTTGCCGCTTCCCTATTTTGTAGGTACACCAATTCTTTATTGGGAATGCAAGACACAGATAGCATGGTAATTAAACCAAGTAAAATAACATGTAAATGCTTCATGATAAGGGTGAAAGTTTCTTCACAAATATAGCTTTTCGGTAGGAATATCAAAACTTATCGTATAGTTTTTGAATTATTTACGTTCTTTGCAAAAAAATAGACGTTGAACTACCTTACTGTTGAAAATATATCGAAATCTTATGGCGAATTAGTGCTGTTCGAAAACCTGTCCTTTAGCATTCATAAAGATCAGAAAATTGCCTTTGTAGCTAAAAATGGCACAGGCAAAACCTCGATTTTAAACATATTATCTGGTAAAGACACAGCCGATTCGGGTCAAATAATATACCGGAAAGACATTACAGTTGCTGTGTTGTCTCAAGATCCAGACCTAAACCATAACTTAACGGTTGAGCAAGCTATTTTTGACACCTCCAACCCGATTCTGGATGTGATTAAGAATTATGAAAAAGCACTAGAAAATCCAGAAGATGCCGAAGCCTATCAAAAAGCCTTTGAGCAGATGGACATCCATCAGGCTTGGGATTTTGAAACCCAATACAAGCAAATTCTTTTTCAATTAAAATTAGATAACCTCAACCAAAAGGTCAGTGCCATGTCAGGTGGGCAGAAAAAACGCTTGGCTTTAGCCAATGCCCTACTCAAAAAACCAGACTTATTAATTCTCGATGAGCCTACCAACCATTTGGATTTAGAAATGATTGAATGGCTGGAAGACTTTTTTGCCAAAGAGCAAATCACCCTTTTTATGGTGACACACGACCGCTACTTTTTAGAACGGGTTTGTAATGAAATCATAGAATTAGATCACGGCCAATTATATACCTACAAAGGAAATTACTCCTATTACCTAGAAAAACGAGAAGCCCGAATTGAAAATGAAGCGACTGAAACAGGGAAAGCCAAACAGCTCTTTAAAAAAGAATTGGAATGGATGCGCAGACAACCCAAAGCACGTACCACCAAATCCAAATCACGAATAGACGATTTTCACGATATAAAACACCGTGCCAATCAAAGGCGTCAAGACCATCTAGTGCAGCTAGAATTGAACATGGAGCGTTTGGGCAGTAAAATATTAGAACTTCATAAAGTCAGTAAAAGTTTTAAAGACAAAACCGTTTTAGATAATTTTGAATACACCTTTAAAAAAGGCGAACGTATT
>CBFHJN010000328.1:0-2725 GCA_965655805.1 Flavobacteriaceae bacterium
TCCGGTTTTACCCAGGCGTCATAATCTTCCGCAGTAACATATCCTAAATTAACAGCTTCTTCTTTTAGAGTTGTACCATTTTTATGAGCCGTATTAGCAATTTCTGCTGCCTTATAATAACCAATTTTGGTGTTTAAAGCCGTAACTAACATTAATGAATTATTCAATAATTGCTTGATAACTTCGTGATTAGGTTCAATACCTTGTGCACAATGTTCATCGAAACTCATACAAGCGTCGCCTAATAATTGAGCAGATTGCAAAACGTTTGCAGCCATCATCGGTTTAAAAACATTGAGTTCATAATGTCCTTGCATGCCACCAATAGTAACTGCTACATCATTACCCATAACTTGCGCACAAACCATAGTTAATGCTTCGCATTGTGTTGGATTTACTTTTCCAGGCATTATAGAACTTCCAGGCTCATTAGCAGGAATTGTAATTTCACCAATTCCAGAACGTGGTCCAGACGCCATCATACGAATATCATGAGCAATTTTATTCAAAGAAGCCGCTAATTGTTTTAAAGCACCGTGGGTTTCCACTAAAGCATCGTGTGCTGCTAAAGCTTCAAATTTGTTTGGAGCTGTAATGAATGGTAAATCGGTAAAATCAGCAATATATTTTGCAACTAATTCCGAATAACCTTTAGGCGTATTTAATCCAGTTCCAACGGCAGTTCCACCAAGAGCTAATTCTGATAAGTGCGGTAATGTATGTTCTAAAGCTTTTAAGCCATGATCTAATTGAGATACATAACCAGAAAATTCTTGACCTAACGTTAAAGGTGTCGCATCCATTAAATGTGTGCGTCCAATTTTAACAACATCTTGGAAAGCTAATGATTTTTTATGAAGCGTATTTCGTAATTGAATAACACCATGAATGGTATGTTGGACAATTTTCTTATACGCTGCAATATGCATGCCTGTTGGGAACGTATCGTTTGATGATTGTGATTTATTAACATCATCATTAGGTTGAATGGTTTTTTCGCCTTCGCCAATTGTTTTGCCTGCAATTTGATGTGCACGATTAGCAATGACCTCATTTACATTCATATTACTTTGGGTTCCAGAACCTGTTTGCCATATAACTAATGGAAACTGATCATCATGTTTGCCATCTAATATTTCATCACATACTTGAGCAATTAAATCTCGTTTCTCCTCGGTAAGCACGCCTAAATCGCAATTAGTAAATGCTGCAGCTTTCTTTAAATAGGCGAAACCGTAAACAATTTCTAACGGCATGGATGCAGGAGCACCAATTTTGAAGTTATTTCTGGAACGTTCAGTTTGTGCTCCCCAAAGTTTATCAGCAGGCACTTTTACTTCGCCCATGGTATCTTTTTCTATTCTAAATTTCATAATTATAATAAATTGTACTTAAATTAGTTGTAGCAACAAATTTAAGCTTTTATGACTAAAACAATAAACAGTTATTAGGTTATTTGTTAGAAAATATACAGAATAATTTCATGACTTCATTAAAAATGCTAAATTCATTTCTACTTTTAAATACACATGGTAAAACAAAAATTAACTGATAATAAAATAAGTTTACGTGAAGCCATGTCTATAGGAATTGGCGGTATGGTAGGAGGTGGTATTTTTGCTGTATTAGGTTTAGCTGTATCTTTAGCAAAAGGCGGTACACCTGTGGCTTTTTTGTTTGCGGGAATTATTGCCAGTTTAACGGCTTACAGTTACTCTAAATTATCAGTCGCATTTCCAGATAGAGGTGGAACTGTAAAATTTATTAATAAAGGGTTTGGTAAAACGGTATTTAGTGGTGCCATCAATAATTTGTTGTGGGTGAGTTATATTATTATGCTTTCTCTTTACGCATCTGCCTTTGGCTCTTATGCACCTAATTTATTAGAAATCACTGGAAATACCATTTATGATTCTCATATTTTTGTAAGTGCCATTATTATAATTGCAACAGCCATTAATTATTACAGTTTAAAAGTAGTAAGTAAAATAGAATCATATGCTGTAATTATTAAACTGATTATTTTATTGGCTTTCGTTATAGTTGGAATTTATGGTTTATTTGGAAATCCAAATTTGAAACAACTATCCATTGCAAATTGGGAGAGTCCTTTATTGTTGTTAACAGGCGGCATGGTTATTTTTGTGGCGTATGAAGGTTTTGAATTGATTGCCAATGCTGCACCAGATATTTTGGATCCTGAAAAGAACATCCCAAAGGCTTATAATTATGCCGTGTGGTTTGTTGTTTTCCTTTATGTTGTTATAGCTATCGTAACAGTAGGTTCTTTGCCATTTAGTGAGATTGCTAAAGCGGAAGATTATGTTTTAGCTGAAGCAGCAAAGCCCATGTTAGGAAATATTGGTTTCAGTATTATTACGGTTGCTGCTTTAATATCTACGTTTTCAGCTATAAATGCTTCCTTATATGGCGGAAGTCGCGTTAGTTTTGAGTTAGCAGAGGATGATGAGTTACCACACCATTTAACTAGTTTATTTTGGAATCAACCCATTGGTTTACTCATTACAGCAATTTTAACTTTAGTTGTGGCTAATAGTTTAGAATTAGAGAGTATTTCAACAGCTGGTAGCGCTGGATTTTTATTGATTTTTGCGATTGTTAATTTTATTGCCTTTAAGCAATCTACGATCATAAAAGGCAAAAAATGGATACCGCTTCTTGGTTTTATTGGTTGTTCCGCTGCATTTGTTACACTATTATTCCA
>CBFHJN010000329.1:0-2705 GCA_965655805.1 Flavobacteriaceae bacterium
GCCATTTTTATGAAGAAACATTTTATTATCACCTTTAGGCGAGTTAAATATGTTAGTGTAATTTCCATCTAAGTTTTTTAGTAAGTATTCAAAATTAGGATTGTAATTGAATAAATGCATATTATCCAAAATTAAGTCCTTTTCTCTGAACTCACTATTATCATTTGGATCTGATGAACTGGAAGAAATACTCCATGGATCTACTGCCAAGATGAACACCTGATCATTTGATTTCTTTTTTAATTTCTGTTTAATCGCATCTAAATACACATCACCATAAGGGCTATGTAAAATTGTAAATGAAAAATTAAAAAAACTTTTATCAGTCTCTTTCTCCAAAACAGAAGGAAGGATTCCTTGTGCTGAACGTGATGTACCTAATATTAAGTTCTCTTGTTTATCTGAAGTAAATCGTAAATAAAAAGGATCTGTATAGCCATCAGCAAAAAAAAACAACCCGTAGATAGCACCTAATAAGGCGAACATCAATAATAAGAGTTTTGTTATAAATTTTTTCAAATTTTTAAAATTGGAAATATATGAATTCTTGTTTTTGACCTGAATAGAAAAAAATTAAAACTGCTAGAAGTAAATAAATAAAATACCTGAGGAAAGTTAAATCAGTTAGTTTTTCTATAGCGTATTCTTTTTGCCTACCATACCATTCTACTAAAATGAACACAAAAATTACAGCTAATAATAAAAAATCAAAGTTATATAACAACCGATAGGTTTTATAGTAATTTATGTAGGTTCCTAATCCTGCAAATAAATCGTATAGATACTGAATAGCATGTGTGATATTTTCAGCTCTAAAAAATACCCATGCTAACACTGTAAGACTAAAGGTAATTAACATGCCTTTGACTTCTTTCCAGTTAGGTAACAATCTGTTCATTGCAATTTCACCGGTATGCACTCTGTTTTTATCACGAAGAAGCAAGGGTAAAAAATAGATCGCATTCAACACACCCCACACAATAAAGGTCCAGTTGGCTCCGTGCCAAAATCCACTCACTATGAAAATTATGAAGGTATTCCTCACCTTCTTTACAGTTCCAACTCGACTCCCACCCAAAGGAATATATAAGTAATCCCTAAACCAAGTGGACAATGAAATATGCCAGCGTCGCCAAAACTCAGCTATATCTCTAGAAAAATAGGGAAATGCAAAATTCTTCATCAATTTGAATCCAAATAGACGTGCAGTACCAATAGCTATATCTGAATAACCAGAAAAATCCCCGTATATCTGGAAAGTAAACATTAGTGCACCGAGTATTAAAGTTGGACCTCCATAATTCTCAGAGTTATTAAAAATCTCATTGGCTAACTGAGCACAGTTATCGGCGATGACGACTTTTTTAAACAAACCCCATAAAACTTGACGCATGCCTAGAACAGCATTGGCGTACTCAAACTGTCTTTGCTTCAAGAACTGAGGCAGTAAATTAGTTGCACGCTCTATAGGACCTGCAACCAATTGAGGAAAGAAACTGACAAATGCGGTAAAGGCAACAAAATCTTTGGTGGGCTTTAATTCTTTACGATAGATATCTATGGTATAACTTAAGGTTTGAAACGTGTAGAAACTAATGCCTACTGGAAGGATAATGTCCAGACTTGTATTTGGAATTTGATAGCCAAAAAAACTAAAAGCCTGAACAAAATTATCGACAAAAAAATTGAAGTATTTAAAAAAGCCTAAAAACCCTAAATTAACGAAAACACTTGTCCATAGCAATAATTTCCGTTGGCGTTCTTGTATGGTTTTTTCTAATTGAAGACCTATGAAATAATCTATAATAGAACTAAAAATAATCAAGCTCAAGAATCGCCAATCCCACCAGCCGTAAAACACATAACTTGCCAAAGCGATTAAAGCATTTTGAGCTTTTAAATGTTTCTGAAACACAAACCAATACAATACAAATATGATTGGCAGAAATAAAGCAAAATCAAGGGAGTTAAATAGCATACAGGCTTACCAAAAAAAATTAAACGTATATGTACTCATTATTTGAAAAACAAAAGAGTTAATCGTCTCACCAATCAGATGCGCCCGGTTGTAGGTGGGAATAATAATGGACACCTGTGGTGTAGGCTGATTCATAAGTCTATTTGGTCTTAGGTCAAAATTACAACTTTTAGGAGTAATTATTCTTGGATTTCTGGATTAGTGTATGATTTTTTAATCGTTGCCCGTGACTGGTTGATTCGTGAAGCGTTATTCGTGATTAGTGATTAGTCAGCCGTGATTAGTGAATCGTGAAGCGTGATTCTTGATTCGTAAAATGGAATAATAGTATTGTTGTGTAATAGTTCTGTGTTCTAGTTAATTCCAAAATCTCAATACAACTGAAACCCTAAATGGCCTATCGAGATAAAAGCGTAAAATTAGGTCGAAAACATCAATACAACTTAGCCGACTAATTTCAAGAAATACCTGTGGCGTTTGCGAAAGTGCATCACGCGAGTGATAAGCATGCAGCAAAAAAGACAGCAGGGGTTTTGCGAAGAGTAACGAAGCAAAAATTTCCTAACATTAGTCTTGACCTTTTGTTTCGTTTTGCGTCAAGGCAAAATGAAAAGAGAACTAGTTTATAAACTGTCTTAAGTTAGCAGTGATTAGTGAGCCGTGATTAGTGATTAGTGAAGCGTGATTAGTCAGCCGTGATTAGTGAATCGTGAAGCGTTATTCTTGA
>CBFHJN010000330.1:0-2701 GCA_965655805.1 Flavobacteriaceae bacterium
TAGGGTTATTTCTGTAAATTTCAGCTAAAACTTTATCAGATTTTTTCCAACAGGTTTTACAATTTGTTTTGTAACTATTTAGTTTTAATCTAAAATCTTGTTTACTCCACCAATAAGAAACTTCTTGCTTTGTTGTTGGTTTGTCAGATATAAAAGGATATATTAAGCCTAATTTTTTTTGGTGTTTGTTCATCCTGTCAAATTCGTCAACTCTAATACCTATTGCGGTTTTATAATCTTTCCACCCTAAGCTTTTAACATAACTTTTAATAGGGTTTAGTTTCATCTCCCTGTTACAATGTAAAAAATTTTGATTAGGTATTCCGTATTTTTTAATAACATCCTTAAAAGGCTCTCTGTTTCTTGATGCTGTTTTAAAGTTTACAATCTTATGAGTTGATGCAACTCTTTCATTAAAATGCACAACAGCTTCAACCCATATAATATTTATATTCCATTTTTTAGAACATAAATCAATAAATTTTAAAGTTTCTTCTTCTTCATCTCCTGTGTTAGCAAATACAAAAATCATTTCGTATTTTTCTTTTTTATTATCTAACAACCATTTTGCTAAATAAGCACTTGTTTCTCCTCCACTAAAACTTATTAATAATTTTTCTTTACTCATTGTTCTTAATTTTTGTTCGTACCTCACAAATGGGGTTTTTTAAAATCCTACACCTAACACTGTATAAAAAACATTAAAACGATTTTTTATACAAGTACGTTATTTACAGCTACCTAAACTTGAGAATCCCACCAAGATACAAACTCACCATAAGTTAAACTCTTAGCTTTCTTATAAGCTTGATTGCTACTAACACCATTATTAACTTTGCTTTGGTGGTATTGTTCCATCAAGTCGCAAATATCTTCAACTGTTAAACTTACTAAATCCCAAATATCTGGTAACGGTGCTGATTCGTGGCTTTCATAAAATTCTAATGCGTCCATTTTCTTCATCTCTTTAATTCGTTAAACTTAACCAACCTCACCTTTTCTCTTTTCTTTAGCTGCAAACACCTCCTTAGCATCCTGCAAGGGTTTAGGCAATTTTAACCAAGCATCTTTTAAAGCTTTCAAGTCCTTAGCTGATTCAATGCTCGAAATAGCGCCTAAAATGTCTTTTTTTGTTGGTGCTGCTGGTTTTGGTGCTGCCTTTGATGCTGGAGTTTTCACTTGCTGCCCTCCTGCGTCAATACCTTTATCTGTCACAAGCCCCAACATAGCAGATAATGAATATCTACGATAATAAGTAATTGCGCTACCCATAACCTGAAAATCATTCATACCTTTCAACTGAACGTTGTCGGGAATAGTCATAGTGCTTTCAATTTCTTCACCACTAGAGAAGTGAAACAATACCGTCGTTATTTGAGCATCACCCAATAACTGCGTGAATCCTAAGCCGTGTTTAGCTAATAAAGGATTAATAACCTCAAAAATAGCTGGTAAATCTGCGTATGAATACCCATAACCCTGCGTTGCTTTGTGAATTACAGGGACTTCCTGTTGAAATTTCGCCAAAGCCTTGTAAATGTTTTTCTTTTCCATAATTATTAGTTTTTGTGTTTGTTTGACAAATATATAAAATTATTTATTATACAATCCTTTTTGGTTAATTATTTTTTGAAAATCCTCCAATGACCTCACAATGTAATATTCAAATCCTAGCCCCTTGGCTATATTTTCAAAATCCTTTTGCTTTGGCTTTTGCCTTCCTTTCGAATCCTTAACCTCAACGAATAACACACGACTAGGCAACATAACAACCAAGTCACTAACGCCACTCATTAACCCCGTGGCAATCTTTGCCGCTTGCTCATTTGCGTTCTTCCCCTCGTTCGGTACGCTAAAAATTGCGCATTGTGGGTTGTTTAGTTTCGTGCAATACTTGTTGCGAAACCAAAAAATTATCTTTTGTTGTATTTTTCCCTCGCTCTCCATAATAATGTCGTAATCTCCGTCAACTCTTAACTGTTTATACTTCATGCTTATTTCACTATCTCTATCTTATTTTACTATCTCTGTATTATTTCACTAAAAAATCACTAAACCCTTTCGGCTCATTTTCTTGCCTACGCAACCAACCTGACTTATACCCTTTCATTTCCGCATATTGCCGAAGCTCTCCATTGTTACGGGTGCGTAACACACGCCAAACAAAACTTGCTTTATATTTACCACTATCCTGCAGCGTTATCAGCTCCTTAACGGATAGTTCGCTCATGCGCTTTCCAGTTGTTGTTATTCGCTTCAACTCTTTCAAAATAACCTCTTCCTTTGTTGGCTCAGGCTTCGGGAAATCCCATAAGCACACAACACACTTTCGCGAACTTGCTCGGTTAATTGCGTCACACTTCGGGCATATCTTAACGGGCATCGCTTGTTCCTTTTGGGACTTCTTAGAATTGTCCAATTTCCATTCTCTTGGTTGCTCCCAAAAGCCTAACCGCGCAACGTTGTTTCCAAAATCCAAAATATTGAAATGGCTCTTATTTTCGTACAAACGAGAGCCACGCCCACACATTTGAAGAAACAAAGGAAGGCTTGTTGTTGCTCTGTACAGAATAACCGTTTTTATGCTTGGCTCGTCAAACCCAGCGGTTAAAATTCCACAGTTACAAAGGATAGCGTCGGGTGTATTGCTGAACCATTCCATGACTTCTTTACGTGCCTTTGCGCTCATCTTACCGTCTAT
>CBFHJN010000331.1:0-2685 GCA_965655805.1 Flavobacteriaceae bacterium
TAATGAGATTAATAAAGCCATATTGGCTTACAAGAAAGCAATGAACACTGGAAATGGCAATAGCTATTCCCAAGAGAAGCTACAGACCTTACTTTTAAAAGAGAAAACAAACTGATTAATTAAAAAGAATTTTAGATTCCAAATTATGAAACTAACCAAACTTGAAAAATCATTTACTCTAGTTTTTTCTTTTATACTTCTAGTTGAAATTGTAACTGCTACCCATTATCCATTTTTACATTATTTTGCAAAACCAGCTTTACTCCTTGTGTTGATTTTATTTTATTGGAAACAAAATTCAGCAGTTTCAACAACACCAAGCAAACTTGTTTTTGGCGCATTAACATGCTCATTATTGGGTGATATTTTATTGATGTTTGTAGACCAATCTGAACACTTTTTTACGCTTGGTTTAGTGTCATTTTTAACAGCTCATATTCTTTATATTTTAGTGTTTTTAAAACGAAGAAATAATCACAAAAAATCGATACTTTTTAGTGTCATTTTACTCGCCTATGGCAGCGTACTTTTTTACCTTTTAAAAGATAATTTAGGCGACATGCTCATGCCAGTAATCATGTATATGTTGGTAATTTTATCTATGGCAATAAGCGCATTTTTACGGCAAGGAATGGTTTCAAAAGAAAGCTTTATTCTGGTTTTTATGGGTGCCATTTTGTTTATGATTTCAGACAGTCTATTGGCGCTGAATAAATTTTATGAGCCCTTGCCATTTTCAAATATAAGTATTATGTTTACATATGCTTTTGCACAATTGTGTATCGTATTTGGACTCCTAAAACAGCGATAGATTTTATTTATACTTAATGTTTAAGTATTTACCAATCAAATAATTAAATATCATAATTTAAATTATTTATTTAACTTACTAAATGGACGTATAATTAAGCGGGCAGCTTTGTCAAAATTGATATAATTATAGCTCCAATTGAAAAAAACCACCACTCTATTTCTAAATCCCACTAATGCCATTAGGTGAATAAACATCCAAACAAACCATGCTAAAAAGCCAGAAAATTTTAGTGACCCTAAATCCACAACGGCTTTATTTCTTCCAATAGTTGCCATGGAACCTTTGTCAGAGTATTGAAACTTTTTCATCGGTTTATTGGCAATTAATTTCAGGATATTTTTTGCAAATAATTGACCTTGCTGAATGGCTGGTTGTGCCACTTGCGGATGCCCTTTTGGAAAGGCTTCAGTTTCCATAAAAGCAATGTCTCCCAAAGCAAAAATATTCGAATAATTTTCCACTTGATTATAGTGATTTACACGGTATCGATTTGAGCGCTCCATAAGCACTTTTGAATCCAATCCTTCCACCGGATTTCCAGTTACGCCAGCGGCCCAAATTAAGGTTTCAGATTCCAATTCTAAATCTGTATTGGTTTCTACTTTTTTACCATCATAATTTTTAACAAAGGTATTACAATGAATATTTACGCCTAAAGCATTTAAAAACTCAGCCGCTTTTTTTGAGGCATGATTACTCATTGGCGGTAACAATCTATCACTCCCTTCCAACAAATGAATATGCATATCGTTTGCATTCAAATCATGATAATCTTTAGGCACAATATTATTTTTTAGTTCCGCAATAGCGCCTGCTAGCTCTACTCCTGTAGGCCCTCCTCCTACAATTACAAAATTTAAAAAAGCGTGACGTTCTTCAACGGACTTGGTAATTGCAGCTTTTTCTAGATTCTGAAGAATTAAACTCCTAATATTTAATGCCTGCGGAACGGTTTTCATGGGCATGCTATAGGTTTCCACATCACTATTACCAAAAAAATTCGTTTTTGTTCCTGTTGCTAACACTAAATAATCATAATTCAAATCGCCAATAGACGTTTTTATACTATTAGAATACGCATCAATAGCCGACACTTCAGCCAATCTGTAAAAAATATTTTTAGACGATTTTATAATTTTCCGAAGTGGATAGGCAATGGAATCCGGTTCTAACCCAGAACTTGAAACTTGATATAACAAGGGTTGGAACGTATGGTAATTTCGTTTATCTATCAACACGACTTGCACAGGTTTGTTTTTTAAACCCTTTATAAGATTCACGCCAGCAAAACCAGCACCAACTACCACAATTCTAGGATTTTCAGACTTCGGAATATTCATGTTTTTTGTATCTAAATTGATTTTTACAAATATAAACCATAGGAGCAGGAATGGCTATTTTTGAATAATATTTGTTTCCTCTGTAACTTTTTAATAATTATGCTACTTATACTATACTAAACCATCAATTTGAGCCAATCATTAGAACATAGTTTTGTTGAACAGCTTGAAGCAAATCAAAATATTGTGCATAAAGTGTGTAGACTCTACACCAATAACCAAGATGCCCATAACGATTTGTTTCAGGAAATTACCATACAACTTTGGAAAGCCTTTCCAAAATTTCGTGGTGACGCAAAATTTAGTACATGGATGTATCGTGTGGCTTTAAATACGGCAATTACACTTTATAGAAAGAAAAAACGCCGAATTACCACACAAGAGTTTGATAGTGTTGAGTTTAAAATTAAAGCGGAAGAATATGATGATACCGAAGAACAACAGTTAAAATTGCTGTATAATGCCGTTAAAGAATTGAATGATATAGAAAAGGCTTTGGTATTTTTATATTTAGAAGATAAAAATTACAAA
>CBFHJN010000332.1:0-2684 GCA_965655805.1 Flavobacteriaceae bacterium
TATTTGTGGCTTTTGTGAAGTTCCAAGAAATAAGTTGCTCGGGTAAGTTTGAGTTTGGGATATTGATTGTTTTGCTTGAAATTAAAAAGTTTTCCGTACATGGTTTGTTTTGACCAAATCCAATATTAAAAAACGTAATTAACAATACTAGAGTGAGTATTTTTCTTGTCATATGCTACTATTTGAGGTTCTTAAATACAAAGTGTATTTTTACCATTTCAAATAGGTGTAGTAGGTAGGTTTTGGGGTGTATGTGATGAAATTACCATTTAAATGTTAAAAAGTAGATAATTCATTATAATATTATGAAATATAATAAAAAAAATTAGCTCTAAAACTATAAATCATAAATATTTATTAAAAATTATAATGTTCAAGATTTTTAAAAACTCAAATGTTCATATTGATAATCAGCTTTATATAAAACCTGATTATTTGATTGACCCATTCATTTCTGGTAACAAATTCCGTAAATTAAAATACAATATACTTGAAGCTAAAAAGCAAGATTGTAAAACGCTTTTAACCTTTGGTGGTGCATTTTCCAATCATATTGCAGCTGTTGCAGCCGCGGGAAGTCGATTTGGTTTTAAGACTATTGGTGTTATTCGCGGTGAAGAATTAATTAATAAAATTCAGGGAAATGCAACTTTAGAATTTGCTCAAAATCAAGGAATGCAATTTCACTTTATTTCTCGTGAAGCCTATCGCAAAAAAGAAACGGCTAGTTTTATAAAAGATTTAAAGAATCAGTATGGGGATTTTTACCTAATCCCAGAAGGTGGCACCAATGAATTAGCTGTAAAAGGATGCGAAGAAATTTTGACCGAACAAGACAGCGAATTCGATTTTATTACCTGTCCAGTTGGAACAGGTGGAACGATTTCAGGTTTGATAAATGCTTCTAAAAACCATCAAAAAATTCTTGGATTTCCAGCCCTTAAAGGTGATTTTTTACGAAAAGATATTAGTAAATTTGCAACGCAAGATAATTGGAATTTGATTACGGATTACCATTTTGGTGGATACGCTAAAATAAATTCAGAACTAATCAGTTTTATTAATGATTTTAAGAATCAATTCAAAATTCCATTAGATCCTGTTTATACAGGGAAAATGGTTTTTGGTGTTTTCGATTTAATGAAAAAAGGGTATTTCCCAAAAAACGCAAAAATATTGATGATTCATACAGGAGGTCTGCAAGGTGTTGCTGGCATGAATCAAATTTTGGAAAAGAAGAATATGATAAAAATTCAATGAGAATGAAGCGAGTAGTAGTAATGATTTGTATCGGATTAATAGTTTTTAGCTGTGGCTCTAAAAAACGCGTAGCTTCTAAGTCTTCAAAAAATAGAACAAAAACGGAACGTGTTGTCAAAAAAACGCCTGAAAAAGTAGCTGAAATTGAAACGCAAGTAGAACAACCCAAAACAGAAACAGTTGTTGTAAGTGTT
Organism: Flavobacteriaceae bacterium; assembly: GCA_965655805.1. Classification (GTDB taxonomy): domain Bacteria; phylum Bacteroidota; class Bacteroidia; order Flavobacteriales; family Flavobacteriaceae; genus Algorimicrobium. The sequence continues at coordinate 1,455 of CBFHJN010000332.1, forward strand.
AGTCCAATAGACGATTACATAGCCTTGTACAAAGATATTGCTCAAGAAGAAATGCGCTTATACCATATTCCTGCTAGTATTACGTTGGCTCAAGGAATTTTAGAGTCTAGTTCTGGTCGTGGCCGTTTGTCGGTGGAAGCTAACAATCACTTTGGTATAAAGTGTCATGAATGGACAGGTGCACGCATTTATCACGATGATGATGAAGATCAAGAATGTTTCCGAAAATATAACGATGCTAAATACTCCTATCGCGATCATTCCTTATTTTTAAAAGAACGCAAACGCTATTATAAATTATTCGAATTAGATATAGATGATTATGAAGGTTGGGCAAAAGGCTTAAAAGCTGCTGGTTATGCAACGGATAGAAAATATCCTGATAAATTAATCAGTTTAATTGAACGCTATGAACTCTATAAATATGACGAAATAGTAACTGGTAAAACACGCGTGGCCCATAGTAATGATTCTGCTTCAGAATTGTCGCATCGGGTGATAAAAGGAGATACACTTTATTCCCTGTCAAAACGCTACAATACAACCGTTGAAAACTTAAAAAAGCTAAATAATCTATCGTCGAATAATTTAAATATTGGCGATTTATTAGTGGTTAAATCTAATTAATTTAATGACAATTTTATGCAATACAAAAGAAGTAGTGCCTTATTTGCTGAAGCCGAAAAAGTAATACCAGGAGGTGTAAATTCGCCTGTAAGAGCTTTTGGAGCGGTTGGAGGAACGCCTATTTTTATAAAAAAAGCGTATGGTCCTTATTTGATTGATGAGGATGATAATCAATATATAGATTATATAAATTCTTGGGGACCTATGATTTTAGGTCACGCATTTCAACCTGTAGTGGATGCTGTAATTGAAAAAACTAAATTAGGAACATCATTTGGAACACCTACGGAAATTGAAACCAAAATTGCCGAATTAGCGGTTTCTATGGTGCCAAATATTGATAAAATTAGATTTGTAAATTCTGGAACCGAAGCGTGTATGAGTGCCGTGCGTTTAGCTCGTGGTTATACTGGAAAAGATAAAATCATCAAATTTGCGGGCTGTTATCATGGTCATAGTGATAGTTTTTTAATTCAAGCAGGAAGTGGTGCTGTTACATTTGGTTCGCCAAATAGTCCTGGTGTTACATCTGGAACGGCTAAAGACACACTGTTGGCAAGGTTCAATGATTTAGATAATGTGCGTGAAATAATTGAGGCCAAT
>CBFHJN010000333.1:0-2660 GCA_965655805.1 Flavobacteriaceae bacterium
TAATTTTGAAAGGTTTTACAAAATGTTTTAGTTGAAGTATCGCAAACCTGTCAGAGAAAAACTCGTTAAAATACATGGTTTCAAAGCTATTTATGCCTGCTACAGAAAAACGTTGTAAAACAGTTTCCTTAGTAATGTTGTTTGGATAGGCATGATACAAGTGTGTCAAAGGTGTATTTCCGGTTGCCAGTCCACTACTTAATACAATTTCTGAAAAAACAGCATCGTTATACGTTATTTTGTGACGTGTTCTGAAATCGGCTTTAAAAAAATTAAAATCGCCGTTTAGTATATTTTTGAAACTTTGAGTTACTTGAAGTGTAAATTGAGGAAAGCCTTCTTTTTCTGATGTTACATCATATGTAGTAGTGTCAAAACGATTAAACGGACTCCATTGTGCGCTAATTCTCGCTGTCGAAATATCATAACTTCTGAAACTTTGATCGCCAATCACAAAATTATAATTGTAGGTTGGTTCAATTTTACTGATGGCAAATTCAGTTTCGGTTACTAAATGATTGGTGAGATTGTGTTCAATATTAATGGCTTTTGTAATGTGTTTGTGGAATAAATCGATATTCAATAAGCGTGGTTCAAAAAACTGAAAAAAACGTTTATCTGTTAAGTAACTGGAACTTCCTGTTTCTTGTAAATCATCAGTATAAGATAAGTTTATCCATGTATCTGAAACTTCATTAATTCTGAAGCCACCACCAATTCTATATTTGAACCGATGATCTTTGAAACCGTAAACAACATAACTGTTGATACGGTATTTTTCTGAAAACTCATCATTTGTTACACCTCCTAATCCAGTTCTAAACCCTTCATACTGGTTAAATTTCACCAAATAACGAAGATCTAAATTTAAAAATTTGGTTGGGAAAAATCCATTGCCTAAATATTTGAGATAATCAATTTTAGAAATGCTATCAGTCTCAACTCCAGAAGAATCTTTTTGACGGATAGGTTCTTGTGAGTGCAGTGCATAAGAGCCTAGTGTTATCAGTAAAAAAAGTAAACACTTATGCATCGAGAACTAGTAATGGATTAATTAGAATAGCATAAAAAAGCGACATTTTGATAGGTCGCTTTTTAATTGTTATACAGTCATGATTTCTTTTTCTTTGACCTCGTAAATATCGTCTATTTTTTTAACGTACTTATCAGTCATTTGTTGTATGTCGATTTCGGCATTTTTTTGTTGATCTTCAGAAGCATCATCAAGGTTTTTTATATCATGATTGGCATCTTTACGAGCATTTCTTACACCAATTTTTGCATCTTCAGCTTCGGCTTTGGCCTGTTTAGATAAGTTGCGTCTGCGCTCTTCAGTTAAAGGTGGAACATTGATAATTATGGTATCACCATTATTCATTGGATTGAAGCCTAAGTTAGCAAGCATAATACCGCGTTCAATTTCCTGAAGCATGCTTTTTTCCCATGGCTGGACTGTAATTGTACGACCATCAGGAGTGTTTACGTTTGCTACCTGAGATAAAGGTGTTTGAGAACCATAGTAGTCAACCATGACACTTCCGAGCATTGCAGGACTTGCCTTTCCTGCTCTAATATTTACAAATTGTTTTTCTAAGTGCTTGATGGCACCATCCATAGCTTCCTGAGCTGTATCTAATATAAATTTTATGTCTTCGTTCATTTTAAAAAACTTTAATTTGTAAGCTATTTACCAAAAAATAAGCCAAATATTATAAATTAACTTTTGTTCCTATATTTTCTCCGGAAACTACCTTTAGTAAATTTCCTTTTTTATTCATGTCAAACACAATAATTGGGAGTTTATTCTCCTGACTGAGTGTGAATGCCGTTGTATCCATAACTTTAAGACCTTTTCTAAGAACATCATCAAACGTGATATGGTCAAACTTAACTGCAGTTAAATCTTTTTCGGGATCTGCATTATAAATACCATCAACACGAGTTCCTTTTAAAATCACATCAGCTTCAATTTCAATGGCTCTTAAAACCGCTGCAGAGTCTGTTGTAAAATACGGGTTTCCCGTTCCACCACCAAAAATCACAACACGTCCTTTGTTAAGGTGACTCATGGCTTTACGTCTTATAAACGGTTCGGCAACTTCATTAATTTTAATGGCTGTTTGCAAACGGGTTTTAACACCTGCATCTTCAAGCGCATTTTGTAAAGCAAGACCGTTTATAACAGTAGCAAGCATTCCCATGTGATCTCCTTGAACCCGATCCATCCCATTCATAGCTCCAGCAACACCTCTAAAAATATTACCACCACCAATTACGATGGCGACTTCTACACCTAAATCTGTAATTTCTTTAATGTCTTTGGCGTATTCTGATAGACGCTCAGGGTCAATTCCATATTGACGGGAGCCCATTAATGCTTCACCAGATAATTTGAGTAGGATTCTTTTGTATTTCATTTGCACAAGTCGAAAGTTTAGCAAATATAATCATTATTGTAATTTAGAAAAGTAGAATTTAGACATAAAAAAAGCTTTCCTATAATTGGAAAGCTTTTATTTTAAGAGAATCCTGTTTTCACAGGAGTTTATTATCCTACTGTAGCACGCTTAAATCCAGTAACTGAAACGTCACCATAAGATTCAACATACTGAGCAACAGTTTGCTTTTCATCTTTAATAAACTTTTGATCTAATAAGCAT
>CBFHJN010000334.1:0-2652 GCA_965655805.1 Flavobacteriaceae bacterium
GAAGCTCAAAGTTATCAAGTAACTAATATGTTAGGACAAATAGTACTAAAAGGTGCTTTTTCAGAGACTATTAATGTTTCTGAATTGACTAATGGAATGTACATAATCCAATTAAATATTGGTGAGAAAACGAAAGTTAAACGTTTTATCAAACAATAATTATAAATTAATTTCAAGTGAAAACGTCCAGAGTGAAAGCTCTGGACGTTTTTTTATGATTTTGTTTTGAATATCTTATTAAGTAGTTGGTGTTAAAAAGGCAAACAACATATTTAACTATCAAAGTTATTCTTAAAAAAATCTGAATAATTAACCTATTCGTATTGTTGGCATTCAAAAATCAAATGATTTTTAATTTCTACAGGTTTTACAACAATGGAATTAAGTTTTTGATTTGGAAATCCACCAATTAGATAATTTTCTATTTCCAATTTATCCATCCAATTTATAAAATTAGTTAAGGTGATTTTTTTTACGATAAATTTTTCCCAATCTCCCTTTATTAATTCTTGAGCAAATTCCAATTCGGGCCAAACAGGAATTATTTTTTCATTATCGAATCCACAAGTAACGTACTTACCTTGTTTGTCGGTAATAAGAAATATTACCTCAAAATCGGCAACCTTTCTTATAAGGTATCCATAGCGTTCTTTTGAGTCAAGATTGAATACACCTTCTAATTGTTTCATGTGCATATGAGTAGTTTTTAAAATTGAAGGAATGGTTAGATATGAATAATCTCATTATCATGAAGCAATTCATCACCACGAAGTCGTAAGAATATTTGTGCCACAGCAATCGTGTCTTTTTCGCAGTAAATCATAATCCGATCAATATCGTTTTCTTCATAAAAAACGCGGTAGACTTCACTACCATCAATATCATCTTTAGGTGATGGGATACCCAACACATTGGTCAGTAATTTTAAAGAGGTATAGGTTTTATAATCACCAAACTTCCACAGTTCTAAAGTATCTAAATGTGGCACTTCCCAAGGTTTTTTACCAAAAAGATTTAGTTTGTATGGCAATTCAATATTGTGAATTATCATCCGTCGCGCTATGTATGGAAAATCGAATTCCTTTCCATTATGCGCACAAAGCAGATGTTTATTTTCGCTAAAGTGCGAAATGATTAAGTTCTTAAAATCTTTTAGAATTTTTATTTCGTCACCATAAAATGAGGTCACACGAAACTTCCGAACATCACCTTCCATTTTAAAATACCCAACCGAAATACAGACTATTTTTCCAAATTCGGCCCAAATTCCAGCACGATCATAAAATTCTTCTGCTGAAAATTCATCTTTACGCTGGTATTTAGATTTGGCGTCCCAAAGTGCTTGTTTGGTTTCATCTAAATCCGAAAAATGCCTGGTTTCTGGAACGGTTTCAATGTCCAAGAATAGAATATTTTCGAGATTTAGTTTAGATATCATGGTTTAGTTTTTTTCAAGCATCTTATAAGCTTCTTCAATATACGTAGAAATATCTGGAGTAAAGGTTGCAATGGCATCACCAGGTCCTTTGGAATGTCCTAATCTTACAATAATAACATTGTCATTTGGTTCCACTATAACGTACTGACCCAAGTGGCCACGCATCATAAAAAATTCTTTATCGCCTACATTTTTTAGCCACCAACCGTAACCGTATTCAGGACTAGCAGAAAAACGTGGTTTAATAGATTTGGCAATAAAGGTGGAGTCTAAAATTTGTTTGCCTTGCCATTTTCCATGGTCTTTGTATAGCTTTCCTAAACGTGCAAAATCCTTCGCATTACTAGCAATGCAGCAGTATGCTTTTACCATATCGTGCTCTTCACTATCTACTTGCCACAGTGTTGCATTTTCAGAGCCAAGCGGTTTCCAAAAGGACTCCGTTAAATAATCATATAGTTTTTTCCCAGTTGCGCGCTCAATTACCATGGCCAGCATTTGCGTGTCACCACTAGAATATTTATACGCTTGACCTGGCTCTTCAACAACTTTTAAACCGTTAATGACCTTATCTAAATCATCATCAAAATACGCGCGAGTCGTGATCGATAAAGGCGAATAATAAGCTTCATCCCAATCTGTTCCAGATGCCATAGATGATAAATCGCCAACAGTTAACTTAGCCGCTAAACCATCCTTAAATTCTGGTAGAAAATCGCCAACCGGTTGATCCAGACTTTTAATGTGCCCTTGCATCAGCGCTTTTCCTAACATAGCAGACACATAACTTTTAGCCATGGAGAAGGAGTTGGATTTGGAGTTTTCGTCAAAACCATCGTAATAATTCTCAAACCAGACGCTGTCATTTTTAATGATGACGTATGCAATGGTTCCGTTTTCTTTGTTTATTTCTTGAAGTGTTTCAGTTTCGGTTACACTGTTATAGTCTTGATGATTAGGCCAAGGTTGCGGTGTGCCATTAGCAATTACTTGATTATCAAATTCCTTATAGTCTTCTAAATACGCCGTAGAATAACCTTTAAAATAGATGGTTCTGACAGCTTTTAATAAATAATCTGTATCTGTTATATATAAAATAGCAATAAGGAGTGCAAAAATAATGACAACCCATTTTAATAGGGACTTGAGGAATTTCATGTTGTGTAGTTTAGAAAAATAAATATAGGAATTATTATTGAGGCTTGTAAGAAAAA
>CBFHJN010000335.1:0-2651 GCA_965655805.1 Flavobacteriaceae bacterium
GGGCTTGGGTTAAATTATTATAATAAGTTTCTGAAAAATAATCTGTTTGAATATCTGATTTATCATTCATGTTTCTCGTTGATATACAAGTAATGTTACCAGAAGAACCGTTTTTTAAGAACTCTAAAACTTGACCATTAAAAGTAACACCGTAAATATTACCTTTTTTAATAACATCTTTACCAGTTGTTTTTTTGATTTTTTTGATTGCTGTTTGTAGTTTCATTTTATTTACTTGTTTTGTTCACTACAAATATAAGCTACTTAGATAGTTTTTAAACTACATATTAAACGCTTTAACAAAACTTTAACTTTTACTTATTTTGATATATAATCTTGTTTCAATGAGCTATATATCATCTTGTTTGAAAACCACAATAAAATCACTGGGCTTCCAGCCGTATGATTCGCAAATCAATTCAATTAATTCACTGGGTTGGTTTGAAATTTTATAACCTCGTTTTACAGCGCCTCTAATTTTATTATACACATCAGTATATTTCATTCCAGTTGTGCTAAGGCATATCTCATTGGCCACATCAGAAATACTAACATCTAACTTTTCAAAATCAAATTTAACTCTGTCTTTTACAAAATTAAATTTATTGATTTCTGAATTTAAATCCTTAACTAAGTCATCATCTGATTGATTGCTTAATGCCATATAGGCTATTTTTCTCCTAAATTTGCTGTGAATTTTTACAAACTTTGCAAATTCTTCTGTACTTAATAAATCCATGTTTCTTTTTTTTAGGCTATTAAAACTTAATTGTTTTTTTGCCTTTATTTTCTTTTAGCATTTTTTCGACATCAAAAACTGTCAAACCGTTTTCTTTACTTGAATCGCACTCAATAAAAGCAATGGCTTCGTCTACTGTTCTGCATAGCCGCCAAAAACCACCACATCTTTGCAAGGTTTTAGCCCATTCAATCTGCTGTTCTATATGCTCAACCTTATGCCTTGTATTTGGTAGTTTTAATTCTATTGCGTTTAATTCTATTCCTACATCATTAGGCTGCATAAATAGTAAATCTGCAACGCCAGCATAAACACCTATTGATTTAGCCTTAAAAGCTTGTAACTTGTGATTCCTTTGATTTGGAACGTGAAAAAGTTGACCTCGCTTATTAGGGTATAGCTCGCTGAATTTGCGAACTATACCACTTTGTAAGGCTTCTTCTGATTTATACATAATTAAAACGGTAAATCATCATTTTCATCAAATGTCTCATCGCTTACTGCATTTGATTGGTCTTGCGGTTGACCGCTTTTATTAAAGTCTTTGATATTCCCTAAAATTGGCGATAAACGCTTTGATAATTCGCTAGAATTGTCCTTTAAGGCTTCTTTATCTTCATCGCTCATTGCTTTGTAACTTTCAGAACCTAAGGCTTTTGCGATAAAACCATCTTGACCTCTGTCATCGGTTTGGTCTTTGACAATCAGTCTAACTGACATTTGAATTTCATTAACTTTGCCGTTTTTTGTTTCATAGCTTTTCTCTTCAAGCTTGTTAGCATCTAAAGGAATAAACAAGCCTTTTACCTTGCCGTTTTTTCCTTGCTTTTCCATTTTGACATGAACTAATCTGTCTAATGCGATTGTTCCATTTAAAATTCTTTGACTCATTTTGTTTTGATTTTGTGTCTGTTAAGACGATTTGTATTTAATTAGAAAGTAGGGCAGGATTCGAACCTGCAAGTTAAGATATTCGGGATTCTTCGCTTTCGCTTTACTTAACACCCTGCGTTTGCCAATTCCGCCACCTACTTTGTTGTTTACTGCTTAATAGGCTTATAATTATGCCTAACTATTGTTTTTGATTTCTGAATTACCTGCTCAATAATGCTGTTAGGCAAAAAGTATCTGTTTTCTCGTTTCAAAATTCGCTCCATTGATTGAATCAACTTTAAAGCCTGCTCTGAATTAGCGCCTTGACTTTCGATTAAAAGTATTAAACCTTTAAATTTTATAGTCATTGCATTTTCAAAACTATTGCAAAATTGACCTATACAATCATCAATTTTAACGCTTAAATTTTCTAAGTAAGTTGACTTTTTAATATCTGTAAAGCCGTAGATGCCGTTTAAAACATCCTCACAAACATCGTTAATAATTAAAGCATCTTCTTTATTCGGCTTGGTCACATTGCCTTTACTTAAATAAGTGTCATTTGCATCCATTACTAAATCTAAATAAACTGATATTAAATGCTGGGTTTGAATTGTTGATTTTTTCATGTTACTGTTTTTGTTCGTGAGCAAATATAAACTACTTAGATAGTTTTTTAGCTCACTTTTTTCTGTTTAACATATATTTAACTTTTTAATTTGCAGAATTGATGCGGTGGTTATCACGCCACAAATCGTATCTAACTTATCAAAGGCTTAATATTCCTTTTAAAGGCTAGCATTCCATGAACTTGTATATAATCAACTGAATTTTTATAGCCTTTTTCTTTGCATATTTGGTCAGCTTTTACAAACCTGTCATTCTTTGGTAATTCTAACTGATTTTTAATTTTCAATTCAATACACCGCTCAACTAATAAGCTGTATTTTATATCAAATTTTACACTGATTTCATATAAACTGAAACGCTTTAGCATTTCTACGATTACATCTTTATCTAAGTCTTTTGCGACAAATTT
>CBFHJN010000336.1:0-2634 GCA_965655805.1 Flavobacteriaceae bacterium
GAAGTTGTTATTACGCTGCCACAAATTCAAGATTTGGGTGTTTTAGATTCACTTACTATTTCATACTCTGGAAATCCAGAAAGTTCAGGATTTGGCTCGTTTGAGCAAACAACTCATAATGGGACACCTGTAATTTGGACACTTTCAGAGCCATATGGTGCTAAAGGTTGGTGGCCATGTAAACAGGATTTAATTGATAAAATTGATTCCGTTGATGTGTATTTAACCACACCAACATTCACACCAAATAACGAAAATTATGTAGCAGTTTCTAATGGTTTGGAAATTAGCCAAACCATTTCTGGAAGTTCAAAAACCACTAGATTTAAACATGGCTATCCTATTCCAGCTTATTTAATTGCCATTGCGGTGACTAATTACACGGTTTATTCACATGAAGTAGCTAATAATGGTAATCCGTTTGATATAGTTAATTATGTATATCCAGAGAATTTAGCTTATGCACAAGCCAGTACACCGATTACGGTTGATATTATGAATGTGTTTTCAACTCTTTTTGAAACCTATCCGTTTGCCGATGAAAAATATGGTCACGCGCAATTTGGTTGGGGTGGCGGCATGGAACATACTACCGTTTCATTCATGGGAAGCTTTGGTGAAAACTTGATAGCGCACGAATTGGCACACCAATGGTTTGGTAATAAAATAACCTGTGGAAGCTGGAAGGATATTTGGCTAAACGAAGGTTTTGCAACCTATCTATCAGGATTAGCCATTGAAAGTTTAGATGGTAATGATGATTTTACAGCCTTTAAGCAAAGTCGTGTTAATTCTATAACATCGCAACCTGGAGGTGCTGTTTATTTATCGGATGCAGATACTACAAGTGTTAGTAGAATTTTTAGTAGTCGGTTAAGTTATAATAAGGGCTCTATGGTTGTTCATATGCTTCGTAAAAAACTAGGAGATGCACCGTTTTTTCAGGCTATGCGTGATTATTTAAATAATCCAAATCATGCGTATGGTTACGCTAAAACAGACGATTTTATCAGCATTGTTGAAACATCAACAGGAGAAGATTTAACAGAATTCTTTAATGATTGGCTTTATAATCAAGGTTACCCAACCTATACCATGACTTGGAACCAGCCTTCTTCAACTTCGGTATATTTTAATTTATCTCAAATTCAAAGTCATGTATCCGTGGACTTTTTTGAAGCACCAGTTCCCGTAAGGCTTATTGGAACCAATGGAGAAACTTTAGATGAGGTTTTAAATAACACCAGCAATAATCAAAGTTTTCTGAAGAATGTAACGTTTTCAGTTGCTGATGTTATTTTTGATCCTGAAAGCGACTTGATTTCTAAAAATAATTCGGTAACGCTGTCCACAGAGCAGTTTGATTTAGAAACTAATTTAACTTTATTCCCTAATCCGACTTCCAATATTGTTTTTATTCAAAAACCTGAAAGTGTTCAGGTTAATCAGGTGAAAATTTATAATACTTTAGGTCAGCTTTTAAACAAAACTATTTGGTCTTCAAGTTTGGATTTTACCAGTTATCCAGCTGGAATATTATTTGTAAAGTTTGAAACCAATATGGGTAATATTAACAAAACCGTGTTAAAAAAATAGCAATAAACCCGTTATAGTTTTCTAAATGGTGTTAAAACACTACTTTTGTGCGCTATAAAAAGAAGAAACTAACATGATGGTTATTTTAATAAAGGCAGCACAATTATTTTTAAGTCTGTCCATTCTTATTGTTTTACACGAATTAGGTCATTTTATTCCGGCTAAATTATTCGGAACACGTGTAGAGAAGTTTTATTTATTTTTCGATATTAAGTTTTCATTATTCAAGAAAAAAATTGGTGATACCGTTTACGGAATCGGATGGTTGCCTTTAGGTGGTTATGTGAAAATTGCTGGAATGATTGATGAAAGCATGGATAAGGAACAAATGGCGCAACCACCACAGCCATGGGAATTTAGAACCAAACCAGCTTGGCAGCGTTTAATAATTATGTTAGGTGGTGTTACCGTAAACTTTATTTTAGGCTTCTTCATTTATATGATGATTTTATTTGTTTGGGGAACGGACTATACCAAAAAGGATGATATAAAATACGGATTTGGAGTTACTAAAACCTTGGAACAATATGGCTTTCAGCAAGGTGATAAAGTGGTGTCGGTTGATGGCAAGCCGTTTGCTGAAGTAACCGATATGACATCGTATTTATTGTTCAGAGATATTAATGAAATTCAAGTAGAACGTACTTCAGGCGAAATTGAAAACTTAACAATACCAGAAAATATAGGAACACAATTGTTTGAAGCGGGCGATTTGCCAGCCATGACACCACGTATTCCATTTGTTTTAGATTCGATAACTCCAGATTCTCCAGCAAGCCGATCGGGACTTTTAGTAACGGATAAATTGGTTTCTATAAATGGTTCAGAGGTTAATTACGTTTCTGATTTATCATATTTATTAAAGAATAAAAGTGGTGCAGACATCGACTTGATGGTAGAACGAAATGGTGAAAACAAAGTATTGAGTTTAACACCTAACGAAGATTATACAATTGGGATTGTTACTAAATTTACCGATCCAGATTATATAAAATTAAATCATAGAGACTATTCTTTTGGTGAAAGCATTTCTGAAGG
>CBFHJN010000337.1:0-2625 GCA_965655805.1 Flavobacteriaceae bacterium
CTTTGAACCATGTCTGGTATAACTGCATCGTTTCCTGCTTGGCTTAATATCTGTCCTGAAGGTGAAGCTTGCATGAAATCAATTCCAAAAATAGCCGAAATAACACTTAACATAACACCTCCCAAAATAATCCAAATTACAAACTGCGTTACACCAGCTAAAGAGGTTCCAATAATTTTTCCTAACATTAATTGAACCGGTTTTACGGATGATATTATGACTTCAATTATTCGGCTTGTTTTTTCTTCAATAACACTTCGCATAATCATGTTGCCATAAATAATGATGAACATAAACAATAAATAACCTGCTGCACCACCAAAAATTAGTTTTACAATGCTATCAATTTTGGACGTTTTTTCACCTTTGAAACTTTCTTGAGCAATGGCAACATCCATTTTGGATGTTTTTATTTTTTCAATATCAACACCTTGCCTTTCCAGTTTTAAATCTGTTAACTGCTTTTCTAATTTTTGTTCTAAACCACTGATAACGGATATTGACGGTGATTCTTCGGAATAAAATTTGGTGTTTTGGTTTGCTGTGTTTATATCAGTAAAATTACCAATATATAAAAGACCATAATTCTCTTGAACTTCCGCGAGTTTTTTTGCAGCTTCTAAAGACATTTGATCTAAAATTATGTATGTCGTATTTTCAGTATTTTCAAAAACAGGTGAAATAAGACCCGATTCGTCTAAAATTGAGATTGTACGCTCTGAATTATTGTTTAATTGTGATAGATAAGCTACAACGGCCACTAAACCAATCATAATCATTGGACTTAAAAAGGTCATGACTATAAAGGATTTATTCTTCACTTTCGTAAAATACTCGCGCTTTATGATGAGTGGTAAATGGTTCATAATTAATTATTCTTAACTGCTTGAATAAAAATATCGTTAGCACTTGGAATTAATTCAACAAAATGCGAAACTTCACCTCTACTGGTTAAAAAGCTTAATAAATCATTAGGCGTTTGATTTTTAGCCAATTTAATATTTCGCTTTAACTCATTACCTAATGTTTTAAAACTAGTTGGTGTTACGGTGAATTTTTCTGCTAATTCTTGATCTAGAGCCTTTTCATTAGCAGCGCGAATACCGATTTCAAAAGTATTAGTTTTAAATTGCTTTTTAATATCGCCCAATTTGCCATCTAAAATTTTATTGGATTGATGAATTAAAGCAATTTGGTCGCATAATTCTTCAACGGATTCCATGCGGTGTGTTGAAAAAATAACGGTTGCACCAGCATCCCGAAGTCTTAAAATTTCATCTTTAATTAAAATAGCATTGATAGGATCGAAACCTGAAAAGGGTTCATCAAAAATTAGTAATTTGGGTTCGTGTAAAACGGTAACAATGAATTGAACTTTTTGGGCCATCCCTTTAGAAAGTTCTTGGATTTTTTTATTCCACCAATCGCCAATATCCAACCTGTCAAACCAATATTTTAAGCGTTTTTTTGCTTCGGCTTTACTTAAACCTTTCAGTTGTGCTAAATATAATGCCTGTTCTCCAACTTTCATAGATTTATATAGTCCACGTTCCTCGGGCAGGTAACCAATATCTCTAACATGATGGTTTTGTAAAGGCTCATTGTCCAAAATAACATGACCAGAATCTGGCATGGTAATTTGATTAATGACCCGAATAAGTGTTGTTTTTCCAGCACCATTAGGACCCAATAGCCCAAAAATACTCCCTTGTGGAACAGCTATAGACACGTTATTTAATGCCGTATAATCCCCAAATTTTTTAGAAACATTATGTGTTTCCAATAAGTTACCCATACCTAATTATTACTTGAATAAAATAAATTGAATGATGGTGGTAAAGATATTAAATGTCACACGGCTTTCCGAAATTAATAAATAAGAAAGTTAACGCATTTAATAAAAACAAAACCCATCCTAAAACTTGCGTTTAAGGATGGGAAAAAATTGCTATGAAAAAGAAAAATTATTACTATAAATTTATAGTAATAACTCAAATATAGTAATTTTTCTTAAACAGGAAAAGAAACACAGCAATAACTTCCGTATAAAAAAATAAATCCGCACGAAAGGCGGATTTATACTACAGTTTTAACGTTTTAAGAGAACATATCTTTTACTTTTTCAAAAAACGATTTATCGCCTACTTCTGGTTTTGGTTCAAAATGCTCATCTTCTCGCATGGATTCAAAAAAGTCTTTTTGATTTTTATTAAGTGTTTTAGGCGTCCAAACATTCACATGAACTAATAAATCACCTTTTCCATATCCATTAATAGACGGAATGCCTTTTCCACGTAATCTTAATATTTTACCAGATTGAACACCAGCATCAATTTTAATGCGAACCTTTCCGGTTACGGTATCAATTTCTTTTGAAGTTCCTAAAACAGCATCTGGCAAACTCACGTACAAATCATAATGAAGGTTATCACCTTCGCGTTGTAATTTTTCATGAGCTTCCTCCTCAATAGCTACCAATAAATCACCAGAAACACCATTTCCAGGCGCTTCATTACCTTTTCCAGTAACTTTTAATTGCATGCCATCAACAACGCCTGCTGGTATTTTAATAGATACGGTTTCTTCTTTTACCAACATACCTTGTGCATCGGCTTCGTTGGGTTT
>CBFHJN010000338.1:0-2620 GCA_965655805.1 Flavobacteriaceae bacterium
TTTATTCCTAAATATTTAGAAGTTGCCGGAATATACGCGCATTACACGCCAAATTCAGATTTTGATTACAGTCAGGAGAAAGAAATAGGTATGGCTTTTAACTGGTTTTTTAAAGAACATAGAAATAAATTAACCATGGAATTTACCCATTTTGACTACGAAAGCCCAGAAAGAGCTGAACAGAAAGAATGGCGTTTTCGAATTCAATGGGATATATCATTTTAATTCTATTCTATATATAAACCGAAAATCATGGATTCTTTAACCCAAATAGTTTTAGGTGCTGCAGTAGCCGAAGTCGTTTTAGGAAAAAAAGTTGGTAATAAAGCCATGCTTTATGGAGCAATAGCAGGTACTATTCCGGATTTAGATGTTTTAGCTTCCTACTTTACTGATACAGTTTCGGCATTAGAAATCCATAGAGGTTTTACCCATTCCATTGCCTTTTCTGTAATTTTTGCACCTATTTTTGGTTGGATAGTTTCTCGTTATGAAAACTATAAAAGTATAATTGGTTGGTCTTGGTTATTTTTCTGGGCTTTTGTTACACATCCACTTCTTGATGCGCATACTACTTGGGGAACTCAACTGTTTTGGCCTTTTGATTTACGCTTGGCCTTTAAAACCATTTTTGTTGTAGATCCCATTTACACGTTACCGTTTCTAGTGTTTTTGATTTTAGTTATGTTTCAAAAACGAACATCAGAAAAACGTCAATTTTACAATCGTACTGGTTTATTGTTAAGTACAGCATATCTAGCACTTACATTTATTTTAAAGTGGACAGCTTTTGCGAAGTTTGAAAATGCTTTGCAAGAGCAAAATATAAGCTATCAACAGATTGATACAAGACCATCACCATTAAACACCATTTTATGGAATGCCAATGTAGAAACAGAAACTGATTTCTTAATAGGAAATTATTCTTTTTTAGATACGAAATCCATTGAGTTTGTAAATTATCCCAAAAACCATGAACGCATTAGTCATATTATAAATGATGAAAAAATGCAACGTATGATTCATATTTCGCAAGGTTGGTACACTATTACAGAACGAGATAATCAATTGTATTTTAACGACTTGCGCTTTGGGTTATTAAATTTAGAACCAGGATCAGATAAATTTGTCTTTCAGTTTTTAATTGAACACGATTCTGACACTAACAACCTTAAATTTACCGAATTACCAAAAGACGGACGCGATGCTAAAAAACTGATGCTTCAGCTTTGGAACCGAGTTAAAGGAAACTAAAAAATCTATTTAAGTCGTTTTTTTATAACTCCAAACCGCTAAGCCATTCATAATAATAGCAAAAAGCAAGGTTTTGATGAGTTGTGGTAGAATATCTATAAGTCCGGAACCCTTCAACATAACCATTCGCATAACTTCTACAAAATACTTAATAGGATTAAACTCGGTAATTATTTGAGCCCATTCTGGCATACTTTCAATAGGTGTGAATAAACCACTCATTAAAATAAAAATTACAGTGAAAAACCAAGCGATAAACATAGCTTGTTGTTGGGTTTCTGTAAAATTCGAAATAAATAAACCTATACCTAAAACCACTAATATATAAATAGATGTGTAGAAATACATAAGTGGCAAACTACCAATCATCGGCACGTTAAAAATAACTTTTGATAAAATTAATCCAATAGTTAGTAAACCCATACCAATAACCCAAAATGGAAAAAGCTTTCCGATTATAAACTGACTTTTCTTGATTGGTGTAACATTTATTTGTTCTAAAGTCCCTATTTCCTTTTCACGAACAATATTCATTCCAGATAGAAATAATGTAATCATGGTTACTAACAGCACCAAAATACCTGGAACCATAAAGGTTTTATAATTCAAGGTTTCATTATACCAAAATAAGGGAATGGTTTCAATACGAACTGGTTGGATTTGCTTATCTGAAAATTGTATTAAATCCGTTTGAATGTGCTTGTTAAAACGCTGGATTATTTGTGAAATATAAACGTTTGTAACACCTGCAGCAGCACCATCAATAGCGTTAATACTTATTCCTAAACTCGCTTTTTTTTCTTTCTGTAAATGACGTTCAAAATGTGATTGAATTTCTAAAACCACATCCACTTCGCCTTTTAGCATAGCCGAACTTGCTAAATTTTGTGAAGGGAAATCGGTTAACACATTAAAATACGTGGATGCTTGAAATTTTTCAACTAAAGCTCTCGAAGAAACACTATGATCATGATCTATATAGGCGAATTTGATGTTCTTGACTTCAAAAGTAGCTGCATTAGACAGGATAATCAATTGGAGTAGCGGTAGCACAAAAATAATAGGGAGCATGCCTTTATTTCTAAAGATTTGCTTGAATTCTTTCTGTATAATATAACGGATTGTTCTCATGTTCACTTCCTGCGAAAGCAGGACTCTCTTTTTATTATACTTCTTGTTTTGTTACACTAACAACTGTATACTGCTTACTGATCACTATTTTTTACTCTAATCTAATTTTATATTTCTTCACACTTAAACCCATAAAAAAGATGGTCATTCCTATTAAAATCAGGGTTTCCTTCCATATGAATTCTAAACCAACACCTTTCAGCATGATTCCTTTTAGAATGATAATAAACCATTT
>CBFHJN010000339.1:0-2601 GCA_965655805.1 Flavobacteriaceae bacterium
AAAATGATAATTGGCAAACAGGGCATATTTTTGTTGGTAATTCTGATTTTTTCAATTAGCCGGCAAGTTTATTAATCATGCCTCTGAAAATAAAACCATGAAATGGCAAAACACTATACCAGTAAAGACGACCTGCCAGTCCACGTGGTCTAAATGTTGCGGTTTGTTTAAGTTTATTGTCTTCAATCTTGAATTCCAACCAGGCCTCGCCAGGCAATTTCATTTCGGCATAGAGTAGGAGCTTCTGTTTGTCTTTATCGGCAAAAATAACACGCCAAAAATCCAAGGAATCACCAACGTGTAAGTCTGTTGGACTTGTGCGTCCACGACGCAACCCAATACCGCCAACCATTTTATCCATATAGCCACGTAAACGCCATAAACCCGTTCCATAATACCAACCCGTATTGCCACCTATGGCCCAAATTTTCCGAATGGTTTCATCTGGATTATTAACTGGTCGCTCTTTGTAATCTTTAAAACAACCATACTTTGGCACATTCACATATTTGTGGAAATTATTTTTGAGTCGGCCGCTACTCACCATAGAATCCTTCCAACTGGAAATAATACTATTTTGCTCAATTTTTTCGAAAGCCAAAGACACGGCTTCTTGGTAAGAAAGCGGTTTAATATCTAATAACTCATTAATGTTGCTTGGTTTTCCAATAATTTCAACACCCATACTATCTACTAAAGATGACGCTAATTTGTAAGAGGTTGACGTAACAAAATAAAGCCAATAGGATGATAGTTTCGGTGTCATAACAGGAACTGTTAGAATGTACCGTTTTAATTTTCGTACCTCGGCAAATTCTAAAAGCATGGTTTTATACGAAAGCACTTCAGGTCCAAAAATATCATAAGATTTATTGTATAATCGCGTATCTCCAGCACTTTTAGATAGGTAGCTTAATACATCACGAACGGCTAATGGTTGCGTTTTGGTGTTTAACCATTTAGGAGCAATCATAAATGGTAATTTTTCCACTAAATCTCTAATAATTTCAAATGAAGAGCTTCCAGAACCCACAATAATTCCCGCTTTTAAAATGGTGGTGGCATATGTATCAGACTGTAATATGTTTTCAACCTGTTTTCTAGAGCGTAAATGTTTGGATAACTTTTCGTCATTAGTTATACCGCTTAAATAGATAACTTGTTGCACTTCTGTTTTGCTAATGGCTGTTTTGAAATTTTCGGCACATCGTGCTTCTAAATCTTCAAAATCTTTTGAGGAATTAGACATGGAGTGGATTAAATAATAAGCCACGTCAATATCCTTTGGAAGATTGTTTAATGTTTCTGGTTTTAAAAAATCACCTTCAATAAAATCAATATGAGGATCATCGACATAATGTTTGTCCGCTCTTAAAATATCACGAACTACACAAATAACTTGGTGTCCATCTTGAACAAGTAATGGTATTAGGCGTTTGCCAATATAGCCGGTTGCACCTGTAACAAGAATTTTCATAATTAAAGTGTGTTTGTGGTTTTTTTTGGGCGCTGATATGCATGTCGCACCTGTAATTCGGGAATGGCATAACCGTCTAAACCGTTGATGGTAGCAATTTGTGCTTTACTTAAATTAACAAAACCATCTGCTTCTATTAAGTGGTTTTGAATAAATAGCTCTTTAATTTTACCGATGACTAAAATAGTTCCATTTGCTTTGATATTATATTCCTCAACAAATTCCATATACATTTGTATTGGTGCTGTTTTTACAAAAGGCACATGTATTCCAGGTTTGTATTCCGCATTTAAAGTGGTGACGTCAAATTCAGAAATCTGCTTTTCATATTTAGCAGATGTATGATGAGCATCTGAAATGATGGATTCATGCACATGATTGATGGTGTAAAAACCAGTTTCCTTTATATTATCGTATGTATTCCTAGCAACTGTTGTGGGTCTCATAAAAACACCCAATAAAGGTGGCTCTGAACCAACATGTGTTACGGAACTAAAAATAGCCACATTCTCAATATCATCATCAGATTTGGTACCAATTAAATTAGCCGATTTAAAACCAGAGCAACTGTTTATAAGGTTTATTTTATACAAATGTTCTAATTGGGCAATCTCCGCATGGCTAAAATGTGTCATCATAGATTGTTAAAATTATTGATTTTTACATCTTGGGCTTTTAAGTCGAACATTAAATTGTACAAGCCAAAAAAGGTTCGATTGATATAGATAAAATGTTTGGAACCTCGGTTTCCATTCATTTTCCGTAGTTCGGTATTTTTTGAATACTTTTCGCCTAATTCAGCTATTCTTCCGAAGAAAGACGGATCGGAAAAATCGAAAGTTTCGGCATGAAATGGTTTTGTAAAAATACTTAACATTTCATGGAACATATTCGTGAAAAAAGCCAATTCTTCTTGGGAATCTTCCGGCTTTAAAATTTCTAATTTGAACATTTTCTCACGGAAAACATCTTTGTTGTCAATACTTTCTTTTTCGGCTAATTCAAAATACGGAATATAAAAATCTTCCGGAATAGTTTTCATACACCCAAAATCCAAAGCAATTAATTCACCATCTTTAGATATTAAAAAATTTCCAGGATGCGGATCGGCATGCACTTTTTTA
>CBFHJN010000340.1:0-2583 GCA_965655805.1 Flavobacteriaceae bacterium
ATGTATTGAAATGGACAACCGTTACGAAATGCTTAAAAATGCCATGTGTCGTAACATTAAAGAATACAACACTAAATTTAAAGCACGTAAACTCAACCCAAATGATGGTCATCAATTTTTGCCATATATAGTTTTAGTAGTGGATGAGTTTGCTGATTTAATTATGACTGCAGGAAAAGAAGTTGAAACACCTATAGCTCGTTTAGCTCAGTTAGCTCGTGCTATTGGAATTCATCTTATTATTGCAACGCAACGTCCTTCTGTTAATGTTATTACTGGTATTATTAAAGCCAATTTCCCAGCACGTATTGCTTTCAGAGTGACATCAAAAATAGATTCAAGAACTATTTTAGATGGTTCTGGTGCAGACCAGTTAATTGGTCGTGGAGACATGTTATACACACAAGGAAACGATATTGTTCGAATTCAGTGTGCTTTTGTTGACACACCAGAAGTGGAAAAAATTACTGATTTTATTGGGTCTCAAAAGGCTTATCCTGAAGCTTATCAACTACCAGAATATGTTGGTGAAGAAAGTGGCACAAGTCTTGATAATAATATTGAAGATCGAGACAAATTGTTCAGAGAAGCTGCTGAAATTATTGTCACAGCGCAACAAGGTTCTGCTTCTCTCTTACAACGGAAACTAAAATTAGGATATAACAGAGCTGGTCGTTTAATCGATCAATTAGAAGCCGCAGGTATTGTTGGAGGCTTTGAAGGCAGTAAAGCCAGACAAGTGTTAGTTCCTGACTTAGTCGCTTTAGATCAATTATTAGAAAACGAATCGTAATTAAACGTTATATATTATAATTAATATTTATTTTAAAAATGAAACAGATCGCAATTGCAGTACTAGTTTTAATAAGTTCTTTCAGTTTTGCACAAGACGCAGAAACCTTACTTAATGAGGTTTACAATAAAACAAAATCTTATAAAAACATAGCTATAGATTTTAAATATGTACTTGAAAATACCAGTGAAAATATTAATCAGGAAACTCGTGGAGATGTTACAATGGAAGGTGATAAATATGTCTTAAACATTTTAGGCATCACAAGAATTTACGACGGAAAAGCCCTTTATACGATTAGTCCTGAAGATGAAGAAGTCACTATTTCTTCAGAAAACACCGAAGAAGAATCAACAATTACACCTAGTAAAATGCTATCCTTTTATAAAGAAGGATATACTTATGAACTAGATATTGTTCAGAATGTAAAAGGTAGAAAAATTCAGTATGTGAAATTAAATCCTATCGACACAAATTCTGAAATTAAACAAATATTATTAGGTATTGATGCCAACACTAAACATATCTACAATCTCATTGAAATTGGTAAAAACGGAACTAAAACTACCCTAACTGTTAATTCTTTTAAAACGAATGAGCCGATCTCAAAAACCTTGTTTACATTTGACAAAAGTAAATATGGAGACTATTATATCAATAGACTCGACTAGGCCAAACCACCAATGAAAATACTGGATAGGTACATACTCAAGACCTACTTGAAAACTTTTTTGAGCGTGTTTATTATACTCATGCTCATTTTTGTTTTGCAATCTATTTGGCTATACATAAGCGAATTAGCAGGCAAAGACGTGGCTATAGGAGTCATTTTTAAATTCTTACTTTATGTTACTCCTACTCTAATTCCGCTAATTTTACCATTAACAATTTTACTAGCCTCTATTATGGTTTTCGGGCAATTTGCTGAAAATTATGAATTTGCTGCTATGAAATCTACTGGCATCTCACTGCAACGTGCTATGAGAAGTGTTAGTATTTTTATTGTGATTCTGGGTGTATTTGCCTTTATATTTTCAAATAATGTTATTCCTTCAGCTAATTATAGTTTTTATAATTTAAGAAAGAATATTGCCAAAGTTCAACCAGCAATGGCTATTGCAGAAGGACAGTTTAATGATATTGGAGAGTACAATATTAAAGTTGAAAAGAAAAGTGGTGATAAAGGTCAGTTTTTAAAGAAAGTTGTCATTCATAAAAAAGGTTTAAAACACAGAGGAAATACAACTGTAATCATCTCAGATTCTGGGGAATTAAAAAGTAATCCTAATTCTAACATTCTTCAACTAGTACTGTTTGACGGCCATTATTACGAAGAAATTTTCAGCAAAAAACCGAAACAACGAGCTAAAAAACCATATGCTAAAAGCTATTTTAAAGAGTACATTATTAATGTAGATTTAGAAGGTTTAAATGATGTTGATATTGATGACAAAAGTTACGACAATCGTTACAATATGCTTGATGTTAGCAGCCTAAATTACACCATAGACAGTTTGTATCAGAAACAATCTGATCAATTAAAAGAATTTTCTAAGACACTTTATGCACGCTCAACATTTGAAAATTTAAATCAGAATTTAACTATCAAAAAAGATTCTTTATTTAAAGGTGATCTTTTTAGTTTATTCAAAGACAAAACCAAAATACAAATTCTTAATCTTGCAGCAAATACGGCATCGAGCACCAAACAAATTGTAATTGCTAAAAAGAAAAATGTTACTATTTCCACAAAATGGTTAAGTCAGCATGTTATTTCTCTTCATGAAAAA
>CBFHJN010000341.1:0-2566 GCA_965655805.1 Flavobacteriaceae bacterium
GGCTTTTTTTCTTATCAATTTGATTCCCATAGTTTCTGGCTAAAAATTAATGCGCATTTCACGAAAACCGATGGTGTTTTTACAGGAGGAGGCGATCAATGTTTATTTATAAAAAAAGACGTCTTTCAAAAGTTAGGTGCTTTTGATGAAAACCAAGTGCTTATGGAAGATTTCGAGTTTTTCAAACGGATGAAAAAAGCCAAAACGCCTTATAAAATTGTTGAAAATGATTTAATAGTTTCTGCTCGTAAATATGAAAGCAACTCCTATGTAAAGGTTAATTTATGTAATTTTCTGATGATTATATTGTTCAAATGCGGTTACAAACCCGAGAAGTTAAAAACGCTTTACAGTCGGATGCTTCAAACCACTTAACTCAAAAAAAAGCCTCACATGAATGTAAGGCTTTAATAGGTGTGTTTTGAAATTAGTTTAGCTGGAAAGCGGCTTTCACTTTATCAACGTAATCCAATTTTTCCCAAGTAAACAATTCGACATCTATCGTGATGGTTTCACCATTTAATTGTTCAAAGGTTTTTTTAACAGTTTCATTTTTACGACCCATATGGCCATAGGCAGCGGTTTCGCTGTACATTGGTTGTCGTAATTTTAAGCGGTTTTCGATGGCTGATGGACGCATATCAAAAATTTCAGAAACTTTCTGGGCTATTTCACCATCGGTCATGTTAAATTCGCAAGTACCATAGGTGTCAACATAAATAGAAGTTGGTTTAACCACACCAATGGCGTAACTAACTTGTACAAGAATTTCACTACAAACACCAGCCGCTACCAAGTTTTTAGCAATATGGCGCGTGGCATAAGCCGCACTTCTATCCACTTTGCTCGGATCTTTACCAGAAAAAGCGCCTCCACCATGAGCCCCTTTTCCACCATAGGTATCTACAATAATTTTACGTCCAGTTAAACCCGTATCACCATGTGGTCCACCAATAACAAACTTACCAGTTGGATTTATATGATAAGTAATATCATCATTAAATAATACCTGAATATGTTCTGGTAATTTTGCAACCACACGAGGTATTAAAATAGTAACAATATCTTGTCTGATTTTAGCTAACATATCATCATCGTTATCAAAATCATCATGTTGTGTAGAAACTACGATAGCTTCAATACGTTGCGGTACATTATCATCACTATACTCAATAGTTACTTGACTTTTAGAATCTGGACGTAAATAGGTCATGTCCTTATTTTCACGTCTTAATTCTGCTAATTCCAGCAGTAATCTATGCGATAAATCTAAAGCCAATGGCATATAGTTTTCAGTTTCGCTTGTGGCATAACCAAACATCATCCCTTGATCTCCTGCACCTTGTTCTTCCTTGCTAGCACGATCTACACCACGATTAATATCTTCAGACTGCTCATGAATAGCCGAAAACACACCGCAGGAACTACCATCAAACATATAGGCGCCTTTGGTATAACCAATTTTGTTAATGGTGTCGCGCGCAATTTTCTGAACGTCTAGGTATGTGTTCGATTTTACTTCACCTGCTAAAACAACTTGACCTGTAGTAACGAGGGTTTCACAAGCAACTTTGGATTCGGAATCAAAAGCTAAAAAATTATCGATTAATGCGTCACTGATTTGATCGGCAACTTTATCTGGATGTCCTTCAGAAACACTTTCTGAAGTAAATAAATATGGCATAGTTTCACTTAATTTATGCGTTAAACATTGTGAAAAATTTTATGATTACCAAAGCCTGCTAGAGTAGTAGAATAGAACTGCTTTAGCATTTTTTATGGAGGTTGCAATCAGACAAATTTTTCCTCTTAATTATTATTTGGCAAAAGTATGAAATTAAAATGGAACAAAAATTATTTAAACATTTTTTCATATTTAATTTGGTTTTTACAAATTTGTGTTGCAATATTTGTGCTCACAAAGTTCAAAAACTTACTGAAATGTTATCAAGAAAGGTGAAGGGATTAGACCCGTTGAAGCCTTAGCAACCCTTTGTTCTATACAAAGAAGGTGCTACATTCTACTTGATTTTTAATTCATTTATTAAAAATTGGATAGATAACACAAACGCTATTACTCATCTGTAATGCGTATTTTCTTTTTAACATTTTTCTATTAGGTACGCTTCCAAACGAAGCCTATTTGACTTTTGGTTTAATCATTTATTAACTCAAAAAAATTAGAAAAATGAGTGCAACAAAAATTATTCATTCCATTCCAAGCGATCCGTTAACAGGCGCTATTTCGGTACCTGTGTACCAAACATCAACATTTATTCAAGAGGCTCCTGGTGTTAACAAGGGCTTTGATTATGCGCGAAGTACTAATCCAACCCGACAGGTGTTGGAGAACGTTGTAGCCCAATTAGAAGGTGGTCACGCAGGATTTGCTTTTGCCACGGGATTAGCAGCTATTGATGCTGTTCTAAAATTGTTGTCAACGGGTGACGAAATCGTAGCGGTTGATGATATTTATGGTGGTGCTTACCGCTTATTTACCCATGTTTATGAAAAACTGGGTATTAAAATTAATTATGTAGATACGACGGATGTTGACAATGTAGCC
>CBFHJN010000342.1:0-2564 GCA_965655805.1 Flavobacteriaceae bacterium
TATTCACAAAAGCAGCAAAAGAAACAGATATGGAACGGCTTCAATTTATAACTGAAGCTAATCAACGCATGCTTGTAAAAGAATTACGTCAACCTTATTTAGGATGGTGGTTTAAAATTAGCGGTATTTTAAACAAGCATTTAAACCTTTCAAAGGAAGCTCGAACTATTTTAAAAGGTATTGTTGAAGAAAGAAAAATATCAGGACAACGTTTTGGGGATTTGTTAGATATGCTTTTAGAAACCAGATATGATGATGGAAAAAGTATGACTGAAGAGCAGCTCATCGATGAGATTTTAATCATTTTTACAGCTGGTCATGAAACGACCTCTAATGCCTTAACATTTACGTTTCAGTTACTGGCAAAGCATCCTGAATGGCAACATAAAATTTATGAGGAATGCTTAAACTTAGGAGCGAATGCAAATTTAATGACTCGTGTTTCAACATCTAAAGTATGTCAGCAAGTTCTTGAAGAAGCGATGCGATTGTATCCTCCAGCATCTTTTATAGATCGTGTGAATATCAGTGATGATGATTTCAATGGAATGCATTTTAAAGCTGGTTCAAATTTATTGTTCTCCGTTTATGAAATGCATCGTCATCCTGAGTTATGGGAGCACCCTGAAACTTTTTTGCCAGAACGGTTTAATGAAGGTGGACGCAAATTTTCATCGCAATATTTTCCATTTGGAGCAGGACCCAGAAAATGTATAGGAAATAATTTCGCCATGTTCGAAATGATTATAGCTGTAAGCGAACTCGTTTCTAAATATAAAATTCTTGCCGATTTTGAAACAATTGAAATCACACCATTAATCACCTTGAAACCTAAAAATGCATTTTTGAGATTTGAAGAAAGATAAGTGACAGATAACAAATCTAAATACAGCCAATTTATTAAAGCTGAAGCTAAACGCTTAGGGTTTTTGTCATGTGGAATAAGCAAAGCCGAATTTTTAGAAACTGAAGCGCCACGATTAGAAAAATGGCTTAAGAATAATGCACATGGTAAAATGCAATACATGGAAAACCATTTTGACAAACGTCTAGATCCGACAAAACTAGTAGAAGATTCTAAAAGCGTAGTCTCATTATTACTTAACTATTATCCAAGCCAAGAGCAAACAGCTAACAGCTATAAGCTATCCAAATATGCCTACGGAACAGACTATCATTTTGTTATTAAAGACAAGCTAAAACAATTATTGCATTCAATTCAAGATGAAATTGGAGAGGTTCATGGACGTGCATTTGTAGATTCGGCTCCAGTTTTAGATAAAGCCTGGGCAGCAAAATCTGGATTGGGATGGATTGGCAAACACAGTAACCTTTTAACGCAACAAATTGGTTCGTTTTATTTTATTGCTGAATTAATTATCGATTTAGAATTAGAATATGATTATGCTGTAACAGACCATTGTGGAACCTGTACAGCTTGCATTGATGCTTGTCCAACAGAAGCTATTACAGAACCATACGTGGTTGATGGAAGCAAGTGTATTTCATATTTCACTATAGAATTAAAAGAGAATATTCCTTCTGAATTTAAAGGTCAATTTGATGACTGGATGTTTGGCTGTGATGTTTGCCAAGATGTTTGTCCGTGGAATCGATTTTCAAAACCTCACAATGAACCCTTGTTTAGTCCGCATCCAGAATTATTAGCCATGACCAAAAGCGATTGGGAAGACATTACAAAAGAAACCTTCAATAAAGTATTTAAAAAATCTGCAGTAAAACGAACAAAGTTTGAAGGTCTGCAACGTAATATTAAGTTTTTAAAAGAATAATAATGCTCTGGAATCAATAAACCATCGTGTTCAAGTTTCATCTTCGCAAGTTCTAGCAAGTCATGATTGAAAACATGTCTTAAGTTGTACCTTTTTAAAGTCGTGATTTAATATTCTAACTCACAGGTTCCTATTAAAAGAGCAAATAAATATTGCTATTGCGCACAAGCAATCATCACATTATCTGTATGTTATAAATGTAAATCAAAATAAATTATTATGAAAAAACTCTTATTTTACTCAGTTTTATCTTTCTTATTTTTTGGATGTGGACCAAGTGTGTCAACAAAAAAAATGTCGAATGAATCACTGACTAACTATGAGACTTTTGCCTATCTGCCAAATAGTGATTTTGACGACTTTGAAAAATTTGAAGCAGACAATAATGTTGGTTATGATGTTATTGAAAATGTCAATAAAAATATGAAAGAAGAAGGTTTTGAAATAGATAGGAATAACCCAGATTTACTAGTGCTGTTAGATGCAAAAGTAGATCTCGAAACTAAAATAACCACAAAACCTATTTACACTTCTTATCCAAAATATTATAGCGATGACTATAGAGTTAGACCTTATTATCAAAATTATTATTATTACGATTATTACGGTTATAATGATTTAATCGTTTATGAAACTGATTTTAATGCTTATGAAGAAGGAAATTTAACTTTAATGTTGGTTGATAGCAAAACTAAACAAGTGGTTTGGAAAGCTAATGCCACAAATTTTATTGGAGAACGAAACGATTCTGATGCCATTTCAAAATTTGTA
>CBFHJN010000343.1:0-2555 GCA_965655805.1 Flavobacteriaceae bacterium
TGAATTTTTATTAGAAAACGGACTAAAAACATCGGATGTTTTATTGGACATTGGGTGTGGTACACTCCGTGGTGGTATTCCCATGATATCTTATTTAGATACTCATAATTATTTTGGATTGGAAGTACGTAAGGACGTTCTTGAAGAAGGTAAAAAAGAATTAAAACTTTCAAAATTAGAGCATAAAATGCCAACTTTATTGTCGTTTGACCGATTTGAAACGATTGATTTAAAGGTTCAATTTGATGTTATTTTTGCATTTTCAGTAGTTATACATTTTGAAGATCAGGTTGCTGAAAATTGTTTTAAGTTTGTAGGTGCTCATTTGAAACCTGACGGTGTCTTTTTTGCTAATGTGAATATTGGAGATTTGCCGGATGGTGGTTGGCAGGGTTTTCCTGTTGTTTTTCGAACGATTAATTTTTATGAGAATTTGGCGCGTAAAAATGGCTTACAAATAGAAACATTAGGAGATTTAAAATCTTTAGGGCATCATTCTGGGAAGCAAGGATCAGACCAGCAAATTATGCTAAAAATAACAAAGTTTTAAAACGCCATAATCCTTGCATTTCAATTTTATAGGTAAACAAAACAACCGAAACAATTTATAATGCAGCTTAAAAAATAAACCCATTGCGGATACTCATTCTTTACACATTTAATAAAGGATTACTTTCGGAGTTCTTTCAAGAACTCTCGGGAAAATTAAGCGATGATGGTTTTGAGGTATTCAATTTTTATTTGAAGCATAACAAAGACGCGTTTAAGCAAGGTGATGTTCAGTTTTTTGGAGAAAAACGTGGTAATCATTTTTATAATTATTGGCACGTTTTTAAGATCATAAATCAAACACAACCCGATGTTATTATTTCCAATTTTAGTTATGTAAACCCTGCTTTATTATTTGGGAAACTGAAAGGAGTTAAATATAACATTGCTTGGTTTCATACTGTTTACGGTCATGGAAAACCCAATAGTCAGAAGGTATTTGTTAAGAGTTTGTTTTTAAGAATGGCAGACATGGTGATAGCCAATTCTCCTGTTTTGCAAAAAGAAATGCACAGTATTTATAAGGTTTCTAAGCAACGGATTTGTGCTATTCCCTTTTGGACCAATATTGTCAGTTATCGTTCTGTATCTAATCCGTTAAAAATAACTAAAAAAACAGGCGTATTGCAGATTGGCTGTCCAGGTCGTTTGCTTGCCGATAAAAATCATTCTATAGTGATACGTGCCTTATATCAATTGAAACAAAATTGCCAAAAACCTCTTTGTTTATATATTGCAGGAAGTGGGCCTTACCAGAAGCCATTAGAAGAATTAGTTGTCGAACTTGGTTTAGAAGAAAACGTTATTTTTTTAGGCTTATTAAACGTGCCCGAAATGGTGGAATTTTATGATGCTATGGATATCGTAGTGTTGCCTAGTTTTCATGAAGCTTTTGGTTTGGTATTTATTGAAGCTATAGCTTTGGGAACTCCTGTATTAGTGTCAAATGCATTTGGCGCTTTAGATTTTATAGATAAACAAAAATTTTCAGTGGAAGGCTTTAGTTTTGACCCTTATCAGGTGGAAGACTTAGTTGATAAATTAGAGCCATATTTGAATAATAGTGATGTAGAACCCGATTACTTTAAGGCTATTTACAAAGATACTTTTGAAAAAGATGCAATCTATCAACAAATAAAATCCGTAATTCTAAATCAAACTGTACCATCTAGATGATGGTTGATACTTTAAAACAACATCATGCCTTTTAGCTTTTTAACATATTTACAACCCACACATTATTTTCGGTTATTCACGAAAACGGGATCCAGTGCCTTTCCGCAGATTTCGGAATTGCCAGAGTATGTTTTAAATCAGCTTAAAACGGATTTTGGTTATACATCTGATTTAGCACGTGATTACGATTTGTCTTGGCAAGCTATTCAATCTGGTTATATAGGTTCAGCCCAAACTTATTCTCAATTTGAAACTGTTTCGGTTCGGGATAACTATCATTTTATTCGAAAGCAGTTTCATCCCGCTTGGGTGTTTTATGTCTTGTTTATGCGTCTAATAACATTTCATAATCCTATTACAGAGATTCATGCTTGGCTGCAAACGTCTCATATAAAAAGGACCACATCCATAGTACCTATTGTGTATTCTGATTGGGCGACTTATAACTCCAAACTGCTTACAGAAAAACCATTAGTCAGCGTGGTGATACCTACATTAAATAGATATCAGTACTTAAACGATGTATTACAGGATTTTGAAAAGCAGGATTATCCACATTTTGAAATTCTGATTGTAGATCAGTCTGAACTCTTTCAGCCTGAATTTTATAAACCCTTTGATTTGGATATTCGCGTGATTCGTCAAGAGGAAAAAGCCTTGTGGTTGGCGCGAAACACAGCTATTAAAAACGCCAAAGGCTCTTTAATTGCGTTGTCTGAAGATGATGTACGCATTCAGCCAGATTGGTTGTCTAATCATATTAAGGCTTTAGACTATTTTGGTGCGCAGGTATCAGCAGGTGTTTTTTATCCCGAAGGGCAATGTATTCC
>CBFHJN010000344.1:0-2552 GCA_965655805.1 Flavobacteriaceae bacterium
CAATACACAAAATTTGTAGGTATGCTGGCGGCATCCTTTGTTGCAATGTATATTACAATGTACCTAAACACGTATCAAATTGATCACGTTTATTTTAGTCTCACGCGGTTTTATATGAGTTGTTTGGGTATTGCAGCTATGGCCATCATAATGTTTGTGGCGATGCGAAATATGTACCAAAACAAAAAGAAGAATATAGCAATCATCTTGGGTAGTATTATTCTTTTTGCTGGCGCATTAGGTCTTGTGAGAGCCCAAGCCCCAATTATTGGAGATGTATTATGGATGAAAGCTATGATACCGCATCACTCTATTGCCATATTAACTAGTAAGCGAGCTGATATACAAGATCCAGAAGTTAAGAAATTAGCCGATGATATTATCAAAGCACAAGAAAAGGAAATTGCTGAAATGAAAGCAATGATAAAACGATTGGAAAATAACAAATAAATAAAATTAAAATGAATAAAAATATCATTTACATAGGCGTTGCGTTGATTGTTGGCTTGTTAGGCGGATTTCTTCTATTTGGTGGAGGTTCTTCGGATAAGGCAAATAATGCCAAAGACTCTCACGAACACGCAGAAGAAATTGCTGCTAAGCAAATGTGGACTTGTTCTATGCATCCACAGATTATGCAACCAGAACCAGGAGATTGTCCTATTTGTGGAATGGATTTAATTCCAGCCGAATCTGGTGCCGATGGCCTAAATGCCAATGAAATAAAAATGACAGATAACGCCATGGCGCTGGCAAATATCCAAACGTCACTTGTAGGACAAGGACAAATGGGAAATAATTCCCTGAAATTATCTGGTAAGATTAAAGCCAATGAAGAGTCAAATGCCGTACAAGTCACGTATTTTGGAGGAAGGATAGAAAAACTATACGTTAATTCTACAGGAGAGCGTGTTGGAGCAGGACAACGCTTGGCAACTATTTATTCGCCAGAATTGGTTGCGGCACAGCAAGAGCTACTTACCGCATCATCTTTGAAAGAATCGCAACCAGAATTGTATAAAGCAGTTAGAAACAAGCTCAAACTTTGGAAACTTTCAGAAAAGCAAATTAACGCTATAGAAACTGCTGGAAAAGTACAAGAGAACTTTCCAATTTTTGCAACCGTATCGGGAACGGTAACAATGAAAATGGTAGAAGAAGGGGATTATCTAAAGCAAGGTCAGCCCTTATACAAAATTGCAAATCTCAATACCGTATGGGCGGAATTTGATGCCTATGAAAACCAAATTGCTTCGTTAAAAAAAGGACAAACTATTAAAGTAACCACAAATGCGTATCGGAATGAAGTATTTGATGCAAAAGTCTCGTTTATTGACCCATTATTAAATTCTGCAACAAGAACGGTAGTTGTGAGAGCGGTTTTACAAAATAAGAAGGATCTCTTTAAACCAGGAATGTTCGTGGAAGGCATAATTGAGGGTGTGCAAACAAGCATCGAGAATACTGTTTCTGTACCATCCACTGCTGTTATGTGGACGGGAGAACGCTCTGTAGTCTATGTCAAAACGAATCCTAATGAAGCTATTTTTGAAATGAGGGAAGTTTTATTAGGCAATGCTACTGGCGATAGTTACACCATTCTTGAAGGTTTAAAGAATGGAGATGAAGTAGTAACTAACGGAACGTTTACCGTAGATGCTGCTGCACAGTTACAAGGCAAAAAAAGTATGATGAATGCATCGGGTGGTAAAACAACCACAGGTCACGAAGGACATTTGGGAATGCAAGAAGAAAGTTCTGGAGAAACTACAAATGAAGCCAATCATTCTCAAATGAAGGAAAGGATTGCCGTTTCAAACAAATTTCAGAATCAGTTAAAACAGGTTTTCGATGATTATATCCTTCTAAAAGATGCATTGGTAAATGATGATGCCAAAAATGCACAAAAAGCAGGAAAACAAATAGACCAATCCCTGAAAAAAGTAGATATGAAGTTGTTATCTGATGAAGAAGCACATAACCATTGGATGACCATTCAGAAGGAGTTAAAGACCTCTGCCAATGCCATTGAGAACAGTACGGATATTGTAATCCAAAGAGGGCATTTTAAGCATCTTTCTGCCCATATGATAAGTAGTATACAGCTTTTTGGGGTCAATGAAGAAATATATGTTCAGTTTTGTCCAATGGCAGATAATAATAAGGGTGCTTATTGGATAAGTTTAGAAAAAGAGGTGCGCAATCCTTATTATGGAGAGGCTATGAAAACCTGTGGAGAGGTAAAAGCAACATTACAATAAAATGAAATACGGATTAATCAAGTAATCTGAATAAGACCATAGAGCAATCTTGGTTTTATCACGGCGAACGATAATGAGTGAAAGCAGAAGAAATAGAAGAAAAAATGAAAGGAAGGAACATCAACCTGAAAGTGATATTTCAAAAAAAGATAAAATTATAGCTTTTCTTGTAATCGTATTGATTTTTGTTGTTGCTGCAATAGCTGCTGTTTACTATTCTCTATACAAATCTGGATCAACATTATTTTGAAAAAAGTACTATATGAATGAGATTATCCATATTAAAAATAT
>CBFHJN010000345.1:0-2511 GCA_965655805.1 Flavobacteriaceae bacterium
GCAACCATTCTGCTAACCGAATCTTGACTAACCTGTTTTGATACCAGGCGGTAGGTAAATTTATTGATGTATTTAGCCAAAAAATAAGAGGCAAATATTACAATAACCGCGAGACCAAAATTTGGAATATTTTCTATGATGGCATTAAACCATCCTTCTAATTTATTATATAAATTATCGAAAGCTTCTGAAAATTGATCATCCATTGGTGCGTTGTATTTTATTAATTCAATGGATTTATAAATTACGAGGTTTACGAAATAAAAGGTTAACTTATAATTAACGCCTGTAAATTAATACTCCATTTTGTATGAATACAAATTTAGCAGGCAACCAAAAATATCTTGGCTTGATTAACAATATTATTAGCGCAATCAATCTTCTATGATTTCGCTATAACTTATTGGCAAGATTGATTTTATGCATTGCGTATTATGAGGTTTAAAAAAATCCAAACCAACGTTTAGCCATTATTTAAAGCTTCAAATTCTATTTTGTTCAGAATCAAACCAGAAGCTGGAGCAATATAATGTATTGGAATTTGATTGTTTGGTTTTAAACTTTCTGAAATATCATCTAACGTTTTTTCTCCTTTTCCTAATTCAATTAAAACACCCATCATCAGTCGGATTTGATTCCGCATAAAACCTTTGCCTTTTACACGAAGAATATAGGATTTTTTAGGAAAGAAATTTGCTGTGAATACTGTGTTTACTACAATTTCGCAAGTTAAAATTTCACGATTATAAATACCATTATCCGTCGGTTTATAGCAATAAGACTTTAAGTAATTTGATCCTTCAAACAGCTTCGCTCCTGCTTTCATAACCTCTATATCCAAAGTTTCTAAAATGGTTGTGATTACTGGTGCACAAAACGGATGAAATTTATTGCCATGAGCAAACACATATAGATATTCTTTTATTTTAGAATCTTGAATTACGTTAAATTCAGCATCTACTTTGGTCAACGTTAAGGCACGAATATCCTGTGGTAAATTATGATTAAAAAGCTCTAAAAAGGATTCTAAATCATCAATTTCGTGGTATGTAAAAAGTTCAAAAGCGGCTTCGGTAGCTGAAACCATAGCGTCTGTTCTGCCAGAACCTAAGGTTTTAAATCGCTTTCCATCTAAAATAAAATTCAGGGTTTTGTCAATCATTAAATGTACCGTTTTTAAGTTAGGCTGTTTTTGCCAACCATGAAATCGATAACCTAAATATTGACAAGTAATGAGGTAATAATGGCGTTTTTCGAACACTTTGAAGTTTTTTTTAGTGCCGAAAATTACTGCTTTTAAAATGGTTTACAAATATTTCATACCTTGTTTAACAAATTATCTAAACTAACATGCATTATGACAACGACGCAAAAACCAACAACTTACTTTTGGATTATTAGTATTGTGGCTTTAATCTGGAATTTAATGGGAGTTTCCGCTTATTTAGCGCAAGCATTTATGACGGACGAAGCACTCCAAAACCTTCCAGAAGCCGAACAAGCATTATATACAGATTTACCAGCTTGGGTTACAGCTGCTTTTGCTATTGCTGTTTTTGGTGGAATGCTGGGATCCATTGGTTTATTACTTCGAAAAAAATGGGCTAGACTCCTATTTTTAATTTCATTGATAGGAATTATTATTCAAATGACACACAGTTTATTTATAAGCAATAATATGGATGTTTATGGACCTGGAGCTGTAATTATGCCAATTATGGTTTTAGTAATTGGTATTTACCTAATCATGTTTTCCAAATCAGCTATTGCAAAAGGTTATATTGGTTGATGCTATAATCATCTATTGAATAAACAAATTTATTTTTGACGTGCTTTTAAAACTGACTCAACATCTTTCAAGGTGAACCCTTTGGCTTGCAATAGAATGAGATAGTGAAATAGTAAATCGGCACTTTCGTTAAGAAACAACCCGTCATTATTATCTTTTGCTTCAATAACAACTTCAACAGCCTCCTCACCTACTTTTTGCGCTATTTTATTGATTCCACTTTTAAAAAGTGATGCCACATACGATGTGTCTTCATCTAAATTATTTTCTAAAGGTGTACCAGTTAGAAGAATTCTTCTATTTGCATGAATTACTCTAACTGCTTTTGAAGATAGAGTTTTAATGTTTTTAACATAGTGAGCTTCATCTAAAATCATATATTGGAATTTAATATTGCTATCAATATACTTGATAATCTTTTTGAACCATTTGTTTCTGATAAACCAGAAGGTGGAATGGGTGTGGGTTTAAGTATTGCTAAAAAGATATTAGACTCACAGGATGCTACTATAAAAGGCTATAACGAAACGGTGGAGCTGTTTTTGAGATAACCATAAGAGGGGTGTCTAAAACCTCAAGTTAATTTTCATTTTTGATTTTTTGGTGTATAATAATACTAATAGTCTGAAAGACTCGATATTTGCACAAATGAGGGTTCTACATATTCAAATTGCGAACAAAGTAGAGCTTTTGTGTGCCGACATTATCGTTTGAGGTTTTAC
>CBFHJN010000346.1:0-2462 GCA_965655805.1 Flavobacteriaceae bacterium
TGCTGACAATATGGTTAGACAAGTACTTGGTATGTATGTGCCATAACGGTTCGGCTAAGAAGCGTAGCCACTTAATCACGCTTCATTAAAACAAAAAAGTCGCATGGCTATACTTTTTAGCTTTTGTTGTGCGCAGTTAAATTATGACTTGGATTACAATTAAACTTATGCAACTTCATTTGTGGTTAGCAAAAAAGAAACAAGCAAAGCAAGAAAATGACATAATTGAAAGAGCCTACGACAGGCTAATAAAAAGCTATGAGGATTCGATTAGGTTTCTTAAAGCTGATTCCTAATTGCGCACAACGTGTTGAATAT
Organism: Flavobacteriaceae bacterium; assembly: GCA_965655805.1. Lineage (GTDB taxonomy): Bacteria > Bacteroidota > Bacteroidia > Flavobacteriales > Flavobacteriaceae > Algorimicrobium. Next base: position 319 of record CBFHJN010000346.1, read on the forward strand.
GAAACGTTTTATCACACAAACTATATTTAAACCATACATTTTAGATAATTAACCGAATTTTTATTAGGATTACCGAATAAAATGTTTTATATTTGTTGTTATAAACTGAAAAATTATGGATTGGATAGATGTAAAAGATAGATTACCAGGCGAAGATGATGGAGACGTACTTTGTTGGTCTGTAAAGTTTGGGGATGAATCAAGAAGTGCTTCAAGCCACCATGTAATTCTATATTATGATGAAGGCAAATGGAGAGCAGATTGGCATGAAGATTATGAAAATAATGCTGACTACCACTGGATAACACATTGGATGCCGTTGCCTGAATCACCTAAGCAATAATTTTTATTGTTTCTAACGGCATCTTGTATGGTGTCGTTTGAGGCACGAAAATGCACTATACAAAGTGTTGTGTGTAGTGCGGATTATTAACTAAAAACTTGATTAAAATGAAAACTTACAAAGATATTTACAAAGCGGTAAAGAATGGGGCGACTGTGACAATTACAAGCCATTACGGAAACACAAGAACTTACTTTAAAAACAATGAAGGTAAGATTAGGCAAAGATTTAATAAATGTGCCGACACTTATTTTAATGGCTTAGATGCAACGATTGAACCGCTTGATTTACAAAATATGGCGATAACGTAGCATTACACACAACGGTTGGGTGTATGAGAAGGTTTGCTTAGATAAACTTTCAATTTACTACTACCGTTGATAGCAAACTTTCTTATACACCTTGTTATGCTCTCGTGCCGACTTATTAACCGATAATGTTGATTTGAAACACGAAAAAAAACAAAAAGAATTTTAGGGTGGATTTTTTAAAATTGAATATTTATATATAAAATAAAACAATGAAAGATTTGAGGAAATTTATATCGACAACAATAAAGGAATATATAAAAGAAAATCTGGAAAAACAAAATAATCTAACTGATGTCATTTTATCAGTTAGAGATGAATTTAATTGTTCTTATGAAGAAATTAATCAAGGAAAATGTGTTGATTTTGTTGATGAAGTAATGGATAAATTTTCAGGTCATTTTGAAACACTTACAACATCCATGTTTGTTATTGATGACGATAAGAAGAAGGAATATTTAATATCAAAATATAATGACAAAATATTAAAACATGGAGATATTGAATGGTCTAAAAATATGTTAGATGAATATGGTTATCCAAATAACGAATTGATGGATTCTGAACCGCCTAAACATATTTGGATATATTATAATGGAAAACATTATGATGCGGAAGAACCTAATGGTGTTAATAATCCTTGGGATTTACCGATATTTGATGAATATAATTGGTTTTAATGTGCATTGGGAAAAATTCTTTTTGTTTTCGACACGAAACTCAAATTGAAACACTGAACTAAGGCATGGAGCATAACGCTGAGTGTATGGTGTCGTTTGAGGCACGAAAATGCACTATACATATTGTTGTGTGTAGTGCGGATTTATAAACTATAAAATTTAATTAAAATGATACATTTAAGAAAAGATTACGGAATAACGTGTAATAAGTGTCATAAGCCACTTGAATACGCTGAGGATTCAATAATGGTAGCCCATAGAGGACACCCAATTTATGAAGATACAAGAGAAAACATAAAAGAAGTGGCTAAGGATATGGGCTGGGATATTGAAAAAGAGTACTGTGAAAGGTGCAAAAAGTAGCATTACACACAACGGTAGGTATATGGTTAGTGCGCCTACCAAACACTTTAAAATTAAGCACTGACCTTCATTGGCGCATTAACTATATACAATGTTAGAGTGCGTTTTTAAATTGATAAACTATGAATGAAAATATTAGAAAACTAAAATGGCTAATTGAAGAGTATGAAGAACTTTGCAGTGAAGCCGAACAAATGAGTGATGATTGGAATAATGGGAGTCCCGAAGTTGCTGCAATGTCTGACCCAAGCGACCAATATATGAAAGGGCAAGAAATTGAAGAAAAGTATAATGAGATTAAGAGTGTTCTAAATGCACTCTAACGGTTTGGCTATGAACTGAAAGCCGAACCACAAAAGACAATTAAAAGTACAAACCAAACAGAAGCTTTTTGTTTATAGCCTTTGTTATAAAACGTTTTTTAGCGATGGGAAAATTAATGGATAGACT
>CBFHJN010000347.1:0-2452 GCA_965655805.1 Flavobacteriaceae bacterium
AGATGCGGAAAAATTTCTTTTAGAAACTGTTTTTAGTGTAAAATTATAGTTTTTAACGTAAATATTACGTAACATTAACGCTAAAACATGCAAAATTCGCATAATTATACTTGTAACTATTGTTTTAAGGAATACAAGCCAACGAAAAGAGGGAGGCAAAAGTTCTGTACCACATCTTGTCGAGTAGCCCATTTTAATGCTAAGAAAAAAATAAAACAACTACAAACAATAGAAAATACTTCGAAGGAAACTATAACGGAACCTCAAAAAGATACACCAAAAGTCAATCTGCCTGACATAACAAATGCAGCTATAGGTCATGCTGCATCAAGTGCACTAATAAGTTTTTTTACACCTAAAAATAAAAAACAAGTAACGAAACAAGATTTAGATAATTTAAAGACGACAATTCAAGGTGGGAGATATAGGCCAGTTTTAAACTGTCCACAAAATGATAAGGGTGAAACCGCATATTTTGATTTAGAAAGAAATGAAGTGATTTTTAGCTTCAATAAATTAGCGTAGTTATTTTTTAAAACTTGTGATAAATATTGTGATAAAAACGTGATAAAAAATTATCACAAAAAACCGAAATTAAGTTTGACCTGTGATTTCGACTCCAATTGGTGTCAAAGGTAACCAGATTTCTGGTTTAAAACTGTTTCAAACCGTTTAGAACTTGCAAATTATTGAAAAAGTTTTGTGATACAAATTTCTAAAATAAGACTTTGATAAAAGTAGTTTCTCAATTTACCTATTTTAAAATTCGAAATAATATACCAGTCTGAATAGTTTATGTAAATATATGGATGATTATTTGTTAAGGAATTCTGTTGGAGTAGATTTAGAAATTTAGCCTTTTTTCAGGACGGGTAATAATGTGCTTTAATGTGTTTTTTTTAATTAGTTACTTATCTTCAGTTTAACTTTTTAATAATTACATAAGTTATGTTTTATAGCTTTATTTCTGTCGTTAGCACGAAGTGATATAAAGTATCGCCTTGATTGGATTCTTTTAAAAACTTTCCTGGAAAAATGATGTTGCTTTCAAATTCAAGTTTTATATGATTGTTGATGTTATAACCGACAATAGTGCCAATTTGCTGACCTAAAAACCTTTGATTATTTGTGTTTGGATATTCCAGGAGTAAAGCAGCATTATAAACACCATCGTTTATTGAATATCTCCAAAACAAATCATAATCAAATTCAATAAATAACTTTTTAAAATTAGTATTGATGTAAGGATGTATATCAATTAAATTTGAAGGTCCAAAACGTGCTACCCTTCCAAAATATGCGCCTCGAGGGTAAAGTGCATCAAAAGTATTTAAGGTGTTGTCATTAAAATCTTTATCGCCACTTATGATTTCGGTTTTTAAACCTGTATTGAAAATGTGATTGTTAAGCTTTGTTTTCTTTTCAAATTGAAAAGACACAGTCCACGCATGAATGTTTTGATTTCCAAAATCACCAAATTGATACACTAGTTCATTATTATAAGTCCATGATTTGTAGGTGCCAAAATATCTTGCTCCTACAGAAATACGCCTTTCATTTTCATTTCCATTGTTATAGGTAACATTATCATCTTTCTGGTAGAATGTATATAGATCTAGATTAATTGATTGATTGAACTTTGTGGTTGTATATAAACCTGAAAAGGTTTCTTCAAATTTTAAAACGTTATTATCAAACACATGCGGCTCGGGTTTAACGGGAATTGCAAAGAACGCTCTTGCTGAAAATCCTTTTTTATGATAATTTAATTGCGTTAAATCAAAAGATCGTCTTACGTTAGGGCCTTCTCTCAAATCTACTAAACGCTTACTCCCTAATATTAAATTTTCTCTTCCAATATCGATAGTCCAATGGTCATTAAACATATATTTAATAAAAAGTTGATTAATTGCTAAATCATCTTTATCTACTGGACTAGGATTATCTTTATCCCCAATTAAACTACTATTGATTTCTGCAAATACTTCAAATTTATCCTTAACTTTTAAGTGAGCATGCAGCATTACTCTATTTAAATACCAAAGATTGTCTTGATCTGGATTATTTTTAAATTGTTCGTTATAGAATGATTCATATTGAAATCGCCAACTACCACCAAAAGATAACGTTGTGTATTTTGATATGGGGATATATTTAAAACTTTGGGATGTGATTTTTGATTGATTATTTTTTAGAGAATCTACGGCATCATATTGCCTCAAAAGGCTAAATTTGATAGGCGTATTTTGGGATGTCCCAATAATACTCATTAAACCTAGTAAGGCTAAAATTATTTTAGTTTTCATTTTTATAAATATTTTTTGAAAATTGGGCCAATGAAAGACTTCATCAGCCCTAATTAACACTACTAATCAACTAAAAAACTATTCTTTTATAAATTGTAGGTCTATAATTAATTTGATGGTATCACTCACAACGATACTACCAGCTT
>CBFHJN010000348.1:0-2431 GCA_965655805.1 Flavobacteriaceae bacterium
TAAAATGGTCAAGTTTGAGCACTTTGACAAAATGTCTGATTTTAATTTTGGAGAGTTTTTGGTTGTATTTTAATATACTTGCCATAAAATCTATATTAAAAAGAAAGCGACCTATTTAAGTCGCTTTTACTTTAAACATTCTAAAAATCTAGCTTTTTGTAATTTGAATTCTTTTTGTGAAAAACAATTGTACATGCGCTAATATAATAGACGGAATTACCAAAATCTGATATCGCACAAAATAGTCAGCATCATATATATAAATGCATATAAGAAAAAATAAAAAGCAAACTTCCGTGACATATAAATAATGGCGTATTCCATTCTTAATTTTTAATAAATGGAATGCGAGCCAGATTAAGATTACAAATATGAAAAACGTACTCGTATGCAGTATAATACTGTTTTCGTAACCAAATAAATACTTCCCAATATAGATTCCGGTACCAATAATGTATAACAAGAACAGAATTATAGAGATTAGTTTTTTATGTGTAGTTATTCTTTCTTTCAATTTAAGGTTAGTTTTCAACACGAACGATTAATGCATTACGAATCAATTTCTCATCTATTTTTTAATCCGCATAAATATGTTGATAGTCATTAGTCGTCAAAATAACAGCTAAATCTTCTTCTAAAGTTCGGATAGACATTTCAACAATTCGATTTAATTCCACACCATTTTTATAAATAATAAAAGTAGGAACGTGGTTTACTTGATAGGTTTCCTCAATTTTTTCTGGTGATAATTTATCAGCATCTAACGCGTAGTAATCAATGGCGCTTTCAGATATATCAAGTGCTTCTAAAATTCTAGCAAATCGCGGTACATCGCGTTGACTATCGCTGCACCAAGTTCCCATGATAATTTTAAAACTTAAATCTTCAGTAGGAATACTATTCAATGTGCTCATGGCTGAACTATTTAACAGATAATTCTCGAAATTACTGGAAAACCATTCGTTAAATGTCGCATTGTTTTCTAATTGCGCTCTTGAAATTTCACCAACTAAATCACAAGTTTCGCATTCAGAAAGAGTAGTATCTTTTGATGTTACTTGACCATTAGAAGTTTGACTCAATAGCACAAAAACCAAACAATATATAATGACGTAGAATTTAGTATTCATAGTTCTACGTCTGTTTATAATTCATCTGGATGCATGGTTTCTTCAGTTTCACAACCAAATAAACATTTCTCCTTTATTAATTTTGAAACACCTTCTGGAAGCATACTTTCCCAACCTTCATCACCATCGGCAATTTTTTTAAGTACATTACGAGAGAAAACATCTAAAATAGTGCTGTCATAATCCGTAATATCTACAACTTTGCCATTATACTTGAAGAACTTGTAGAGCTCTTTCATACGTGGATGTACTTTTAAGTTTTCGCTTGTGGTTAACTCGCCATTTTCATCTTGCATTGGATATAAATAAACACGTAAATCTTTGAAGAATAATTTACCAAACGCTTCTAATATACCACCACTTAAATGTCGGTAATATTTCTCATCAAAAATATCTACCAAGTTGTTAACTCCCATGGCTAAACCCATACGACTCTTGGTGTATTGAGAGAAATATTCCACTAATTTATAGTATTCTTGGAAATTGGATATTAAAACCGTGTGACCTAATGAGCATAACAATTTGGCGCGATCCATAAAATCCTGTTCGTCAATTTCACCTTCTGCACGCAAATTAGATAAGGTAATTTCAAAAACAACCTGCGTTTTTTCCGGATCCACCTTATTTTCTTTAAGAAACATGGCATGCGATTTTTCATACATGTCAATATTAACTTTCGTGACAGGTCTGAAACTACCTCGTAAAGCTAAAATATTCTTTTTATAAAGTACACGAGCTGGTAATACATTATTTCCATCTGGAGCAAACATAACGGCATCTGTCATGCCATTTTTAACCAATTGTAAACTCATTAATCGGTTGTCAACATCTTCAAAAACAGGTCCTGAAAAGTTAATGGTATCAATTTCTATTTGATCTTTATCTAAATGGTCGTATAAATAGCGAAGTAATTTTTTAGGCTCATTATACTTGTAAAAAGCACCATAAATTAAATTGGTTCCTAAAATCCCTAATGTTTCTTGCTGTAAGCGTGCATCATTTTCTTTAAAACGTAAATGCAATGAAATTTCATTGTATTCCTCTTCATCTGCATCAATTTGATACCGAATTCCTACCCAACCATGTCCTTTATATTTTTTAGCAAAATCAATGGTTGCAACTGTATTAGCGAAAGAAAAGAATAGCTTATTAGGGTGTTTATCGCGTGTTAAACGTTTTTCCATCAAATCAATTTCATGATGTAGCATTTTTAATAAACGCGCTTCAGTAACATACCGACCATCATTTTCAATACCATAAATGGCATCACTAAAATCCTTATCATAAGCAGACATGGCTTT
>CBFHJN010000349.1:0-2385 GCA_965655805.1 Flavobacteriaceae bacterium
TATCCTAAATATGTTTTTAATATTTTACTTCTAGATGTATGCTTTAACCTACGAATAGCCTTTTCTTTAATTTGTCGAACACGTTCTCGGGTTAAATCAAATGTTTCACCAATTTCTTCTAAAGTCATTGGGTGTTGGTTTCCTAAACCAAAGTACAAACGAATGACGTCTGCCTCACGAGGTGTTAAGGTTTCTAAAGCACGTTCAATTTCAGTGCGTAAAGATTCATGTAATAAATCGCGATCTGGATTTGGCGATTCGCCAGAATTCAATACATCATATAAGTTACTGTCTTCACCTTCAACTAAAGGTGCATCCATACTTACGTGACGTCCCGAATTTTTCATAGACTCCTTAACATCGTTAATAGTCATGTCTAATTCTTTGGCAATTTCTTCAGCACTTGGTGGCCGCTCATGCGCTTGCTCCAAGAAAGCAAAGGTTTTATTAATCTTGTTAATCGATCCAATTTTGTTTAACGGTAAACGCACAATACGCGATTGTTCGGCTAACGCTTGTAATATAGACTGACGAATCCACCAAACTGCATACGAAATAAATTTAAAACCACGTGTTTCATCAAAACGTTGAGCCGCTTTAATAAGGCCTAAATTTCCTTCATTAATTAAATCTGGTAAGGTTAAACCTTGGTTTTGGTATTGCTTTGCTACCGAAACTACGAAACGTAAATTAGCCTTGGTTAGCTTTTCTAAAGCCACCTGATCACCCGCTTTAATGCGCTGTGCTAATTCTACTTCCTCGTCTGCGGTAATTAAGTCAACTTTTCCTATTTCTTGAAGATATTTGTCTAACGAAGCAGTTTCTCTATTGGTAACCTGCTTGGTAATTTTAAGTTGTCTCATGTACGTTTTCTCTCTGATTAAATTGTGCGAACAACGTGTTCTATATAGTTATACGCAAGCACACCTGTTTTTGTTACAAAAAAATGATATTATTTTTTCGGCGTTCCTTTTTGCGCTAAAAATGAGGAGGTTAAAATTTTATTGTTTTTTGTGAAAGCGTAAAAAGTCAGGCTGTACATTGTATCTTTTTTTACGCTAAGGCGTAAGAAAAGGATGTTATTTCCATCCTTAACGCATAAGCCTTAAGAGTAAAGAGGTTCGCATCATTTTTACAATAAATAGGAAATGTAAATTTTGAATCTTTAATGAATTAGGCATTTTTTATTTGGTTTATACGTATGTTGTAGCACGTTTTTATTCTGATTTTTTATAAGTCAAGATTATATCTTTATCGTCAGGTTGTATATGTTTTATTGTTGGATAATTATTTGCCTTTACTAAACTATCCCATTTTGTTTTAAAATCTTCTGAATTTTCAGGTTCAAGATATGATTCTGTTCCGTTTTTATATGATTCTTTAATCGATTTCGATTCGTAAAGCAATGTTCTAGTTAAATATTCTAATTGTCCAACAAGCTTTCCGTCTTGATAAAGTTTTATAAAACCATCGCACGTTGTTCCTCCACAATCTCCAGTAGGCAACACATAAATTCCGTTTTTATTCTTTTCTAAAATTGATTTATCATCAATTAATTCAAGAGTTTTATTTGCATAGTTAACATTCACAAGTAACCAATTTCCTTTGTTAAAATTTCGATTTTCTAAAATGTTGTCGGATTTTGAACAACTTGATAGTAAAATAAAAATGGTTGCTATTTTAATTGTTAATTTCATTGATTTTCTAAAATAAATTCATCGAACAGTATTTGTTCATTTTGCTTTTCAGTCGTCATTTCTGATAGTTTTAAATCACTCATTCCTCTTGGCGAATAGAAAAACGTTTTCCAAATTGGTCTATGTTTAATGAAAATATTTTTTCCTCCAAATTCATCGTGAGTATAGATTCCAACCCAGAATTTAGAGACGATTAAAATTCCGATTATTAATATTAAAATTCCTGTCTTTCTTTTCAATTCGTGAGTTTTCTCAAATGTGCTACAACCCGCAAAGTATAAGGTTTGTGGATGCGCAGCATACACATAAAAACCGTTGGCTGCGCTCTATAAGCCTTATACATTGTTAGGTTGAGTTGTCACAAGGGTTTTCCCTATGTTATTAAATATACTAAAAATTAGTCAGAGCGTAGCCTATACTTTGCGGGTTAGGTAGAATAAGCAAACAGTAGAAATTTTAAATTTTATGATTGTTAACTATGATTTTATTCTCTAATAATGACCTGATTTATACTGCATATTCAGGCTATCACAAATCTAAAAAATTTAATGTTTCGTTTGCGTGCCCTTGTGGTTATTCTACCTAACGTTGATGTGTATGGTTAGTTGCGTGGTTAAGCAACTAATTTAGTAAACAAATACGAACCAGAGAAAATTCCGAAGGAATTTTCCAAATAATCACTTGCCAT
>CBFHJN010000350.1:0-2371 GCA_965655805.1 Flavobacteriaceae bacterium
AGAATTTTTTCAAAGGGTAAATGGGTTTGATGAAAATTGCCTTTCATGGCAAGATTGGGAAATACATGTAAGGGCGTTAATTTTATCTAAAAATTATAAAAAATACACTACGAAAATCGACCTTTTTTACCGAAAACACGAACATGCAGCAATTAGTAAAAAAGGGGTGTCCAAAGCTCATTTATTAAACAGAATCTATACGGTTGAGACAATCATTGAAAAGCTCAACACGGCAAATAAGCTTGATCGTCGCAAGCGGTATTTATCAGCAAAACTTTTATTTTCGATTCAAATGAATTTGTGGAAGATGCATAAAGTTAACGGTAATGTATTTAATATTATTCATAAATACAATTTAATAAGTAAGTTAGAGTTAAATTTGTGGAAATTTTATTTGCGCAGGTTGAAAGCAGAGCGCACCAATCCAGATTATGTACTAAAATTCATTGATAAGCTGTATTACATGACTCGAAAAGAACATTTTTTAGATACCAAAACGTCTTTTTTAAAAATTAAAATATGAGTATAAAAAACTATATAGGGGCAATCGTTTACAGGATTATACGAGTCTTTAATATCAAACAGTTTGTGCTGTCTCGACTTTTGAATGAAGATGAAAAAAATGTACTTAAACTTTACACGTTAGATGAGACAAAAAGCTATTTGCAAAATATTGGTTGGTTTGATTCGGTTCGTTTAAAAAACAATATTGATAAGGAAGGCAATGCAATTCCATGGATTACGTATGGTGCTTATTTTTATTTAGAAAGTTGTAAAGAAAAATTGAAGCAACTCACTATGTTTGAGTACGGAATGGGCTCTTCTACAAGTTATTTCTCAAAGTTAATCAATCAAATCGTATCCGTTGACAATAACAAAGAGTGGTTTGAAAAAACCAAAAAATTAGAAATAGACAATGCAACACTTCTTTTTAAAGAGAATGAAAAGGAGTATGCAAGTAGTATTAATGAACAAAATCAAAAGTTTGATATCGTTCTAGTCGATGGAATTGTTAGAAATGCATGTGTCGAGCAGGCAATAAACTGCCTCACAGATCAGGGAGTTATTATTCTTGACAACTCAAATAGAGCAGACTATCAAGTTTCTTTTGAATTGCTGAAGGCAAACAATTTTAAATCCATCTCATTTAAAGGGTTGGCGGTAGCCTATTATTGGAACTCCAAAACCACAATATTCTACAAAGAAAATAATTGTTTAGGCATATAGTTTTTTTAAAATGGAACCATTATAAAAGATGATTAATCCTTTTTTAATTACTCCCTAAAAATCAACTTTTGACATAACTTAATTTTAATTCTAAATGATAAAAAAAATTAAAAACAAGCTTATTTGGAAAAATAGATTTGCTAATCTATATTTCATGAAATTGATGAAAATTAAGTTTTTTAGAAATCTTTTGATGAATTATTTCTCAAACCTAGATTATAAATATAGAACGGATTGTTTTTATCATGTAAGAAAGTATATAAACAATTATAATGGAGTTATCAAGGATGGGGTCATAGAATTGTTTTTTAATAATAAGAAAATTATTCTGCCATATTCCGATAAGGGATTTGGGGGTGCTTTCGCATTACTGTTTCATGATATTGAAGTAAAGCAGACCTATATAGATTTGTTAAATAATGACAATTTTAAAGTGTTTTATGATGTTGGGGCAAACTCTGGTTATCATTCATTAATAATGGCCGCTCAAGGAATTAAAGTTCTAAGTTTTGAGCCTAATAAGTTCTGTTTTAACCGTTATAATAAAATGTTTTCTGTTAATTCATTTGAGGAAAATTGGATAAATAAAGGCGTAGGTGATGAAAACGGCAAACTTTTTTTAAATTATCATGAGAATGAAACATACTTAGGATTTTTAAGTACTGAAAAAATGGAGAACTTCAATAGTGTGAAGGTTGACGTTATAACACTTGATGGTTGTTCGAATGATGAAAGTTTACCCGAATTAATTAAAATTGATACTGAAGGACATGAATTAAAAGTTTTACAGGGAGCTACAAAGATTATTAATAAAAAGAAACCATATATCATTTTTGAGTATCTTCCAGAAAGTAATAATTTAATAGATATTGTTGATTTATTTAAATCAATGAACTATGATTTAATATCATTACCACTTAACAAAAACAGCAAATTACTATCAGATTCAGTAGATAAAGTTAAATATAATATTTTGGCTTTTCATGTTTCAAAAAAAGATACTATTGATAAAATAATTTATAAAAATCAAAACAAGAATTAATGGTTTCTTCAATAATTTTAACTACTCATTATCGCACACATCTCTTACCTAAAACTACTGAAAACGTTTTGGGTGAGAATTATATTGATTGGGAGCTTTTCA
>CBFHJN010000351.1:0-2341 GCA_965655805.1 Flavobacteriaceae bacterium
GCGATATTGGAAACACCAGCAGTATGTATGCCAAAGCCTTTTTTGAGGATTTAGCTTTTGACAGCGTAACCGTTGCACCTTATATGGGAAAAGATTCTGTTGAACCTTTTTTGGCTTTTAAAAATAAACATACCATTTTATTGGCATTAACGTCCAATCAAGGTGCTTTTGATTTTCAAACTAAAGAAGTGAATGGCAAAGAATTGTATAAACAGGTTTTAGAAACCTCAAAAACATGGGAGAATTCTGAAAATCTCATGTACGTCGTTGGAGCCACCAAAGCAGAATATCTAGCTGATATTCGACAGATTATTCCTGAAAGTTTTTTATTGGTTCCAGGCGTTGGTGCACAAGGTGGAAATTTACAGGATGTTTGTAAATATGGCATGAGCAAAAATGTAGGATTACTAATCAATTCATCACGAGGCATTATTTATGCCTCCAATCAAGAAGATTTCGCACAAGCTGCAGCTAAACAAGCTCAAAGTATGCAAAAAGAAATGGCAGCTATTTTAAAAAATGTTCATTAAAGACCAGCTTCAAAGAAAAATTTCTATTACTAGTACGCCAAAACGTATTGTGTGTTTGGTTCCAAGTATTACCGAATTGCTTTGCGATTTAGGATTGGAAGACTCAATAGTTGGTGTGACTAAATTCTGTGTGCATCCACAGCATATTACGACTAACGTTGTTGTAGTTGGAGGAACCAAACAAGTTCATTATGATAAAATTCGTGACCTAGAACCAGATGTCATTCTGTGTAATAAAGAAGAAAATACACAGGATATGATTGCTGAATTGGAAACAATTACAGCCGTTCATGTTAGTAATATTAATACAGTTGAAGATTGTCTGGAATTAATAAATATGTATGGTGAGATTTTTAAGTGTAAAGAAAAATCAGATCTTTTAGTTTCAAATATTCAAGAAGCAGCATCAGATTTTGAAACGTTTATAAAAACACAACCCAAACGGGAAGTAGCTTACTTTATTTGGAAAGATCCCTGGATGGTAGCAGCCAATGATACGTTTGTGAATTATATGCTTACGCTCAATAATTTTAAAAATGCGTTTGAAAATGAATCGCGTTACCCTGAAATTTCAGCAGACAAAATTTATCCAAATGTTGAATTGGTACTCTTATCCAGCGAACCATTTCCTTTTAAAGATGCGCATAAATCTACACTTCAACCACGATTTCCCAACGCTAAAATTGTATTGGTAGATGGCGAAATGTTTTCCTGGTATGGTAGTAGATTGGTACTAGCTTTCAACTATTTTAAAACGTGGCATCACACTGTTTTGACTTCAAAATAAGTTGCTTTATTTTTTTAGCTTCAAAATATAACATATCACTTAAACTAGCATCTGTCATACTCACATTGTAAGCTTCTTCAATAAAATTTTTATATTTTTTTTCAAGTTCTTGTATTCCTAAAAGCGCTTTTAAATCGACTTTTACTTTTCCTATTTTACAGAATTGTGCACTCATAATTACGTGTTTAGATAGATATACGAGTATTGTAAATAGATAAGATGTTGCTAAACGTTAAACTTAAACTAAAATTACGTTGAAATGGTTTTTTTTGAAGTCTCCCTGTTTAAATACTTTAAACGATTCAATTTATTGAGAAGTTTAATCGCTTTATATTCAGAAATATCACTTTGGGCGGAGTCGGTTTGTCTTAAATTATAAGCTTGTTCAACAAGTTCCTTATAGCGTGATTGCAGTTTTATTTGGGACTGCTTGAGTTTTGAGAGATTTTCCATTTTTTTGCCATTAACAATTTAAATATATTTAAAATATTGTAATTCAGCAAATTAAAACCTTAAATTGTTAACAAAAAAATCGGTCTGTTCTCAAACCGATTTTTAGACTAACTAACTCTATAATCCAAAAGAGAAATGGATATAACTTATAAGATCAAAACAAAGTTACTATAAAGCTATGTTTTTTATGTTATGCATTTGTTATCAAACAGTTAATCTTGCATGGCAAAAACCTTGCGTAATAAATCTGTTGTTCTGGAACTGTATTTTGTTCGGATGTCTTTTTCTTCAACAGCTATCATTATATAAACGCCTTTGAGTGCTTCTTCTGTCACGTAATCTGTTAAATCCGGATTCACATTAGAAGTAAACGGAATACTGTTGTAGCGCGTAATTAAGTTAGACCAAATTTGATCAGCACCTACTTTTTTAAAGGAATTATTAATAATAGGATGAAATTCTGTATATAATTCAGACTCTGTTCTGCCTGCTAAATAACGAGTTGCAGCATCATCGTTACCTAATAATATAGATTTTACATCATTAAAAGTTATTCCTTTTACGGCATTAA
>CBFHJN010000352.1:0-2340 GCA_965655805.1 Flavobacteriaceae bacterium
TAATTTGACGTCCTCGGTACCAATAATCACGGCTTTCGATTTTTTTACCGTGAACTAAAGTAATATAAATTAATCCAATGAAACCTAAGGCAGATAGTACATTCAAGTAAGAACCATAAGAACTAATAAAGTTCCAAGAACTATAAGCATCCGGGTAGTCTGGAATTCTTCGTGGCATACCATTTAAGCCTAAAAAGTGCATTGGGAAAAAAGTTAAATTTACTCCAATAAACGTAGACCAGAAATGGATTTTACCTAAAACCTCTGGATATTGTCTACCAGACATTTTACCAATCCAATAATAAAAACCACTAAAAATTCCGAAAACTGCTCCCATTGAAAGAACATAATGGAAATGTGCTACAACATAATAAGTATCGTGTAACGCAATATCTAAAGCTGCGTTTGCTAAAGCAATACCTGTTAAGCCACCAAGTGTAAATAGAAATAGAAAGCCTAGGGCAAATAGCATAGGGGTTCTAAACTCAATACGGCCGCCCCACATTGTGGCAATCCAAGAAAAGATCTTAATACCTGTAGGTATTGCAATAATCATTGTAGCCGCAGTGAAATAAGCACGAGTATCTACATCTAAACCTACGGTATACATATGATGCGCCCAAACGATGAACCCTAAAAAACCAATAGAAACCATTGCGTAAACCATACCTAGTTTCCCAAAGACAGCTTTATGTGAAAATTTAGAAATTACATGGCTAATAATACCAAAAGCTGGTAAAATTAAAATATAAACTTCTGGATGACCAAAGAACCAAAATAAATGTTGATATAAAATAGGATCTCCTCCACCAGAAGGTTTGAAAAAACTTGTATTGAAGTTTCGGTCTGTTAATAACATAGTAATACCTCCTGCGAAAACGGGTAAAGATAAAATTAGTAAAATTGCTGTAATGAATACACTCCAAACATATAGAGGTACTCTATGTAAATACATTCCTGGACTACGCATATTTAGAATTGTAGCCACAATATTAATAGCACCACCTAAAGAAGAAATACCAGCTAAATGTAAACTAAAGATACCTAAATCGATTGCCGGGCCAGAATGACCTTTGATATCAGATAAAGGAGGGTAAACCGTCCAACCAGTACCAGGACCAGATTCTGCAAATGCAGATAACAACAATAAAAAGAAAGATGGTGGTAATAACCAAAAACTAATATTGTTTAACCGCGGGAATGCCATATCTTGTGCCCCAATCATTAAAGGAACAAAAAAATTACCAAAGCCACCCATTAAAATAGGCATCACCATGAAAAAAATCATAATAAAAGCGTGAGCTGTGATAACAACATTATAAAATTGGAAAGAGTCCACAAATAATTGTGTCCCTGGTTGTGCTAATTCTAACCGAATTAATACAGATAAACTTGTACCTGCAACGCCAGCAAAAGCACCAAAAATCATATATAATACACCAATGTCTTTATGGTTAGTGGAAAAAAACCAACGAACCAAAAAAGCCGGATATTTAAGAATATTTAATATAAGCATAATCAGGGAATATCCGTACTTGCAATGTTAAATTATTTAATGTTCTGGATTATGAATATCGTTGAATATCCACTCCTTTTTTCAACATAGCGAAAATACGTTTCATTTCAGATACGTAATCTTCAGGCGCTAATACAGTAACCTCTATAGGCATTAAAGCATGATTCACGCCACAAATTTCGCTACATTGTCCGTAAAAACGACCTGTTCGTTTAAATGTTACAAAAATTTGATTTAACCGCCCAGGACAAGCATCTACCTTAACACCTGCACTTGGTAAAGCCCACGAATGGATAACGTCACTAGACGTAATTAATAAACGCAATGGTACATATGCTGGAACAATCAAACCTTTATCCACTTTTAAATTCCTTAATTCTCCATTTCTTAATTCATTTGTAGGTACCATATAGCTATCGTAACGATATTCTTTAACTTCTGGGTCAATTAAATAAGAATCTCGGTACTCATATGTCCAATACCATTGTCTACCAATAATATGGTATGTTGAATAAGGTTTTTTAATATAATCTTCTGTTGCGAATAATAATGCTAAAGAAGGAAATACAATTACTAATAAAATTAATGTTGGAACAATTGTCCAAACGGTCTCTAAGCCCGCATGTTCTGAAAAATGAACTAATTCTCTTTTCTCATCGGCTTTCATGCCGAAGTTATAAATTTCATAAAATAATAAAGTAAAAACAAAAATACAAATAACCACTAAAAAAAATAAAAGATCTGAATGAAAATTATCAATACCTTCCATAACTGGAGTTGCTGGCTCTTGAAATCCAAAAGCCCAAGCTGTTGGCGCATCTAAA
>CBFHJN010000353.1:0-2337 GCA_965655805.1 Flavobacteriaceae bacterium
GACGAAAAAGGCGCACAAAAAAAAGATCACTATAATCAATATGGGAAATCTGACGATGACAGAAAAAAACGTGCTTCAAAAGAAAATGATTAATACTTTTATAGATTTCGCCATGCCACTATGCTAAAACTAATAAAATTTGCTCTTAAAGAACTTAAGAAACTTCTTAAATATTGGCATAGTAAATATGAAAATCAATTACCTTATCTAATAATTTCAGGAATAGCCTTATTCTTAATCATTGGAGGCATTAATCTATTTATTGAATTAACTGAAAATCTAAAAACGGACTCTTTATCGCAGTTTGATACTGCTGTTACAGATTTCGTTTTATCATTCAGATCGGAATCCTTGACAAAATTTTTCATATTTATAACAGAAGTAGGCGATATCTATGGTTATTTAATTGTTTCAGCCCTATGCACTGTATTATTTTATCTAATTTTCAAGAGTTGGAACTACGTCATACAGTTAAGTCTGGTGATGCTATTAGCCTTAAGTTCTAACCTAATTTTAAAGCAAATTATAAACAGGTCCAGACCCGAATTAGAACATTTAGTTACCATTGAAACATTGAGCTACCCAAGCGGTCATGCCATGACAGCTATGGCATTTTACGGATTTCTAATTTTTCTTTTTTACAATTTTAAAATTCATGGATTTTTAAAGGTTATCATAATCACACTATTAATATTTCTCATATGTAGTATTGGTGTAAGTCGCATATACCTTGGTGTGCATTATCCATCTGACATTATTGGTGGCTTTATAGCTGGTTCCATTTGGGTTATTTTATGTGCATTTATATTTAGTATAATTACAGTGTTTCGAACAGATTCAAAGACATAAAGTTTACTATACTAAATTATTGATCTTTAAATTGAATAAATAAACCAGTTTATTATTTTTTAATATCAGATTATAGGTTTTAATTAATAATAAAATTATCTTCGGAAGCCTAGCTCATATATCGTGGATAAAAAACTCATTTCCAAGAAAAAACCCGCTTTTCCTATAACGCCTTTATTGTCGGAGTACTTGACTGCACAAGGAAGAAACATTAAAATCCCAATTTTTTACGATGATTTGTTGCGCTTTCAAGGCGCTGTAGAAATTCTAGATGAAAATGACAATGATACGCTTTGGATTCGCACCTATTTTGCCGAACACGAACGTAACGAAATAGAATACAGCCTAAAACAAATGTATTCCATTCTACATTCGGATGGAAGCGACACCATTATTCCCTATTTAAATATAGATAGTATTGATTTTTGCACCTTTGGAAACACCAAACCGTTTCGCATTAAGGTTCGAAATGTATTAAATGATAATTATATTTTTCTTTATGTAAAAAAAGCAGATGCGTCCAGAATCTACGGCTTGGAATTGGAACATCTGCTATCGCCAAATCACATCACTTTTCTGGTTCATAAAGACACCTTGATAGAAGAGCACATTTCGGGAATTGCTGGTGACACCTTTATTAGTCATCATTTAGAAAAGTTATCAGAACAAGACAAACGCGCACTTGCTAAAGAATTCGTAAAATTTAACGAACGTTGTTTTGTGCGTCTTCTAGCTGATATGCGCTCATATAATTACGTGGTTGTCGTAACCCAAGATTTTGACAGAGTTCAATACCGCATTCGTGCAGTCGATTTTGATCAACAAAGTTATGAAGGCAACCCTAAAGTGTATAAACCACAGTTTTTAAAAGAAAATAATGCATTAGTTAAATTAAGTTTGGACGTTTTAGCGCCTGAATCTATTGACCAATATGAAAAAGAAGAACGTTCCTTGCTAGCAAAGCGCGCAACCAGTGAACATGAGCGATTAGAACATCTTTTAACTTGCATGAAAAATGATCACATCTCATCACCTGAAAAAATAAAACAACTCAAAGCAGGATTATTTAATCTGGTTGGCGATGTGAATTTTAAAAAATCAAAAAATATGGGAGAATTGCTGGAAAATGCCATCGATTTTATAGTTAGAAATTACAAAAATGAAAATCCATATATCATTAAATAAAACGGAGAACTTATGAAAATTAAAAAAGTTTTAATTGCCAACAGAGGAGAAATAGCCATCCGTATTTTACGTGCTTGTACCGAATTAAATTTGGATACAGTTGCCATTTACACCTATGAAGACAGGTATTCGCAACACCGAAATAAAGCGGATGAATCCTACCAAATAGGCGAAGACAATCAGCCGTTAAAACCCTATTTAGATAGTGATGAAATTATTGCGCTAGCCAAATCTAAAAATGTGGATGCCATTCATCCTGGTTATGGTTTTTTATCTGAAAATTCAGAATTCGCTAGAAAATGC
>CBFHJN010000354.1:0-2334 GCA_965655805.1 Flavobacteriaceae bacterium
AATTATAAAATATATATCTTTTGCATAGTTATGGCTATCAATTTTTAATAAACCTATCAATCTATATTTTTTGTCTTTTATTAAAAAATCTATAAATTTTCTTTTTTTTAAAATCAAATAATAAAATTCAAGGGATATCCTTTTTTCTATGATAAAATTTGTCAATATTTCTAAATCTTCTTCAATTACATATTTAATAGATTTTTTGTATTCTATCAATTTCATAAAAAAAATATTACTATATTATTGTTAATTTATTTAAAAAATAGTAAAAAGCTTTATTTAAAAAATTGTAAATTTTTTAAGGATTATTCATAAACCTTAACTCCATCCTTAGAAAGATTTACAACCGCGGTATAATGTAAGAATGCGTCTAAACGTGTATTAGTAGGAGTTGATAGTTTTAAATCAAATTGAATTGGTTTACTATCGCGGGTACTAACACCACTAAATTTATCACTCTGGGGTAAAGTCTCCATATCAACACCGACAACAAATTTATTAGAAATATACTCCTTAAATTTAATAACATCACGTGAAGTATCACCAAATTGTCCGCTTGCCTTCAATAGTTCTACAAAGGCCCGTTCAACACTGGATACTCGGTCAACAGGTAATCGAATGTTGTTGTAAATAAATTGGTAATAAGTATCGGCTGTGCCATCACTGCCACCAAAATTAAGGGCATCGAATGCAAAACTATCAGCCCCGCTTGCAATAATAGAATTCTGTCGTTTTACAACATAAACATTCTTAGCACGTAAAACACTCTTAGTAATATCAAATGAAAAATCACTTGAATTACGGGTACTTTGGCGGTTATGCCAAGTATCAAAATACAAGTTTAATTGACCGTTGTTATAAGCCTTGTTTAATGAAGCATCGACATTCTCGCTGGGGGTAATTGCACTGTAATATAAACGGGGACTGTTAATAGTATAAGAAGTTCCGGTTGTTAAAGCGGTAGAAGCCTGTTCAAGATAGATTTCAATCTGTAAGCCTTTAAGGTATTTTAAGGGCAAGAATTTCTCGTGCATTAGTAATCCACTGGCGTGTAACTGGAATACTAATAGTTTTCCATCATTTCCAGTCCAATCTCTACCATTAAGTTCAAAATCTGTTTTCTTTGTACCTACAAACCTTTTATTTGGCACGGGGGGGGGGCCTCCAGTTCCAGCATTTGGCTGTGTTCCAACTGCAGCACTATTATCAAAATAATTGTGGCTAAAATCAAGGTCATCACTTTTCCTAATATGATCGGCCACTCGTACATCGGTAGCATAACTATCATAAACGTTCTCGTGGGCTAACACGGCGGTTTCATAACTATCGGGCATATGAACAATTCTAATAAGCTCGTTTAATACATTAGCGCTGTTAATATCCTCTAAGGGAACTCCGTCTCCGGTTAGAATTCTAATCCGGTTAATAAGTCTATGAACACTGCCACCAAGTAAATGTGAGGCATTAGTTAATTTAACACGGCAAGAAAAGTAATGTTCGCGGGGAACCATAAGAAGATTACCGGCGGGAATATTAAAGTCAATTTTAGAACCTCCTGCAATCCCGCTCTGGGCTCCGTTTGACATCTTCATCAAATGTTCTTTACGTTGCACGTGGGAAGCCTTTGAACGGGGCAAGTTGTATGTCATATCACGACCTAACTCTGTACTAATGGAACTCTTCTGCATTTAAAAATTTTACAATTTTTTAAGGGTTATTATATTATTATTTTTAAAAAATTGTAAATTTTTTATTAATTAAAAAAAAATTATATAAATACAATCCTTAAAAAATTGTAAAATTTATTTAAAAAATTATATATTTAAATAAATTTCTTCCAAAAGTCTTTCTTTAAATATTTTAAAATGCAATAATTATATTTAACTCTTGTTAATCGGCATCCATCTAAAATATTTTTAAATTTATCATTGTTAAAACATTTTTCTATTTCATCGAGTTCATCTTTATTACAAACAACATATGAACACCAGTTATAAACTCCATATTTTCCATCTACATCTTTAACAAATTTATCACTATGGGATACAATGAATTTAGTTACACCAAAATGGCCTTTGTCATTTATACTTGAATATTTATATTTAACACCATTCACTCCAATCGAATAAATGCAAGGATATTTAAACTCCTCGGTCTCTTTATCATTAATATATGGTCTATCACTATAATTAGTACAGCCGTTAATTACTCCATTTAAATTGTCAAAATCTAATAATTCATTTATTTCTTTAAAAGAATGGTTCGGGATAAATTTCAATCCTTTTAAATCCAATTCATATTCTTCGTCTTTGTAATCATTAATTATAGTTT
>CBFHJN010000355.1:0-2317 GCA_965655805.1 Flavobacteriaceae bacterium
TTTGAATAGTGTAGGATTCAATGTTTTCTCCTTTTAAATAAATAATATAATCCTTATTTACTGAAAAATCGAGATTGTAATCATTTATATTAACGCCCTTCGCTAAATGGTTTTTCTCTAATAATGATAAAGCTTCTAAAACTCCATTATTGTTTTGAATATCATCTAAGTTTAGAATTTTTGATTTGGTAATTTTATTTTCTAAACTAATGCTTGAGGAATTAAGATCATCATCTTTCTGACAATTAACCAGTAATAGTGAAATTCCAAAGAGCAGAATTCCGAGTTTTAAATAGTTTAGGATATGGATTTGTTTCATAGTTTGGAATAAATTGCGTTAAAAATAGATGATGATTTAGTTAAAAATTTTAAGCAAGAGTCTAATTTATGACTGGCTATTTTCAAATGTTTAAATAAAAAACAAACTAAACCAGCGAATTATGTTAAAAAAAGTGTCATTCATCTAAAACCTAAAAAACCGTTACGGTTTTCCCGTAAAATGGTCCAGTTTCAGCACTTTGGGTTTTTTGGGATTTTCGGATTTTGGATGTTTTTGGCCTCATGTTGTCGTTCTCGATACATTTATTTCATAAGCTAGCGCTTTTGAAAGGAACACGCCTGTCTGCCAACAGGCAGGCGAACTGACAGATAATTAAAAATGGTTTTGAGATTCCTCCTAGCGTCGGAATGACATTAGTAGATTATTGTAATACGTTCAGAATTTCCACAAATAATCATTCTCAAATAGTTAATTCTTTGAAAGAGATTCCCGCTTTCGCGAGGATTTTAAAAATCCAATTCATCCGGAATTTCTTCTGCTGGAACTGTTTCTTCAATAGCTTCTTCATATTCATCACAATCTACTTGAATGGTTAAATCCTTTGGTGCTTCAAAGTCGCCTGTAGAAATGTCTAATTCAGCGTCATCAATACAACTGCGCATGTACATACCCCAAATTGGTAATGCCATAGCAGCACCTTGGCCATAGGTAATGCTTTTAAAATGCGTGGCACGATCTTCTGCGCCCACCCAAACACCAGTTACTAAATTCGGCACCATTCCCATAAACCAACCATCACTCTGGTTTTGTGTGGTTCCTGTTTTACCAGCAATTGGGTTTGTAAATTGATATGGGTAACCTGTAATTATTTCGCGGTAGTCAGCACGATAGGCATCAGCACCTTTAGTTCGTAAACGGGTTCCGGAACCACCTCGAGTAACTCCTTCTAAAAGTTTGACCGTTACGTAGGCTGTTTCGGCACTAATAACATCGCGCGATTCGGGTGTAAATTGGTATAACACCGTTCCATTTTTATCTTCAATATGCGTTACCATAACGGGTTTGGTATAAACCCCTTGATTAGCAAAGGTTGCATAGGCAGCTACCATTTCATACACACTTAAGTCAGCTGTTCCTAAAGCTATAGATGGAACGGCTGGAATTTCAGATTCCACACCTAATTTTTCAACTAGATCAATAACAGGTTGCGGACCCACTTTATCCATCAATCTTGCCGTTATAGTATTTACAGAGCCTGCCAAAGCGGCTTGAAGTGTAATTTCTCCACCATAATCACCATCAGAATTTTTTGGTGTCCAAGGTAATGGGTTTCCAAATTTTAAAGCTTCAATCGTGATTTGCGATTGTGGCATTTTATAACATGGTGATAAGTGCAACTGGTCAATAGCCGTGGCATACACAAATGGTTTAAATGTGGAACCTACTTGACGTTTTCCTTGTTTAACATGGTCATACTGAAAATGTCTATAATTCATACCACCAACCCATGCTTTTACATGGCCTGTTAACGGATCCATGGACATCATACCTGGATGCAAAAACTTTTTATAATAGCGCATAGAATCTATAGGCTTCATAATGGTATCTACTTCGCCTTTCCAGGAAAAGATGGTCATAGAACTTGGTTTATCAAAAGAAGCAATAATTTCTTTATCACTTTTGCCTTCTTTTTTTAGAACACGCCAACGCTCTGATTGTCGCATACCACGACTCATTAAGGATTCTATCTCATTTTTATCCAACTCCAAAAATGGTGCTGTAGGGTTTCGGTCTGGTGTATTTTGATTATCAAATTCTGCTTGCAATCTTGGCATGTGCTTTTGTACAGCTTCTTCTGCATAGCTTTGCATGCGTGAATCGATTGTGGTATAGACTTTTAAACCATCACCATATAGATTGTATTTTTCGCCATCTGGTTTCGGATTATTTTTAATCCAATCTTTCATAAAGCCATCCAAATACGCTCGGAAATAGGTTGCAATACCATCACGATGTGATTGAGGCGAATAGTTCAAA
>CBFHJN010000356.1:0-2300 GCA_965655805.1 Flavobacteriaceae bacterium
CCATTAGGATCACCAGCAAGCGGATACAGGCTGTACGCTGTCCCTTATCAAGAGGAATTCGAAAGCACTATTGCTCTTAATCTGTTACTTTCAGCGATACCAGACTTAACTGCTTTTGAAACTGCCTCTACTAGCTACTCACTTACTGACACTACCGCCTTTTCTTTTGGAGGAGTTGATTACCCGTCTGTACCAATAATGTCAGGATTTTCTTACATTTTTGCAATTGTTGCCGTTAATGATGCTGGCTCTTCAATTCCAGTAGGAAACTTTAACGTAACTGAGGGGACTGTTGCCGAAACAACAGTTGAAAGTGGGTCTTAAGAATTGGCAGAGGTAAATTTATCCACAGAAGACATAACAGTTCTGGGTGGTCCATCAAACGTAACATTAGAAACTAATGTTGGACCAGTCGGGAACAGGGGTGTCTTCGTAATGTATGGACTTTTTGAGCCAAACGATCCAAGAGCAACCTTTATTGCCACACCACAGTTTGCAGACCTTTACATTGTTACAGATCCAGCTAGCGAAAATTATTTGCAAATGTATCAGTATACAAATCAAGAGGGAACTCAAAGATGGGTTCCACAGATTAAGCTAAGTGTTAATTTTTATAGCGCAAACAAACCTCTAGAATTTACTAATGGTGAGGCTGAAGTAAGAATTAACATTTTTGACTTAGGCCTGGTAAATTTGAGAACAGAATTTCCAACACTTCAAGGAACTAAGCATTATTTTAGTGTTCAGGCAACGCTAAGCAATTATAATATTGAATCTTTAGCTAACTCTTTTATTGGTGAAGATCACAATCCCGCTGCCGTTTCCGTAAAGGTCGATGATATTGAGCAAGACTCAGAAACAAACGAACTTCTTATCCCAATTATTTTTAAAGCAGCAGAGTTTAATGGATCGTCCTGGAACTCTATCGATGATAAAACAGTTATTGCAAACATTTCAATATTTGTTGTTGATCCAACAGAAGTTCTTAGTTTTCTAGGAGGTGAGTAATGCCTGAAAATATTGGAACTGGTTCGAATTCTCCATATAACACTAGAATTCCAAGCATTACAGATAATGCAGATATTCAGACAGCCTTAAGACTATATCATTATGGTTCAGACACAAGTACTCCAACAACTATTCCAGAAGAATCTATTGCAGGACACTTAGGCGTTATTGATAGTTCTAAGCTAGACAAAAATCCACAAGCAATACCTGCTCAAACAGATTTAGACACTTTAGAGGAAACTGGCTTTTATGTTCAGCTCAATAATGAAACAGCTAACAACGATCCAAACTATCCCGTTGGTTTTGCTGGTCTTCTTTCTGTAGTAAATACTAACGGAGTCATTTTTCAAGAGTATCAAGCGGTAGGTGCCCAAGAGCCAGAAACAGGTGTAAATCTTAATAACAAAACATATTGGAGATTTAAGTTTTACGACCCAACTCAAGCAACCTTGGTTTGGAGCAAATGGAGAACCTTTCTTGAGCAGGGCGAATTTACCGACGTTGGTGACGCTAGGTACGTAAGAACCGCAGGCGGCAGCTCAGTTTTTATTTCCAATTACTATACAAAAACAGAAGCCGACAACAAATTCTTAACGCTTAATCAAGCTCAAGACTTAAGGTACTCTATTGAAAATGTTGTAACAAATAGGGGATATACCTTAACCATTAACGATATTGGAAAGATTGTTGCAGTAAATGGTACTGGGGATTACACTATTACCATTCCAAGAAATTCTTCTGTTGGTTTTCCAGTAGGAACCATCATTAATATTTACAACACTTCTCCATATAACGTTGTTGTCAAAGGGGATACTGGTGTTACCGTAAGACCCTTTGCAGATAATCAATTTAGGTTATTTGACAGGTATGTAGAAGTATCTATTCGTAAACGTTCAACCGATGAATGGGTAGCTTCTGGTAATATTCTAGAAGTCTAATTTTGACTTTTTGTAAAACACTGGTATAGTCTTATCTATGTTTTTAAAAATTACGATTTTTATTGTTGTTGTTTTTTCTTTTATCATTCCCGCTCAAAATTTTGCGGCAGCGGAAACTCTAAATTTAGAGATTGAGAATGTTGACAAAGAAACAGAGCTTTTTATCGATAAGACTGCTCCCTTTTTGGTAAGGGGAAATAAAGATAACAATCCAAGAATTCAAAGAATTGTTGTTGTTCCAGAAATGTACTGGCCAGTAAAAGATAATGAAATAACTAGTAGTTTTGGTTACAGGGTTGCTCCATGCAAAGCATGTTCTTCAAATCATCAAGGTATTGATTTTGCTGACAAGAT
>CBFHJN010000357.1:0-2292 GCA_965655805.1 Flavobacteriaceae bacterium
TTACTTAAATCATTGTCTACTGTCAAAGTTATTTTTCCAGTTCCGTCAACATAAGCACTGGTTATTAATGTTTCTGTATTTCCGGTAAACATTGTACCAACAAAGTCCTCTATTTGTTCTTGCGTAAAACCTCCGCCTGCATAATTGTCTAATACAAATACCGTATCTGCTTTGCTGTTAAACAACATAAACAAAGTGTCTCTTGCCGAACTTAAATAAGTTGTATCTAAGGTTTCGCCGTTTAGGTATATTTTAGAATTAAAAATAACCGAATCATTAGCCGTGAATTTAGCGGTATCGGCCATTGTAACATCATCGTTATGGTTTACTTTGAAATCCATTCCCACCTGACCAAATGATTTATTTATAATTAATCCTAATAAAAATAATAAAATTAGTTTTTTCATGATGTTCTTAGTTCTAAAACCATCCTATCGCTTTAGCGTAGGTGGGTAGTTTATGATGCTATAAAGTATAATGTCACATTTGATTTTGTACTCGTTAGGTTAGGGAATTTAATAATCCAATTTGTTCCGCTACCCCCAGGTTGCGTTACGTTAGATGGCCCGATTGTCAAATCACTTAATTTATTGCCCGATGAATCATACACCTCGATAAACTTAGGGCGTGTTGTCACCCCTGAATCTATCTCTGTTGAACTGGTTAGAGTTGTAATAGTTTTTGTTGATGGAGATGAACCTGTGTAATTAACAGTTATTCCATCTGTGCGTTGCAATATCAACCCGCTGCGTGTTTGTTTTAATAATAATGCCATTAGCTTTTGTCTTTTACGTTATGAACTATCCGAAATGTGAATATAATACTTTGAGTTTTGCTGTCCGAATCAGTCATTTCTATTTCGGCTTTTTTTAATCCATCTAATCCATTTGTATCATCGACATCAAAAGGGAAATGCACTACTCCTGCTTCTGGAATTTGGTTTGTTCCTGTTTTATTGATTATCGCACTGGAATTATTTGATGAATTATCTGTGAGGTTTTTTACAGTAAGCGTAAAAACGTGATCCGATACATCTATTCCGTTTAGACTATCATCTACATAAGACATTGTTATGCCTATTGTTGTCCCCTCTACGTATTCATATTCCCAGTTCATACTTCAATTAAATCTATTATTGCAGCTAACTCGCTGCCCGTTATTTTAGATTTCTCCGCTTCTTCTTTGGTAAATTTAATATTATTTTTTAATTCAACCTCTTGTTGTAAGTAAGGCTCTATTTTTTCATTCGCCTCGTTTAGATTTGAATCAGGTAGTTTACCTTCTTTTTTTAAAGGTGTCAATATTTTTTCCCGTTCCTTTTCAAACATCTGAACTACTTCTTTCATTTCATTATACGCAGGAACTAAATCCAATTTTCTTTGAAATTTTTCAATAGAATCGTACACTTTGGTTATTGTCCTAAAATTCTCAATTAATTTTCTTACTGTCATATTAAATTGTTATGGTTAAACATATACAAATATAATAATAATTAAAATTAAAAGGGGTTTACACTGGTTTAATGTTAAATAGTTGTTTTTTAATAAATTTTTTTAATATTTCTTAATATTAAGAGTTATTAATATTAATCATAAGGCAAATTATTTTAATTATTATTGATGTATAAACACACCTTATCTACCTTATATTTAATTATTTACATACAATTATATATTTTTTCTTTACTTTATGTTTGTTTATGTTATTTTATTGTATTATATTTGTTTTATGAATGATGATTTAACCTACATAGTAAAGTACCCAATGGATGTGATAATGTTTTTAACTCACTTAAAACACTGTATTTATTACTTTGATACTAAAAAAGCTTTACCCGTAAACTATGTAATAAGAGATACTGATTTTGATTTACATTTAGAAGTTAAACACTTAGAAATACTTAATTGATATGAGCACATACTATTTACATATAATCTTTGGATTTTTAGGTGTTTTGATAGGGTTAATAATATCTTATATCGGTTTAAAAATTATATTTTACTTTTTATTAAAAAACAACATGAAAAGAAATAAGAGATTTACTAAATTAAGCCACAAACTTTATTAAAATGATAGGAAGTTATTTAGAAACACACGAAATAGAACAGTTAAATGCATTATTAAAGCACGATGATACAATAGGATGTTGGATTGCTACGAGAATAAGAGGTGCTTCTCCGTCTATGGTTTGTGATGGAAATATAAGTATGCAATTACTTAAAATGCTTGATGATAAAATACTACCCTTAATACCACCCTTAATTAAAATAGAAGAAAGTAGTATTATGAATA
>CBFHJN010000358.1:0-2290 GCA_965655805.1 Flavobacteriaceae bacterium
TTTATTAAAAAATAGGACTAAAATATCTTTTTTATATCTTTGAAAAAAAAACGGTGTTATCAAATGCTTGTCAATACGCTATAAGATCCATTCTATATTTAGGAATGTGTTCGGATGAGGATCATAAAATTGGGGTTAAAATAATTTCGGAGGAATTGGAAGCGCCTCAACCTTTTTTGGCCAAACTACTTCAGCAATTAAATAAAAATAATCTGGTTACTTCTGTAAAAGGGCCTCATGGTGGGTTTTATTTAAGTGATGCTAATAAACAACGGACCGTTTGGGACATTGTCTTGGTTATTGACGGTCATGATAAATTTAATCAATGCTTTTTAGGTCTCTCTAAATGCGGTGATGATAATCCATGTCCTGTACATTTTACAGTTTCGGCATTCAAACAGAAAATTTTTAAGGATTTTAAAGAAAAAACCCTTGCCGAATTTGTAGATGAAATTAAAACAAAAGGCCGTTACATTTCCTTAAAAGCTTTCAATATTCTTGAAGAAACTTCGGAAAAACCAACTTAAATAATTACAACCAACCCTATAAAAATAGTTAAGCAACCTATTAATAATGCTTTCCATAATACGTGGGCATGGCGCAATTCCATAAAGTAAAAGGCTACAATCAAAAATTTAAAAGCCGATAAAACCATAATAATTTCCATGGTTTTTGCAATTTCTGAATTAGATACAATCGCTGATAATACGGTTAACAAAATCAGTACGAGGAGGACGTATAAAAACGATTTCTGTTTCATATTAAAAAACTAAATAAATTATTGGAAATAATAACAGCCAAATCAAATCACACATATGCCAAAAGGTGGCACTGGCTTCAACATCTTCTAAAATGAGTTTTTCGGGACTTTTTACCATGGTTCTTAAAACCGAAGCTAAAATTACTAAGCCAGCCAGTACGTGAATGACATGAAATAGGGTAAGCATCCAATAAAAAGAGAAAAAGGTGTTGTAGCCCATGGTTAAGCCTAAATCAATTTTACCCATATATTCTACTGTTTTCAATCCTAAAAACAGCAAGCCACCAAGCATCGTTAATTTTAAATACAACTTTGATTTGCTTAAATTCTGAACTTTTAAGGCACTAACCGTTAAGGCCATAAAAAAACCGCTAACTAATAAAAATACCGTATTTGTGGCGCCAAAACTGGCATTTAATAATAATCTGGAGTCATGAAAAATTTCAGGTTCATCTTTTGCAAATAACACCATGGCAACTAAAACACCGCCAAAGGTTATGAGTTCTAGGTAAATAATAATCCACATTAAAATTCCGCCTGGTGGATAGTAAATGGATGGTTTTGTATTAACTTGATTCATCGTATGCATTTTAATCCCAATCTAATAATCTCTTCTGTCCTTCTAATTTTTGAATTTCGGTTATATCCTGCGACATTTCTAAAACACCTTTATAGGTTTTATTGTGATCTCTGATGGCAAAATATCTGATGTAAATAATTTGCCCTTTAAAATTGAACCAAAACTCGGCAACATCTTTGTTTCCTGCTTTAAACTCTTCTAAAATCCTTAAAACCATATCCACGCTTTTTGGCGGATGACAAAAACGCACTTCCCGTCCTATAATACCTTTGCTTCGCGCAAATACCCGATCTTCGCCTCGGTTGTAAAAAATAACTTTGTCATTTTCGTCTACGTAAGTAATGTCTAACGGTAAAAATTTTAGCAATAAATTTACCTGTTCAGGTGTCATATAGCCTTCGTCATAGTGCGACGTATTTTCCAAAGAAAAGCTTTGCGCTCGTTCTGTAAAATCTTCACTTGGATGAATATATTCTGATTCTTTGGTAGGAAATGGTGCTGGTTTTTCCTTGAGCATCCAACCAATTTCTTCATCACCTTGATAAAATTCTTCCCAATCTTCTTGGGTTAATAAACGCATAGCGTTGGGGAACAGGTTTTGGTCTTCAATAAATAATAAGCGCTTAATGCCTTCCAATAAATATGGTAGATTTTCTGTTATTTTTTCTAAATCTTGGGTTTCGTTATGTGTATTTAATAATCGAATTTGCTCTCTTAAAACATCATGAAAAGACCACATACCCTGACTGGGTCCATTCCAATGGTGTTTTTCTAAATACGGAAACAGCTGATTCTCTTTGCGTTTAAAGCGTTTTTCAATAGTTGTTAGTTGATTAAAAATATTAAAATACGTTTGGAAGTCCTCTGATATTTTAACGTCATCTAATTCTAAAAGCAATTTCTGAATCAAAGCACTTTCTTGATAATATATTTGCAATGGATGGCCTTCA
>CBFHJN010000359.1:0-2284 GCA_965655805.1 Flavobacteriaceae bacterium
CTATTGATACTTAAAATGTAAATTTTATCCTTGAGTTGGAACTTGCGCACCTTTTTTTACATGACGCTTTGTTTGAAACGCATAATCAAAATCATCTTGTTGCGTAACCTCCTCTTGGTTTGTAGAATTTGAATTATCTTTTTGAATAGTAAGACCTGTAAGTGTCATACAAAAAATAGCTGCTACTAAAGTAATTTTAAGGGTTTTCATGTTAGTTTATTTAGGGTTAAAAATATTTACTATTAAATTTCGTTAGTTTAAAAATCACTGTCGAGGGAAGATGGATTAATAACCTTAAATTTTTGCAACATAACATGCTGCAAACTATAAATATAAACATGAGGGAAAAGACACAATGTGCCTCAAATGGAATAATTAACCTTTAATAAGGTGATAATATCGATTTAGGGACTTATTGAAGGATTACAAATATAATTCGAATATATAAAAATTTAACCAAATAAACGATTAAAAGTAACATTTCATCGATTAAAAACATGTATGACAGTTTTATCCTACAATAAAATGTTAATAAATTTAGTATAACTTACCAAATATGTAAGAAGATAGGTTGCATAAATTATATTTTAAATTCACTATAAATGTTGTTAACTTGTATTTTAAAAATTACTTTATGAAATCTCTATATAATCGATTATTAAGTTTTATAAATACCATTCAAGGTAAGATAGCTTTTTACCCAACGCTTTTAAGTATTGCTGGATTTAGTTTTGCTATGCTTATGCTGTTTTTAGAAAAAGAAGGAATTTCTGCCTTTGTTTTTGATCATATTCCACAACTAGTAATTAACAATCCCGAAATTGCCAAAACCCTTTTAAGTTTTTTAACTGGTGGTATAATTTCTATTATGGTTTTTAGTTTTTCTATGGTTATGGTTTTATTGAATCAGGCATCGAGCAATTTTTCGCCACGCGTGTTACCTGGGTTAATATCCAATAGAAATCATCAATATGTATTAGGTATTTACTTAGCCACAATTTTGTACAACACTTTTACGCTTGTTGGGATTAATCCGCAAGAAAATGACAAATATCAATTACCTGGTTTTTCTGTGCTTCTAGGTATTATGTTAACCGTTGTTTGTTTAGGCGCTTTCTTATATTTTATACACTCTATCTCCCAATCTATTCAAGTTAATAATATTTTAGATGGCATTTATAACAAGGCTAAAACCCGTTTGAACTTTTTATTTGAAAAAGAATCAGATGAAGCCTTATCCTTTCCAGACACATCAGATTGGAAATCGTACTACAGTTCGGAAACAGGTTATTTTCAAAATATTGCTGTTGCCAATTTAATAGGCATTTGTAAAGACGAAAACATTCAACTGGAAATTTTACCAATACAAGGCTTATTTGTTTTAAAAGGCGTTCCAATTATAAAAGTGAATAAAGCTATTGATGATAAATTAGTAGAAGATATTTTATCCAATTTCAATTTTGCAAGAGGGGAATTTGTAGAAGATAATTACGCATTAGCGTTTAAACAAATTACGGAAATTGGCATAAAAGCCATGTCGCCAGGTATTAATGATCCCGGAACAGCCATTAGCACGATTGATTATTTGACAGAATTATTTGCTATGCGACTTAAAAAAAATGATCAAACCATCATTACATCTAGTGATGAATCGTTGATAGCCGTAACAACCACTAATTTCAAAGAATTGCTTTATCAAGTTATGGTGTCCTATCGGACGTACTGCAAGCATGATTTGTCGTGTATTCAGAAGTTACTAATCATGTTTAAATACTTGTTACTGCAAGAAGCACATCTTCCAGAATATCATGAAGCCTTGCTTGACGAAGCCAAATTACTCTACGAAGATGCCCAAAAAAGCATACATAATACAACGGATTTAAAACGAATAGACTTACTATTCCAAGACTTACCTGAATTGTCATAAGATGGTTTGCGAGAACCAGCTAACAGAATTATATGCGCATTTAGAAGGTTTTGGATTAGACTTATACTTTTCAATGGTTTTAAATTTAACATGACTAAATACTAACACCACGACTTTTATACATCAATAATGAGCGCAAATAGCCGAATAAGCCACGGCTACTATTTTAGGCCAAAAATTGTTTGGTGATAATGAATTTGTTATTATATTTGCAGCCTTGAAAAAGGCGAGGTAGCTCAGTTGGTTAGAGCGTTGGATTCATAACCCAGAGGTCACGAGTTCAAATCTCGTTCTCGCTACTATTTTTTAATCACATGAAAAACTGCGGTTTGGCTTTCGCTAAACCGTTTTTTTATG
>CBFHJN010000360.1:0-914 GCA_965655805.1 Flavobacteriaceae bacterium
TTATCCAGACTCTCGATACGCAGAAATTTTACTAAATCCACAATCTGAATTATCGAAAGACGAAAATAGTCCGGAAGCAATTTATACCAAGCTTTACGAACAATTTAATAACCAAGAGTATGCTGCTGTTATAGAAGCTGCTCAAACACAAATAAAAAGACTGGAAGGTGACCCTATTGTGCCTAAATTTGAAATCCTTAAAGCTTCAGCCAAAGGAAGACTCTACGGATTTGAAGCCTATAAGGAAGGTGTAAACTATATCGCATTAACATATGCCAATACAGAAGAAGGTAAAAAAGCGCAACAGTTAATGAAAGAGGCCATACCAGCATTGGCTAAGAATGAATTTTTACCAGATGACAAAGCGGAATACTTTAATGTCATCTACAAATTTGAAAACAATTCTGACGAAGATATAGATGCCTTTATAAAGATATTAGATGAGGAAGTAGCAAAAGTTAAATACTTTGATTTAACAACCTCTAAAGATGTCTATGATGAAAATACTACCTTTGTGGTGGTGCATGGATTAAAAAGTATTGCGGGAGCAAGTGGTTTTGCCCAACTTTTACAAACCGATGAAAAAGATAAAAGAGGTAGACCAGTTAAACCGAAAATTACCAAACCCTACTTTGCTATTTCATCACCGAATTATGCTATTATTCAACGACACAAAAACTTAAGTGCGTATTTAAAATTACAGTAAAAAAATTAGTAATCATGTTTTCCTCAGACAATAAAAAAACCAAACCAAGTATGGAAACTACGACATCGCAGAATATTATAGCACAAGGCACAAAAATAGTTGGTGATATTGAAAGCCAAGGTCCTTTTAGAATAGACGGAACAATAGACGGAAATTTAAAAACTACAGGTAAAGTTGTAGTCGGTAAATCTGGCATCATTAAAGGCAC
>CBFHJN010000360.1:924-2277 GCA_965655805.1 Flavobacteriaceae bacterium
ACATTACAAGGTGAAAATGCAGATTTTGAAGGTAAATTCTCTGGTAAGCTCATTCTTTCAGGCACGCTGTCATTAAAAGCAACAGCACACATAGAAGGTGAGGTTCAGGTAAGCAAATTAGCTGTAGAACCAGGAGCAACCTTTAATGCGACCTGTAGCATGAAGGGAGCGGTAAAAGCATTATCTAATGAGCCAATCAAATCACAACAATCCTCACAATCCCAAAGAACAGAAAGACAAGCTTAATTCATATGCTCGTTTTTCAAGTATTGCTATCCAAATGTTTGCAATCATTGGAATAGGTACATACTTAGGTGTAAAACTGGATGAATATTATCCGAATAAACACAATCTCTATACACTAGTATTATCGTTATTGTCAGTTATTTTATCTATTGTTTTTGTAATAAGACGTATAATTGCAGCTTCAAAAGACAATTCATAAATAAAAATGGAAGAGTTTAAAAAAAGACAAATTATTTTTCTACTTCAATTAGTAGGTGTAAGTGCCGTTTTATTTGCAATTCATAGTTATCTATTACATCATTTTGCAGGGGACATAACGTTCTTTTTCCCTATGTGGCAGATATATTCCTTCCACCTTATTATTACTTTTTTATTATTTACTTTTATTAACTATAGATATTCCTCTGGAAAAAAAGACATATTTAATTTATTCATGGCTATGACCATCATAAAAATGGTATTGGCAATATTATTTCTATTACCACTAATATTGTCTGATTTTAAAAACAAACAACCAGACGTTTTCAATTTTTTCATCCCTTATTTCTTGTATTTATTTTTCGAGGTTTTTGCACTTACAAAATTTCTTCAAAAGCCTTAAGACATAATTTTTAAAACAGTCTATATATCAAAGGTTTTTATCGATGAAAGACCTTAAAAAATTATCGCAAAATTATTGTTTGTCAATTCATATAATGTACGTACATTTGCACGGAATTTAAAGCATGGTATTTTAAAGCCGTAGATAATGACATTAAGCAACTTTAAACGTATAGTATTTACCGTTCTGTTTTTATCAGTATGTAGCGTTGGTTTTGCCAAAGACACGAAAGAAGGAGGAGATGATGAAACATTTGATCCAAAAGAAATGATTATGCATCACGTAAAAGATGCTCATGAGTTTCATATTATTGACTGGAATGAAAAACCTGTTTCATTACCTTTACCAATTATTCTTTGGACAGATAATGGCTTAACGACTTTTTTGTCCTCTGCTTTTCATCACGATGATTCTGGTCATGAAGTCGTTGAAAGAAACGGTGCTAAGTTTGTAAAGTTTCACGAAAAAATTTATCAATTAAACGAAGGAGCTTTTGAGGCTAAGTT
>CBFHJN010000361.1:0-2263 GCA_965655805.1 Flavobacteriaceae bacterium
CCAACCTTCTCGAATAAAAATCTTAACATGCACAAAGGAATTCTTCAATAAAAAGTGTCTAAACTTTAAGTATTCTTCACCAAAAATTCGAAATTCAAAACTATTAGTATAATCATCAACGGTAAACATAGCCCAACCTTTTCCTTGCTTACTCACCCTATGTTGTACATCTGTTACCACGCAGCCAAAGGTTAACTCGCGATTTATGTAGGGTTCAATATTTTCTAATAAAGCTAATTCTGCATTACAGAAGGTTTTCATTTCAATTGTAAAATCGTCCAACGGATGACCCGAAATATAAATACCAACCACCTCTTTTTCTTGAGCTAATTTTTCCATGGTTCCCCATTCTTCACAAGGTGGCACTTGAGGTTCGGCAATTTGCACATCACTTGCTTCGCCAAACAAACTCACTTGAGCGGAATTTTCATTTTCTTGATGTTTAGCGCCATATTTAATGGCTTTTTCCAAAAAGGTAATTCCATCACCATCATCATGAAAATATTGCGCTCTATGCGTATCAGAAAACCCATCGAAACCGCCTGCCAACGCTAAATTCTCAAAAGCACGTTTGTTCGCAGCACGAAGATCAATACGTTTGGCAAAATCGAAAATAGATTTGAAAGGCCCATCTTTTTTCCTATTTTCAACAATAGTCATAACCGCACCATGACCAACACCTTTAATGGCTCCCATTCCAAAACGAACCGCATAATCTTGATTTACCGAGAATTTATAATAACTCTCGTTAATATCTGGACCGAGTACGTCTAATTTCATGCGCTTGCATTCTTCCATAAAGAAGGATACTTGCTTAATATCATTCATATTATTGGAGAGCACAGCTGCCATATATTCCGCTGGATAGTGCGCTTTTAAATAAGCGGTTTGATAAGCAATCCATGCGTAACAGGTGGAATGCGATTTATTAAACGCATAACTCGCAAAGGCTTCCCAATCTTTCCAAATTTTTTCTAATTTTTTAGCATCATGACCATTGGATTCGGCTTGTTCTATAAATTTCGGTTTCATTTTATCTAGAACCGCAATTTGCTTTTTACCCATGGCCTTACGCAAAACATCGGCTTCACCCTTGGTAAAGTTGGCCAGTTTTTGTGATAATAACATAACCTGCTCCTGGTAAACCGTAATTCCATAGGTTTCTTTTAAGTACTCTTCCATGGCTGGCAAATCGTACTCAATGTCCTCTTTTCCATGTTTCCGTTTGGTAAAACTCGGAATATATTCCATTGGGCCAGGTCTGTACAAGGCATTCATAGCAATTAAATCCTCAAAAACGGTTGGTTTTAATTCCTTTAAATGCTTTTGCATGCCAGGTGATTCATATTGAAACACACCTACTGTTTCACCACGTTGGAAAAGCTCATAAGTCTTTTCATCATCCAACGGAAAACTGTCTGGATCTAAATCAATATCATGCTTGGCTTTAACAATTTTAACGGTATCCTTTATTAAGGTTAGTGTTTTTAAACCCAAGAAATCCATTTTCAATAAGCCAGCATCTTCAACAACCGAGTTATCAAATTGGGTAACATATAAATCAGAATCTTTAGCCGTAGCAACTGGAACGAATTTGGTAATATCATCAGGCGTAATAATGACACCACAGGCGTGAATTCCGGTGTTTCTGACAGAACCTTCCAACGTTCGCGCCAGATTTACAGTTTCGGCTTGTAAGTCCGATCCTTCTGAAATATTTAATAGCTCGTTGACTTTTTCTAAATCTTCAGCACGGAATTTACTGCTCAATTCCTTTTCGCACATGCCAAAAATCTTCGCCAATTTGGACATGGTTGGAATTAATTTAGCTATCCTATCCGCATCAAAAAGTGGTAAATCTAATACACGTGCTGTATCACGAATAGAGGATTTAGCTGCCATGGTGCCATACGTAATAATTTGGGCTACTTGACTGCTGCCATACTTATCAATAACATAATCCATAACACGACTTCGACCTTCATCATCAAAATCAATATCGATATCTGGCATACTCACACGATCTGGATTTAAGAAACGCTCAAAAAGTAAGTCGTATTTTAACGGATCGATATTGGTAATCCACAAACAATAAGCAACTACAGATCCAGCTGCCGAACCACGACCTGGACCTACAGATACGTCCATGTTTCGGGCTTCGCGAATAAAATCTTCAACAATCAAGAAATAACCAGGATATCCTGTATTCTGAATAACACTTAACTCGAAATCCAAGCGCTCGGTTACCTCCTCCGAAAGTTCG
>CBFHJN010000362.1:0-2258 GCA_965655805.1 Flavobacteriaceae bacterium
CAAGAACGGCCAGCTTGTAACACGGTATATAAAACATTTGGCATAAAGTGCTATATTTAAGGTCGGTAATTTTAATAAAATTTGCAACGGTTTGATAGGAAATCGCTTTGAAATGCCAAACGTTTCATATACCCATCCGTAGAGCATTCGGTGAAGACATAAAATATTTTGAACGTAAGTTTAAAAAATTAATTTAGCAGTTAGCATACTATTCAACAAAATGAATGATGATCGTTTAAATATTAAGAAAGAAGAGGTATTTGCTTACGTAATTTTCGTATTGACTTCATTTATTTTAATCGGCTTTTTCTTGAACATGGGAAAGGGAGAAGGCTATATTACAAGTACAATAAAATGGGCGTTTTTTGAATTATCTTTTACAATAAATGTGATATTCATTATTGCTTCGATTCTCAGGTTTTATTTAAAAAAAAGAATTACTAAAATTGAATTAATACTAACTATTATGGGGGTGTTTCCTATGTTGACGCTATGGGTTTTTACAAAATTTACTTATTAAAATAAACCCCTTACAACGATGCATAAATTAGATAAGCCGCAAAGGAGTATGAAAACGTCTTGACTTTAAACGAACACCGCCAAATCGCTGACTTGGTTTTTAAATGTTCTACTTTGCTTATTTTAGACCGCTGAACTAAACATTATTAAAGTTATTAAAAGTCCTTTGGAATTTCTAAATTTGATTCAAATGACATAGTGCAGATAAACGTAATAGTTCGTGCATTAAAACGTTAGCATATAATATGAAAAAATTGAAATTTATAATTAGATTATTAAATTTAACCTCATGAAATATGTTTTCGATATTAAAGGTATTCGTAAACTTTTCTTACTTATCACATCGCTTACTGCTTTTTCCTTAGCTGGTCAAATAACTGTGGGAGATTCAACCGATTATTTTTTAAAAGGGTTAAAAGCACACGAGAATGGGGACTATGAGAAAGCTTTAAAACTCTATAACAAACAACTTAAAATGTTCCCTAGTGATTATCGTGCTTTCAACAATCGAGGAAATTTATATGTGGAAATAGGTAAGGAAGAGAAGGGAATGCAGGATTATGAAAAAGCTTTATCCATTGACTCTTCCGTGCAACTTGTTAGATACAATATTGGAAGCCTAAAGTTTGACGAAGGACTGTTTGGGGCATCTATTGATTATTTTAAAGAAGAAATTAACGTCAACCCCGAATACAGCAGTGCTTTTAACAATATGGGATATGCATACTATATGCTCGAAGAGTTCGATTTAGCGATTAGCTCCTTTGAAAAAGCAATTAAATTAGACTCAAATTATAATACTGCTAAAATCAATTTAGAAGACGCAGTTCAACAAAAAGCGCTTAATGAAAAGTGGAAAGATAAATTAGAGCAGAATAAAAAGATTGTCTATGATTCTTCATTCAATAAACTTAAAGAGTTAGGTTTTCCCTCCGCATACAATATGAAGTTTCTTTTCTCTAATCATTACATTTATGATAATTGGAAAGCTTATAGTGGAATTGTTTTAAAATTTTATGAGAAGAACAATAAACTTATCCATGTTTCACACTTAAAAAAAGGGGTGACAAACGGTTATTCACTAAGTTTTGACTTCTTCAAACTGTTGAACAGATTATCATATACCTGCCAAGATGAAAACTATAAAATTGAAATACTTTATAGTTATGATAAAGAATACAAATTAGTCCCATATTCAGCAGAAATTGAAAAAATTACAACCAGTGGTTATCACTCTGTTTCTATCAAATACAAAAAAAGTAAACTAAAAGTCACTGAAAGGTATGATTTTTCAAGGCTTTCACTTTTCAAAAAGCGAATTGAAAATACAAATGAGTTGTCAGGGTTTTTAAAATCTAAAGACTACCTTTCCGATGAGATTCTAGAACAGTGTTCTATTATGGGTGTTTTCTCAAGAAGGGGACGATACCAGGAAGAGATCATAGAACAAGCCGGCTATAAAGCTCAGCTTCTAAAACTACTAAAGCCTTTTAGTTTTTAATTAAATTCATATATTTTAATTGATATAAACTCTGCGGTAATGATTTTGTCAAGAGGATCGATTATTATTCAATAATAACAACTGGAGCAGTAACATATACTAACACATCCTTTGAATGTCAGGCTGTAAAACCTTTAATTTTATACTCATTTTCCCCGCTCGTTTATGTGGGTTCATTTTAATAAACAGTACCATTCATGTTCAACCCAATTGGTGCGCAGAATCATCGCTTCCCTCT
>CBFHJN010000363.1:0-2247 GCA_965655805.1 Flavobacteriaceae bacterium
ATTGTCTATACAGCTGCTATTTCAGGTGTTTCTGCTAACTTTTTAGGGCCAAGCATAAAAGCCATGGGAATTACCGAAGAAATGTTGTCACGCGAGAAAAAAGTAGATTTTGGGGAGGAGTTAACAGCTCATAAAGATGATGCCAAAGCATGGAAAACTATTTGGTCTGCTGGCCAAGGTGTTACTAATATTCATGATGCACCATATGTTTCGGACTTGGTTGCTAAATTGAAAAAAGGGTTTATTGAGGCTATTAAAGAACAGGTTAAATTTTTGGAGGTTTATAAATAACGTCGCAACTATGCTACTATGTATCTTGGAATCTTTACAACTATAATTCTAAAATAAACTCCAAAGTCCTAACCTCATTATAATAATATCCACCCGATTGAATAAACCCAACGTGACCACCATATTTGGGCATTTCTAAAAACAAATTCGGGTTATTTATGGCTTCTTTGACTGGATAACAATCAGCA
Organism: Flavobacteriaceae bacterium; assembly: GCA_965655805.1. Classification (GTDB taxonomy): domain Bacteria; phylum Bacteroidota; class Bacteroidia; order Flavobacteriales; family Flavobacteriaceae; genus Algorimicrobium. Next base: position 480 of record CBFHJN010000363.1, read on the forward strand.
GACAGAAAGGAATCGTTTAGCGCATTTATAATGAGTGTCGGAATAGTGATATTTGGAAGAAATTGCAATGAGCTACTTTTCTCATAATAATCTTGACCATTTCTAAATCCATGGGCTTTAGCTGTATAATAATTATCAAAATCATATAAGGTTTTGATGGCCTTTAAATCTTTTGGTGAAATTTTATCCGGATGATTTTCGCTTTTAATTCGTAATTTAGTAATTAAATCACGTTTGAATTTTTCATGAAATGGAACGTTTTTAATGGTATGCAATTCCTTGGCAGAACCAGCTAAATAACATGGTACTGAAATGGCTATTCCTCCTTTTATTTCTGATGGAATGTTTGTGGATTCACCCAAATATTTTAAAGTGACATTTCCCCCTAAACTAAAGCCTTTAATATAGATTTCCGAATATATTTTTAGTCCAATAACATGCGTAATAACATCTTGCAAATCGGCTGTGGCTCCTGAATGATAGGATTGGAACTGCAAATTATCTTCTCCAGAACAACCACGAAAATTTACTGAAAGTGCATCAATAGCATTCTCATTACATGATTTAGCCGTTCCCATAACATACGCACGTTGTGCGCTACCTTCCATACCATGGAGAATAATGATTAGCTTATCTGTTTTTTCTACAGCATAACTCCAATCTAAATCCAGAAAATCACCATCAGACAAGGTAATGCGTTCGCGCTTTTGAATAACACCCTTTACTTGTCTAAATAATCCCGAATAAACGGTTGCAACAAAGCCTTTTTTAAAAAAATAGGGTGGTTTGTAGGTAGATTCTATAATGGGCATATTAAACTTCTAAAGATGTAAATTTAAACGTATTCCCATCAAACAAGCCTTTATCACTTAATTTTAAAGATGGAATGACTAATAAAGCCATAAAACTCAAAGTCATATAAGGTGCATTTAATGTGCTTCCTAATTGTTTTGCTATGTTATCTAGTTTGCCGTAAGCCTCACCAATAGTTTTGGCATCCCGATCGCTCATAATTCCCGCAACAGGAAGCGATACGATGTGACTATCGGTTTCTGACACCGCACAAATTCCACCTTTATTTTCAATAATTAGATTGACAGCTTTACAAATGGCTTCGTCAGTTGCACCAACTGCAATGATATTATGTGAATCATGCCCAACTGAACTAGCTATGGCTCCCGATTTTAAACCGAAATTTTTAATAAACGCTAAAGAGGGTTCATCATTATTATACCGATTGACTACGGTCATTTTTAAAATATCGTTTTCGGTATTTGAAATGAGATTTCCGTTTTCAATCAACGCGTCTTCAATTAATTCATTGGTAACCAATTGCCCTTCTAAAGCTTCAATTACACGGATTTTTTTGGCTGATGATTCTATTCTAAAATCAGAAATCTGCTTTTTAGTTGTATTGAAATTATTAAGTATTTCGAATTCTGTATGTGGAATAAGCGATTGTCCGTTTTCAAAAACCACCTCACCATTAATAACCGTTTTAAGCGTTTTAAAGTGACTTAAATCTTCAACAACAATAAAATCGGCTGCATCATTTACTTGCAATAAGCCGACTGATAAATTATAATGCTTGACAGGATTTACACAAGCCATTTGCAATATTTGAAAGATATCAAAACCTTTAGCAACCGCTCTTGCGCACAATTGATTAATATGACCAAGTAATAAATCATCTGGATGTTTATCATCGCTACAAAACATCATATTTTCAAAATATTCTGGCAATAAATCAATCAACGCTTCAAAATTT
>CBFHJN010000364.1:0-2237 GCA_965655805.1 Flavobacteriaceae bacterium
CATTAGCGTATAGGGAAATCTTAGGAATTGAAGGAGGGGTAGCTCATATTGAGTATCCTTTCTTGAAACCCATTGACCAATTTCAAAAAAATGATTGGTCGGAATATATGGAGTTAACAGACTCAACAAATGTTGTGATTATTTTTGCTGAAGGATTGGCAAAGTCATTTTTTGGTTCCGATGCACATTTTGGAAACATGATGCCATTCTTGGATTCTCTTTCACAAAAAAGTCTATACTGGCCAAATATGCTAAGTATTACAGATCGAACACATGGTGTTTTTTCGTCAGCCCTGGCAGGTTTGCCTCATGGTTTTGAAAGAGGTTTTTTAAATTATAATAAAACGCCAAAACCGAGTTATTTATCGCTTCCTAAAATTCTTAAAAAAGAAGGATATGAACTTAATTTTTTCTACGGAGGCTGGTCTTTTTTTGATAACTACAGGTCTTTTTTAATTGCTAATGATTTTGACAATTATATTGATGAAGATTATTTGGATACCGTATATCATTACCCCAATGAAAAAACTGATGACAATTTCTCATGGGGATATCACGATCACATTAGTTCGGAAGGCTATTTTAGATTTATGGAGGAAAGAAAAAATAATAATCCCTATCTAAATATTTACCTTACTTTAAGTTTGCACACTCCTTTTGATATTCCTAACCGTGATTCTATTGAGCAGGTAGCACGAAAAAAACTGACACAAGTAGCACCAGATTACTTTGACAAAGCACACGATATCATATCAACAGTTTATTATACCGATCAATCATTGCGTAACTTCTTTAAGAGCTATCAAAAAAGACCCGATTACGATCAAACGGTATTTATGATTTTTGGAGATCATAACGTACGTTCTTTAGGTTTGATAAGTGATATAGACGACTATCACGTTCCATTTCTAATCTTTTCTCCGAAAATTAAAAAACCACAAAAATTCAATGAAGTCATTTCTCACTGGGATATTCCGATTACTGTTTTAGATCTATTGCCACAAATAGAACCTTCCTCTCATATGACTCATTTGCATTGGCTTGGAAAAGGTGTAGCGTTCAATCAAGAAACAGCTTCAAATGCTCCTATATTTTTAGGTACGTTTCGTGGAGATATAAATGGTGTGGTTTGGAAAGATGAAGTACTTATTCATGGACAACTTTATAAGCTTAATAGTAAAATGGAACTTATTCCTTACGATAATGCTGATCAAAAAGAGAAACTTACAAATCTATTGGACCTATACAGGTGGCTTAATGAGTATGTAATGCTTAATAATAAATTCACCACACAAAAGCAGCTAAATACGTTTGGAAGTTAGAACGAAACCTTGCTTAATTGCATTGCAAAAGGATTCAGTTTTTTTGCGCGTTGTAACATTTCTTGATTATTGATTGGCCAAATTTGAACTTCGAGTCCTAGGTTTCTCGCTTTAGAAATAGCTGCAGCGTTTAAATCATCTGAAAACATACTAAAGGAAATACCTTCATAGTTTTTAGCCAGCGCTTTTTCTACTTTATCATCAAAATCCTCATAACCTATAAGGTGACAACTAATATTTGGAATTTGCTCTTTTACAAAGTCCATGAAGTTGGTGTAGTTAGTTTCAATAATTAACTGATTTGAAAGCTTATACTTTGTAACTATGCTACAAAAATTAGCAGCCATCTCTTCAAAATATTGCTCTGGAGCATTTCTTGCTTCAAAACAGGTGGTTTGAAAATAACCTTTCACATCAAGAGATAAAAACTTAGTTGCAAAATCATTTTCATTAAACAATTTAAGAATTTCCTCTAAACGATAAATTCGATCACGAACGCCTTCACGACATTGCATAGTCGACTCTATAAATAAGTCACTGCTTTTAGGAATGCAAACTGGAGTTTTAGTGGTATCACAAAAATGATTTAGATTATCATCGTGGTAGACCCAAATCGTTCCATCTTGACTCATTTGAATATCTATTTCACATCCATCTAGTCGAGTTAGTGCATAAAGTACTGATGGAACAGTGTTCTCGATCAATTTTTGCTCATAAACTCCTGCACCGCTTCCACGATGTCCAAACTTGAGATTTGCTTGAATTTCTTTTTTAGGAGTGCACCCCATTAGAACTGATATACAAATAACAACAACAGTTAAATGATTTATACTAGTTTTCATAGTGTAATGCTTAAGTATGTAAACCGCCATTTAGGTTAATCGTTTGTCCAGTAATATAGCTCCCTTCTTCTTT
>CBFHJN010000365.1:0-2215 GCA_965655805.1 Flavobacteriaceae bacterium
ATCAAAAATTTCAATGTCATAATCAGCACTTTTAAAGGCTTCGGTGTTAGACAATTTAACAATAGAATCATTTGGGAAAATCATGTCTAAATCACTTACTGCTGTAGAGTCTGTTAACATGCCAATATTATGATTTTCTATTACAAATGGATCTTTCTCCTTGGTGCAACTCGTAAATAAGGCAGTAACAATAATGATGCTAAATATGATTTTTTTCATTTGGGTGTTGTTTTATTAGTTTGGGATTTTGTTTTTAATTATTTCATCATTTTGGTCAAGATACCAAAAACGCTTCTAACAAATGTTGCGCTTGTCAGTACTTTAACAATTGGATTCATGCGGCTACTGGTTCGCGATGTGCTTTTCTTGGATTGTGCTTTTTTAAGCGCTTCTTTTTCTTTTTGAGCTTTTGCCTTTAATTCTTCCGCTTCAGCTTGCTCTATTTTCTTGTTGAGTAATTCATATGCGCTTTCTCGATCTATTTCTTCATTGTATTTTTTCACCAATTTTGAATCGGCTAAAAGTGCTTCTAATTCAGAATCAGTTAAAATATCCATTCGGCTCATAGGTGCACGCATCATAGTTGCAGCTAATGGTGTTGGGCGTCCTTTTTCATTTAAAGCAGACACCAATGCTTCACCAGTACCCAATGATGTCAATACATTGGCCGTATCATAATATTCCGTATCTGGGTAATTTTGAGCGGCTAATTTAATAGCTTTTCTATCTTTAGCTGTAAATGCACGTAAAGCATGTTGAACTTTTAGGCCTAGTTGACTTAAAACCGCTTCCGGAACATCGGTTGGGTTTTGCGTAACAAAATACAAACCTACGCCTTTACTTCTTATGAGTTTTACAATACTTTCTATTTGGTTTAATAAGGCTTTTGATGCTTCATTGAAAATTAAATGAGCTTCATCAATAAACATAACGAGTTCAGGTCTTCCTGAATCGCCTTGTTCTGGAAATGTGGAGTATATTTCCGCCAGTAAACTCAACATAAAGGTTGAAAATAACTTGGGTTTATCTTGTATATCTGTTAAGCGAATGATATTGATGTAGCCACGACCTTGGTCATCCACACGCAATAAATCATCTACTTCAAAGGATTTTTCACCAAAAAATAAATCGCCTCCTTGTTGTTCAATCTCGATTATCTTACGTAAAATGGCACCTGTTGATGCTGTTGAAATCCGACCATAAGCTTCTTCAAACTCCTCACGACCTTCATCAGTTGCGTATTGGAGCATTTTCTTAAAGTCCTTTAAATCTAAAAGCGGTAATTTATGATCGTCACAATATTTAAATATCACAGAAATAATACCTGCTTGGGTTTCGGTAACATCTAGAATACGTGAAATTAATACAGGTCCAAATTCACTTATGGTTGCACGAAGACGCACACCATTTTGTTCAGAGAGCGTTAAAATTTCTACAGGAAATGCTTGTGGATTAAAGGGAAGTCCAATTTGTGCATGACGTTCATCAATTTTAGCATGTCCAGGACTTGGTTGCGCCAATCCGCTTAAATCACCTTTAATATCCATTAAAATAACAGGTACACCTTTCGCACTTAAATTTTCAGCCAACACTTGAAGCGTTTTTGTTTTTCCCGTTCCGGTTGCACCAGCAATTAAACCATGTCTATTCATGGTTTTCAAGGGGATATTTACAAAAGCATCTTTAATGGTTTTACCATCTAACATGGCAGCGCCTAAAGTAATAAATTCACCTTTGTTCGTGTTTCCTTCTTGAATATGATTGAAAAAAGTCTCGTTTCTGTTCATGCTTAAAAATTTGTATAAAAATACAATTCTCAAGTTAATCAGCGGATAAATTTTTTCAACAAAAAAAGGAGATGTTGAAATGCTTCGTATGGGAGCAAGTAGTCTGTTTTAAATTATTATAGATGACTAGTAATCATTTCTGAAAAACTGGATGCGGAATACTGCATACTGAATCCTGTTTCTTATCTTTGCACGCTATGACGAGAAGTGAAAGACAAGAGTTGCTAGATAAAGGGTTAATGTTACCTTTAATGGAAGAGTTTTACACCATTCAAGGTGAGGGTTTTCATAAAGGAACGGCTGCGTATTTTATACGAATTGGTGGTTGTGATGTAGGTTGTCATTGGTGTGATGTGAAGGAAAGCTGGTTAGCAGAACTGCATCCGCCAACGGAAACAAAAACAATTGTTAATCATGCAGCGCAATAC
>CBFHJN010000366.1:0-2215 GCA_965655805.1 Flavobacteriaceae bacterium
TATGACACTTGAACAGTATAAAAAAGCTGAAACTTATTATTTAAAAGCTCTCAAAGATTCTTCTAGAAATAAATTAGCTGCCCATGCCAACATGAATTATCACGCGCTTGGAATAAACTATTCACGATGGGGAAAATATAAAAAAGCTATTGCATTTAATAAAGAAGCATTAAAGCGGTACATAGCGGTTGGCAATGAATTGTACCAATTTGATGTGTTAAATAATATGGCTACGGTTTACGACAGACTAAACAAAATCGACAGTATTATTTATTATGGTAATGAAGCTTTAGTGGTAGCAAAAAAAATGAATCATCCACTAGCCCTTTTTGGAGCCAACTTAACACTAGCAAATGGATATATTAAAAGAAACGATTATCAAATCGCAGAGAAAATCATGCTAGAAATTAGCAAGGATACCGTTAACAGCCAAATTGTAAATATCGATTCAAAAGCAGCAATCTATGTCCAATTATCCCAACTATACGAAGGCAAAAAAGATTTTAGTAAAAGTTTAAAATATTTTAAAGTATTTAAAAAACTAAACGATTCCATTTTAAAATCGCAGCGTGATACTAAAATTGCGGATATTGAAACCAAATACCAAACCGAGAAAAAAGAGAAAGAAAACCTACAATTAAAATCAGAAAAAACTGAACAAGCCAAATTATTAGCTATAGAAAGCAAACGCAAATGGCAAATGGCTGGTGGTCTGGCCATATCATTCGTTACTTTAGGTGTTTTTGGCTTTTACTATAGGCGTAACCAAAAACAAAAAGAAGCGATAGAAACGCTTCAAAAAGAATTGCACCATCGGGTAAAAAACAATTTATCTATTATTGATACCTTTATTGACGTTGCTAAAGAAGAATTTGATAATCCGAATTACAATAGTAAACTCTCGGAACTCCAAAACCGTATAGAAAGTATTAACCAGGTGCATGCGCAACTATATCAAAATAAAGATATTACCAATTTAGGCCTAAAAAATTACATCAATACGCTGGCAGAAAATGTGCAGCAAACACATAACACACAAAATATAACCATAGAACAACACGTTCCTAGCAACCTAAAAATTGATGCCAATAAATCGTTTCCCATTGGTTTGATAATAAATGAGTTTTTAACCAATTCCTATAAGTATGCTTTTTCTGAAAAATCTGGAACTATTATTCTAAAATTACGTGAAGATAACAATCACATAACCTTAAAATTATCAGATAACGGTAAAGGATTACCCCAAAATTTCGCCATAGATAAAACCGATTCCTTTGGTTTTAGAATCATGAAGTTACTAACCCAACAACTAAAAGGTTCGTTTGATTTAGAATCGGAACATGGTGTAACCCTTACTATCCAATTTCCAAAATAATATAAATATGAAAGCACACATACTCATAGTTGAAGACGAAGCCATCCTTTATGAACGCTTAAGATCCAAACTTACCAAAGCACATTATACGGTTGCAGATTATGCACCAAGCGTAGCTGAAGCAATTGCAAGTATTCAATTAAAACGACCTGATTTAGTGCTTTTGGATATTAATTTGGAAGGCGAACAAACAGGATTTGATTTAGGAGAACTATTACATAACCAATATAATATTCCATTTATATACGTCACACAATATGAAGATAATGACACCTTTTATAAAGGTTTGCATACCAATCATGAGGATTTTGTCGTAAAAACAAAACCACATTTAGACTTAGAAGAACTTCTCCGAAAAATGCAAACCGTTCTTTATAGAAAACAGCAAAAGCAGGAATCTACCAACCAAGAAGGCTTGATGGGATTGGTTGGTTATTTAGATGAGATTAAGGAATTGGACAAAAACCAAGTGTCACGGGTTGCTGTGCCATTTCAAGACATCGTATTTTTTACAGTCCGTCCATTTATAAACGATAATGATGATGAAGAAAGTTTACGAACCAATTATATATGGTTTCAAACCCAAGATAAAGCATATTATTTTTTAAAAACCTCCTTACGCGATTTACAAAAAACACTTCCTTATAATTTTGTGCGTATTAACGAAAGTTATATTGTAAATATATCATCTAGTTTATTGGATGGGCGAATTAATGGTTCTAAATTATGTATTCAAAATCAGGAGTTTATAATTAAAGGAACGTATAAGGAAGAAGTGAATAAGCGCTTGAAACATTTTTATGGGTAAACCATTGTCATTCTGCACGAGGTTACGACGTG
>CBFHJN010000367.1:0-2213 GCA_965655805.1 Flavobacteriaceae bacterium
ATGAACATCCAGAAAAAGACTACACTAAAAAACTTATTCATGCTATTCCAAAAGGATTATAGCATGAATATTTTTTTAGTTAGGGTTAAGATGTTTTTAAATAATCTTAATGTGCTTCTGAAATTAAATTTTAGCTTATTTTCAGAATTTGTAGGTTTAAGTAGATTTGGGGCAAAAAGGTTCATAAGTTAAAGTTTATGATAGATTTGGGGTAAATCACAACGTTAGGTTTATGGTAAATTTGGTTAATTGTTTGTTTCGATTTGGTTTTGCTAATATGTAACAAGTTTTTAAATTATCAGATAAAATACATAATAAATCGATAAAATACATTAAATTTTAACATTTGGAGTGTTTTTTGAATCTTTTTCCTACAAAATTAAAATTTTATTTTTGTGATTGAAAATAAAAAAGCCACTAAAAAAGTGGCTAAAAAGTCATTTGATTTGGTTTATAGTGTCATAGTTTCATTTCAGGAACATCACCTTCTACAATTAAAGTGCCCTCAGTAGCATGTTTAATAGCTTCAACAGAAACTCCAGGTGCACGTTCTAAAAGTTTGAACCCTCCATCTGTAATTTCTAAAACAGCTAGATTTGTCACCACTTTTTTTACACAGCCGACTCCTGTAAGCGGTAGTGAACATTTTTTTAGAAGCTTCGATTCACCTGCTCTATTGGTGTGCATCATAGCGACAATAATATTTTCTGCGCTAGCAACCAAATCCATTGCTCCTCCCATTCCTTTTACCATTTTTTCTGGAATCTTCCAGTTGGCAATATCTCCATTTTCTGCAACTTCCATAGCACCTAAAATGGTAAGGTCAACATGCTGGCCACGAATCATAGAAAAACTCATTGCTGAATCAAAAAAACTTGCTCCTGGTAATGTTGTAATAGTTTGTTTTCCTGCATTAATAATATCTGCATCTTCTTCGCCATCAAAAGGAAATGGTCCCATTCCCAGAACACCATTTTCACTTTGAAATTCAACTTCAATATCATCTCTTACATAATTTGCAACCAAAGTTGGTATGCCTATGCCAAGGTTGACGTAATAACCATCTTGAACTTCCTTTGCGATACGTTTTGCAATTCCGTTTTTATCTAACATATTAATTTCTTTGTCTTACAGTTCGTTGTTCAATTCGTTTTTCATAGCGTTCACCTTTAAAGATGCGCTGTACAAAAATACCTGGTATATGAATTTGGTTTGGGTCTAGCTCTCCAACAGGTACTAATTCTTCAACCTCAGCAACAGTTATTTTAGCTGCGCCACACATATTTGGGTTAAAATTTCGAGCTGTTCCTTTAAAAATAAGATTTCCTGCTGCATCACCTTTCCATGCTTTTACAAATGCAAAATCGGCTTTAAATGCATGTTCCAGAACATACATTTTACCATCAAATTCTCTAATTTCTTTTCCTTCAGCGACTTCAGTCCCATATCCAGCAGGTGTGAATATTGCAGGAAAACCTGCTTGTGCAGCTCTACAGCGTTCGGCTAAAGTGCCTTGTGGAATCAATTCAACTTCTAATTCGCCAGATAACATCTGTCGTTCAAATTCATCATTTTCACCAACGTAAGACGATGTCATTTTATCAATTTGTTTTCCTTGTAATAATAAGCCTAATCCAAAATCGTCAACGCCTGCATTATTAGAAATACACTTGAGTCCTTTTACGCCTTTTCGTACTAATTCTGCAATGGCATTTTCTGGAATTCCTGAAAGTCCGAAACCTCCAAACATAAAGGTCATATTATCGTTTACACCTTTTAAAGCTTCGGAAACATTAGCTACTTTTTTATTAATCATTTGTCATTATTTTAGCTTTGGAAAATTACGAAATATATTTGTTAATCGGAAGAAGTTCTATAGCTATCGGATAAGTGAAGAATCTAGCATTTCTAGTCAAAAAAGAGATTTTCGCTATATTATTAATGACAATATAAAAAACATCAAAACTTGTAAGCTAGCTTAAACATTACAATTCTAGGAAGTATAAACGTTTTATTATCACTAATCAAAAAATCATTAAAGGAATTTTGTTGTTTATATGTGATGTTAAACAAATTGGTAGCATTAATTTCAAATCCCCAAGGATTATCTTCAATTTGATAAAATAAAGAGGTATTTGCTGTATCAAATCTGTTTTTAATATTAGCATTTTTATTACGGTAAGCATCGTAACTATAATCTGCTTTGAAAATAA
>CBFHJN010000368.1:0-2211 GCA_965655805.1 Flavobacteriaceae bacterium
AAATCTTCTGAATTATTATCATTATAACCAGTATGTGTATTGGAAAAACTATGACTTAACGTACAGCCATTAATACCACATACGTGACATATATTATTAAATGGACTCACAAAGCCAAACTGACTTATAATTTCGCCCCAATGATTATAGTTAATCTGCAATCCGCCAACTTGCTTTAATAGACCATGTCTATTATAACCTATATAAACAGATCCTGCACGCTTAATTTTACCATTTCGGTTATAATTAATAAATACATTTCCAATGCGTCTAACCTTTCCATCTGCATCATGAGTTACAATAACACCTCTATTTTTAGGAATTGAATAACGTACACGATTAATGGTGGCAGGAGCACCAAAAGTTACATTTACCGAACCTCGCCTTGTTTGGGTAGAACTTCGGTAGTAATAATTACTTTCAAAATGACTTCCTTGCGGATTAGCATTGGTATTGAAATCGAAACTTCCATCTGGAAAAATCATGAATTCAATTCCGCGTTCTATGAAAATAATTGGCTGTGCATAGCGATTGTTTAAAATATTTAAATCATCAGCTGTAGATACAGACTCATTTTCGTTTGCTGTTACAGTTGTTAATCCTATTAACAAAGCTGTAAATAAAAGTACTTGTTTTTTCATCTTATAAGGATTTTGATTATGCCTACTCATAAGCTTTTCGGCTTTCGCTATGTTTTAAATAGTATCCAATTGTCGTGCCAAAATCATAAGTAGCTGATTTGTAGCTTTTTATTATTTCTTAATTATGATTTCTTTTTTATAGTTTTATAAAATCAATTAAAACCCATGGCTCATACAAATCATATTTGTAAGAATTGCGAATCCTTGTTCAATGAGAACTTTGAATTTTGTCCACATTGCGGACAAAAGCGAAATGATGAGTTGACTTTAAGCGTGTTATTTTACAACACCATAAGTAATTACTTTTCTTTTGATGCACGCTTTTTTAAAAGCTTTTTACCCCTTTTGTTAAAACCAGGTTATTTAGCCGAACAGTTTGTTCAAGGAAAACGCTTGTTATACTTGCATCCCGCTCAAATGTATTTGTTTATTGCTATTGTTTTCTTCTTTTTAAATTCGTTTGAAGTGTCTGATTGGACCGAAAAATTAGACGCTAATTTGGCTAAAGGTTTTGATAGAGAAATATTAGTAGATTCATTAACTGGAGACTCCATTAAAGACGCTATAAACGCCGAAAAAATTCTTAATAAACACAAATTGGATTCTATTGATAGGTTGGAAGTTAAAGAAACCTTGGAGAAAAACAAGTTTATTACAGGAATGACTGATAAACAAATAGACTCCATTGTTACAGCAGAAGATTTTAGGGCTGCGGAATTTTCATTTGGACCTATTGAAAAAACGTTAGACTCATTAATAGCCATTAATGCTCCTGAAGATGAAATTTATAAAGAAATGGGAATTTCTGAAGATGCTGGAGCCATTACAAAAAGAATGTATAAACAAGGGTTAAAATTTTATAAACTCAAGAAAGCGGGCGGTTTATTTCAAACGTTTTTTGATACCATTCCCATTGCTATGTTTTTTGTTTTGCCAATTTTCGCGTTAATAATTTTCTTGTTTTATAGAAAGAGTGGCAGTTATACACATCATTTAATTTTTAGCTTTTACTATTTTTCATACCTATTTACGGTATTTAGCTTAATTATCATTGTTAATTATATAGTGGATATTCCAGATTGGATTGATTGGATTATTATTTTATCCACATTTATTTACTTGTTTTTGGCTATGAAACGCTTTTATAATCAGAGTACAATTAAAAGTTTTTTTAAAGCTGCTTTGACTACCTTATTATTTACTCCTGTGGTATTTATAACAGGCGTTGTAGTACTGGTTTTTGCATTTATGTTCTATTAAAGCTTCTCTTTTAAATACTGACCAGTAATAGATTTCTTATTTTTAACTAATTCCTCTGGTGTGCCTTGCGCTAGGATTTGGCCACCACGTTCACCACCTTCAGGACCTAAATCAATGATATAATCGGCACATTTTATTAACTCTAAATTGTGTTCAATAACGATAATGGAATGCCCTTTTTCAATTAAGGCATTGAAGGATTTCAATAATTTTTGGATGTCATGGAAATGTAAACCGGTTGTCGGTTCATCAAAAATAAATAACGCCTGATCGTTCTTACTGCCTTTCCCTAAAAACGTTGCTAGCTTAA
>CBFHJN010000369.1:0-2210 GCA_965655805.1 Flavobacteriaceae bacterium
ATCCATTTGTCACCATTAAATAATTAGCTTTCAAGGTTAAATTATATTGCGCAATTTGGTCAAATGTTTTTTGATTAATTGGAATATTTGGTGCTTTACATTCTATAATAATATGAATGCTGCCATCAGGATTGTAAACTACAATATCATAACGTTTTTTTAAATCGTTAATGCGAAGTTCTTTTTCTACGTTGATAAGTGATTTCGGATACTTTTTTTCTTCCATTAATACTTGCAAGCAATGTTGACGAACCCATTCTTCAGGTTGAAGAATCACAAATTTTTTCCGAATCGGATCGAAAATAGATACTTTATTTTCGCTATTTTTGAAACGAAACGAAAACTTCGGAAAATTGAGTGTTTGCATACGTGCAATTAACAGTTTTGCCAAAGTTAACGTACAATAATCAAAAACCAAATGCCTTAACCCTTTTTTAGTTATGGTATTGTAATTTTCGAAAGTCAATCATTTTGGACGAAGTCAAACAATTAGTTACCGATATTAAAAATCGCAAATTCAAACCTATTTATTTCTTAATGGGTGAGGAGCCTTATTATATTGATAAAATTTCTGATTTTATTCAAGAATCCGTTTTAACAGAAGACGAACGTGGCTTTAATCAAATGGTGCTTTATGGTCGTGATGTCACTATTGATGAGGTTGTTGGAAATGCGAAACGTTTTCCTATGATGGCGGAATATCAAGTGATAATTGTAAAGGAAGCACAAGATTTATCACGAACCATTGAAAATTTGGTTGAGTACGCTAAAAATCCACAACCTTCAACCATTTTAGTATTTAACTATAAATATAAAACGCTTGATAAACGTAAATCTTTATATAAAGTCTTGAACAAAACAGCAATTGTTTACGACAGTAAAAAATTATACGATAATCAAGTTCCAAGTTGGATTAATCGTGTATTAGCTGGACAAAATTATAGTATTACACCAAAGGGTGCGCAAATGCTAACCGAATTTTTAGGAACGGATTTGAGCAAAATCAGTAATGAACTGGATAAACTTAAAATTGTGTTACCTGAAGGCACACAAATTACACCAGAGCTCATTGAAATAAACATTGGTATTAGTAAGGATTATAATAATTTCGAATTGCATAAAGCTATTGGTTCTCGTGACGTGGTGAAAGCCAATAAAATTATTAAGTATTTTGGCGAAAACCCGAAAGATAACCCCATGGTTTTAACCGTTGGGTTTTTATTTACCTATTTTTCTAAAGTGTTGCATTTGCATGGATTAAATGATAAATCGTCCAGAAGTGTGGCGGCAGCCTTGAAAATATCACCTTATTTTACAGAAGAATATATTGTAGCGGCCAGAAATTATCCCATGAAAAAAGTAAGTGCTATTATAGCCGATCTTCGCAGTTTTGATGTCAAAGGAAAAGGTGTTGGCGCCAATGCGGTTCCGCAAGGTGATTTACTTAAGGAATTGCTGGTCCGTATTATGTATTAACAATTTTACTTCGTTTTAACATCTTACCTTTATCCTTTAACACTTTCTATTAAACTCACGTTAAAGCCTTTCAAAAATTCGTTATCAGCCTATATGTCTCTTATATTAAGGTAAACGAATTAATAATCTTATAAATACTTAAAATGAAGAATTTAAATAATAAACGAGTAGCCATATTAGCTACGAATGGTTTTGAAGAAAGTGAATTAAGAGAACCAAAAAAAGCATTAGAAGATGCTGGAGCACAAGTTGATATTGTGTCTTTAGAATCTGGAACTATAAAATCGTGGACAGACGGAAATTGGGGTAAAACTTATACCGTTGATAAAACATTAGACAGTGTATCACAAAGCGATTATAACGGTTTAATGTTGCCAGGAGGCGTCATCAATCCAGATTTATTACGAAAAAATGAAAAAGCAGTTAGTTTTGTAAAATCATTTTTTGAAAACCATAAACCAGTCGCGGCAATTTGTCACGCACCATGGTTATTAGCCGAAGCAGATGTGTTGAAAGGTAGAAAAGTAACTTCATACGTTTCTATTAAAAAAGACATCATGAATGCAGGAGCTAATTGGGTAGATGAAGAAGTAGTAGTCGATAGCGGATTGGTAACAAGTCGCTCTCCAAAAGACTTACCAGCCTTCAACAGAAAATTAGTTGAAGAAGTTTATGAAGGTAAGCATGAAGCACAAATGGCGTAATTTATACATAATTTTGCTAAAGAAAAACGC
>CBFHJN010000370.1:0-2202 GCA_965655805.1 Flavobacteriaceae bacterium
TAGAATCAATTATGTTTAATGATTTCACTGGAAAAAGGACTAAAATTAAGGCTGATTTAATGCAAGTTTTAAAAGTTATTATGCCAAAATTTGAAAAATCAAATTACCACCTGTGTGGCTTTCCGCCTACAAACAATCCTTTTTTCGCTTTAAATGAATTTGACCTCAACAAGTTTATAGTAGGGGATTTCTTAATAGTCAAGCCTTGCGATATTAGGTTTGATGAAAATTTAAGACTAAAAGAAGATTATGATTTTTGTTTACAGTTTATGAAATCAAAAGGAGGTTGTATAAGGTATGCTGATTATTTGATGTCATTTAAACATTATTCAAACAAAGGTGGTGCTGTAGATTATAGAACTAAAGAATTAGAGCAAAAAACTATTGATTATTTATTAAAAAAGTGGCCTAAATGTATAAAACTAAATGCTAAAAGGGAAAATGAAATTTTATTAGAACGTAAATCTTATGAAATATTAAATTCTAATCAAACATCTCTTTTTTAAATGCCAGTAACTTCTATTTTTAAAAATATTAATGACACTAAGCCAAAAGAATATGAATTAGACAGGTGGCTTAGAATGACTATAAACCCACCAGAGCGACTTAAAACTTTGGTGGATAATTATAGAAATTCAATGAATCAAGACGATAAACTGAAAATTCCATTGATAACAATTAGCAGCCGTTTAAAAGGTTATAGGTCACTTGACAACGTAGAAAAGCATTTGCCATTTATATGCTTAGATATAGATAGGTGGGCTAAAAAGAAGCCTTGTAATTTATGCGTTGATATGCTATTGGTTAAAGAAATGTTTATGAATTTTGATTTCACATATTATTGTGGATTTTCAACTTCTGGAGATGGAATTTATGCGATTATAAAATTAGGTGAAGTTAATAAGTTGAATAAATACTTTCAATGGCTGCAAAAAAGGCTCGCTAGGGTAGGAGTAAACATTGATAGTAGTTGTATAGATGCAACTAGGTTGCGGTTTTTCAGTGTTGATACAGAAGCTTATTTTAATCCTGATGCAAAACCTTTAATTGTTAAAGATAAACCAAAAGCAAAGCCTATTAAAAATTATCAGAATAATCACCGTGTAAACTATTCAAATGAAAAAGATAAGGTTGAGGTGATTATAAGCAAATGCAAATCAAATGGAATAGATATAACCGCTAGTTATGATGATTGGATTAAGATAGGTGCTGCTTTATGGAATGAATTTGGCGAAAATGGTCGTGATTATTTTCATGCGCTTAGTTCTATGCATAGCGAATACGATTACAAGAAATGCGATAAAAAGTTTGACAACTGTAAAAAGCTGAATAAAACATCAATAGCAAGCTTGTATTCAATAGCAGGTGATTACGGTGTTATGTATTCAAAGGATTAAAATAACGCAGCATATAAATTTGTAAAAGTTAAACTTATGTTAAAGCTATTAAATAATAGTTTAAAAACGTTTTAATGGTTGTATATTTGTCTTGAACAAAAAAAGTAGATATTATGACAGTTTCAGAGAAAGTAAATTTAATTAATGAAAACGCAAATTTAGCTCTTTACAAGCTAGTTAATAGTTCAGCTGAAAATCATATATTTTTAGATTTCAAAGAAAAATATTCAAAAGGTGATGAAGTTTATACTACTCAATCAGATATAGAAGCTACTAAATTAGCATTAGAGGAAATGGTAATGAAAGGTTTATTATAATGCAAACCAAAGTAAAAATACACGCTTACATCACAGATAACATCTTTGTTGTGAGCGTGATTAATCCATTTACATTGGATTTCGTTCAAGAGATAGTGAGTAAGAATGATTATCAAGATTTCATTAATAGCCTTAATGCTATTGAAGTTGATAATTGTAAATTAATTAATTTGCTACCTCAATCTAAAAAAGCTGAATTTTATCAAAACTTGCCGATATGAATTTGACAAATGAAGATTTTTATAAACTTGAGCGAATTAAACAATTAATTGAGCAGATATTTAATATTGATAATTTGTTTAAAAAAAACAGAACTGATAATTATGTGGTGGCAAGGAGTGTATTTTTTCATTATTCAAAATTTGTATTAAAATTCACTTATACGAAACTATCAAAGTTTTCAAAATACAATCATGCGGCTATAATTCATTCATGTCGCAAATTTGATGATTATTTCAAATATTACGGATTTTCAAACGAAATAAATT
>CBFHJN010000371.1:0-2187 GCA_965655805.1 Flavobacteriaceae bacterium
ATAATTACGGGATCACGGGTACTACTTGCCGCTGCTACACCTATGATAATACTGGCTGTTGAAAGGATACCGTCATTTGCACCCAGCACGCCTGCGCGTAGCCAGCCACTCCGATTTATGTAATGTTTTTCTTGATTATTCATCTGTTATCAAGTTAAATGCACCTATTGTTAATATTTTGTCATTCACTGTGAGGTTGTTAGATAAGGTAAAAGCCGCCTGTCCTTCATGTTTGCTTTCCACTTGGACCTCCATTTTTTCGAAATAATACCCTTCGTTGGTTTCATTAATTAACTTTAAAACCACCTCCCCATCATCTAAGGCTATTACAGCAGTTTCAGGAAGCGACTTTTGCAGCGTATTTTCTGTCACAATAGCGGCATCCACAAACATTCCCGGTAAGAAATTGGCTTCAGATTCATCGTCTAAATGTCCGTGCACCTTTATCGTTCTATTATTTTCTATGGCGCTACCAATGAGGTGAATGGTCGCTTTGTAGGTTTCTGCTGAAGATTCAGGAATACTAAAATTGATAGGTTGTCCCTTTTTCAGTTTCATGATGTCTTTTTCAAAAACCGACAATTCTAAGTGAATATGGTCATTATCTACAATTTCGAGAATTGCGGTTGCTGGCGAAACATAGGTGCCTCTGGTAACATTTACTTTTGTGATACTCCCAGAAATAGGTGCGTAAATAGAAACCACAGAACTGATGTTTCCAGTTTCGACACTAGTGGGTGAAATGTTGAGTAATTGCAATTGTTTGCGCAAACCACTATGGCGGGCTTTTGCTGTTTTATAGGCGCTTTCGGCTTGAAGGAAACTTTTTTGTGATGTGATGTTTTCTGCCACCATTGTTTGTTGCCTTTCGTATTCAGATTGCAAATAAGTGAGTTGTTCATGAACCTGCATATATTCTTGTTGGAGTGTGACAAACTCCGGATTTTCAATAGTGACCAATACTTGCCCTTTACGCACTTCATCGCCTATTAATAAGGGTGTGGTTTTAATGTATCCGCCCATGGTGGCATTCACAACGGCACGGTTTTCTGGTGGTACGTCAATCATTCCTGTGGTTTTTACTATTATAGGAAAAGACATCTCCTCCATACTTCCTAGAGCCATCTTACTGTTTTGGAACTGTTCTTTTGAAACGAAAATACTCTCATTTTCCGTAATTTCCGTTTGTTCTTTTTCGACTTCCTTACTTCCGCAGCTAACGGCAGTAAGTAGCACATTTAAAATTGCTATTTTATATATAATCGATTGCATAGGGTTCTATTTACAGCGTTAAATAATTGATGTTAATGACACTCTTGTTGTATTCGTTTAATTTATCGAGATATTCCAATTTCACTTCGTATGCGCTCTCAAGACTCTGTATGTACTGATAGAAGTCAATTTCACCATTTCTGAAGCTCCCATTGGCCGTTTTCAAGATTTCATCTGCCAAAGCAGTACCTTCTTCTTCGTAGTAGGCGAGTGCTTTGCTTAATTGATTCAGTTGAATGGTTAAGGTGTTTAATTTGGCATTGAGTTGAATTTGATACTCGTTTAATTCTTCAGATACAATTTCTTCTGCGATACCCGCGGCTTTAATTTGAGCTGATTGACCACCAAATAATATTGGAATTTTTAATCCAAGTTGGTAGCCGTACAAGCTATTGTTGAGTCCTGAATTGGTTCCTTGAAAGTAGTTCAAGCTAATATCTGGTAGCAACTGCTGTTTCTCAAAACGGCGTCGTGCTTGTACTAACGATACCCTGTTTTGGTAATATCCCAATTCTGGAGTTGAATTGATTTCGAATACTTTCAACGGTACTTTCAACAAAATATCTTTTTTAACTACTAGCGTGTCTGTAGGCTGTACCACACTTACCAAATTAGCATATGCCGATGTTACTTCCTGTTGAGACGCGAAGTAATTAAGATGTACCTGCTTTTGTTTCGATGCAGCCGTTATCTTTTCAAGATAGTTGGTCTCACCCAGTTCAAAACGTCGGGAAGCCATGCTTGCGAAGTTGGCATATAGGCTGTCTAAGGTTTTCAGAACACGTTGTCTTTCACTCGCAATTTGATACGAATAATAGGCACTTGTAACTTTTCGTTCCAATGCTTTTTTCTGAATTGCATAGGTGCTCGATGCCAAGTTCATGGTTGCTTTATGTACCCTTTTTTCTGAAAAAT
>CBFHJN010000372.1:0-2151 GCA_965655805.1 Flavobacteriaceae bacterium
CGTTTCAGATATTCTTTTTATTCATTTATGATGTGTTTTTAAAAAAAGAAACGTTTTTTAATTGGAATCGTGCGTATTTATTGGTCACTGCCTTTTTATCTATTTTGTTACCTTTTATTAAAATAGATCAGTTTAAAAATGCGGTTTCGCAAGATTTTATAATCAACTTACCGCAACTTTTATCGGAAACACCCAACACTATTTTGTTAGATGAAGTCGTCATAAATGGCAGCAATTCAAGTCAGTCGGTTTTGTGGTATGTTTCGTTGGTTTTAGTAATTGGAAGCACGCTAGCCTTGTTCTATTTTATTTGGCGATTATTCAAAATCATCACGTTAACATATACAAATCCGAAGCAAAAAGAAGGGTCAGTTTATTTCGTGAAAATGCTAAAAAGTACCTTGGCATTTTCGTTTTTCAATTATGTGTTTTTAGGTGAAAACTTAAAAGAAACCGAACGCAAGCAAATTATTAAACATGAGTTGGTTCACGTAAACCAAAAACATACCTGGGATTTACTGTTTTTTGAGGTCTTCCGAATCCTATTCTGGTTTAATCCAATGGTTTATATGTACCAAAACCGCATAGCCGATTTGCATGAATTTATTGCCGATTCTCAAGCTATAAAAGAAAACAAAAAACAATACTATGAAAATTTATTAGCACACGTTTTTGATACCAATCAGGTATCATTTATCAATCCATTTTTCAAACAATCATTAATCAAAAAACGAATTATTATGTTACAAAAATCGAAATCCAAACAAGTACAATTAATCAAGTACGCTTTATTGATTCCAATGGTTTTAGGGATGTTAGTCTATTCTTCTTGTTCTGAAGAAGCCACACAACCTGAAATTGTGGAACAGGAAATGACCATTCAAGATCAAATAGATGCTTTAAAAAATGCTATTCAAGCGAAAGGCGATTTATCGGAATCGGAAAAAGTAGCCTTAAAAAATATGTTAGCAGAATCATCAAATGATGATATAGTTGAAGTGGTAGAAACAAATTCATATGATGGTAGTTCTGAAGTACCTTTTGCCGTAATAGATCAAGTTCCTATTTTTCCTGGTTGTGAAAATGGCAGTTCAAATGATGATGACAAGAAATGCATGAGTGAGAAACTAAATACATTTGTTGCAACCAATTTTAATACGGAATTGGCTAATACCTTAAATTTAAATGGTGTTATTCAAATTAGAGTATTCTTTAAAATAAACGAATTAGGTAAAGTTGTGGGTATTAAAGTTCGAGCGCCTCATCCTGAATTAGAGGCAGAAGCCAAACGTGTTATTAGCATGATTCCTAATTTAATTCCAGGAGAGCAGAGAGGAAAAAAAGTTACCGTTCCCTATTACTTACCCATAAAATTTAAAGTAAATGAATAGAAGCATTCTTCTAATTTTAATCCTTACATTTTTAAAAACCGAAGCGCAACCTTCGGTTTTAAATGTTGCAGATAGTTTGTTTGTAAATGGCAATTATTCGGAAGCTATTAAAGCTTACAAAACCTATTCAAACGCTGATGACGTGACCGATAAATTGGCACAAGCCTATACAGCTATTGGGAACTATGACGAAGCTTTAAGCTATTATCAAAAAAGTATTCAATCAGATTCAGATAATGCCTTCTTGAAATATGAATATGCTAAATTGTTATCTAAAACGAAAAATTTTGAAACAGCATCATCTGTTTTTAAACAACTTATTGCAACAGATTCATTACATCCAAATTACCATTATGAGTTGGGTTTGGTGTATGAACAATTACGAGATTCTTCAGCTTTATCAGAATTTAAAACCAGCTTTAATTTAGATACTGGACACCAAAAAGCGATATATAAATTGGCAAAACGCCAATTGCAAAAACGCCAGTTTGATTCGGTAGATTATTACGTGGATACAGGATTAAAAACCTATGAAAACAATTTAGAACTTATTAGTTTGAAAGCGCAAAATTATTATTGGAAAAAGGACTATAAAGCGGCTTCCGTTTGGTTTGAAAAGCTTTTGGCTTTGGGTGAGAACTCGCAATTTGTACATGAAAAATTGAGTTTTGCCTATTCTGAAATTTCTGAAGTAGAAAAAGCTATCGAACAGCAAAAGTTCGCATTAGCCAAAGAGCCAAGAAATAGTGATAATAATTAT
>CBFHJN010000373.1:0-2146 GCA_965655805.1 Flavobacteriaceae bacterium
TTAATTAAAACCATTGTGCCGGAAGTAACCACCCATTTTGATGATGATATGATTGTTATGGAAAAATGGATTCCTAAAAAACCCATATCAGCTATATATTTTGATGGTGACAAAGAGCGTTACTACGTGAAACGTTTTTTAGTTGAAAATGAAAGTCGCGAGGAATTATTTATTTCGGAACATGAAAATTCGCAATTAGAAATCGTGTCAACCGATTGGAAACCGATGGCTGATGTTGAGTTTGTGAAAGAGCGCGGAAAAGACCGAAAAGATAATATGAAGGTGAATTTGGAAGAATTTATTGCGGTTAAAGGAATTTCAGCACTCGGCAATCAATTAACCAAAGATAAAGTGAAGCAAATAGATTTGTTGGAGCCACTTCCATATGAAGCACCTGAAGAAGTGCCTGCGGAAGATTTGGAAGTCATTGACGAAACCGAAGTGAGTTCAGAAAAAAAGTCAGAAACCCCAGCGCAGACATCTTCAGATGACTCCGAAAACAATGACGATAATTCAACATCTGGAAGTGTTGACGATAAAGGGCAGGCTACACTTTTTTAACGAAAACTAATCACGAAAATAAGATGTTGCGGCCAATAAAAATGCCGCAAGTCCTAAAATTAAGCACGTGTAGTAAAGTACAGGTGTGTTTTCTTTAAAAAAAATAGATATAAGTATGAATGCCGTTGAAACGATGTATAAAACTTTGGGATTTATTTTTTTCATGTAAAAAGTATCTAAATATCAGTTAATTGATGGTTGCTAATTGTTCTTTTTCTTTTTTGTAATTCTGAAGTTTAAAAATTCCACAAACAAAGAGAAGGCAATGGCAAAGTACAAATATCCTTTAGGTATGGCGCCAACTGTTTTTCCAAATAGTTCGGTGTGCGATAAATGCGCAGCTTCTGTAATTAGCATAAACCCAATTAATATTAAGAAGGCTAATCCGAGTAATTGCACACTTGGGTGTGTGTCAATAAACTTTCGAATGGGATTTGCAAAGCCAATCATGATACCAATAGAGATCATCACTGCAATTATCATTAATACCAAGGTGTAATTATGATTTTCGTGCAAGCCATTAGTCATACCAACTGCTGTTAAAATAGAATCGATTGAAAATATAAAATCGATTATCATTATTTGGACAATCGCTTGGTTTAACGACCTAATTTTCTTGCTTTTAACTTCATTCTCGTCATGACCAGGATCTTCTACCTTTTCGCGAATTTCAGATGTGCTTTTATAAATTAGAAATAAACCACCACCAAATAATATTATCGCTTGCCAACTAATACCAATATGAATCCAACTGGCATTAACGGTGTAAAAAGGTTCAGATAATCCAACTAAAAAACTTACAAAGAACAACAGGATAATCCGTTGAACCATAGCTAATATTAAACCGATATTAGTTGCTTTTGCGCGTTTATCCTCTGGTAATTTATTGGCAGCAATGGATATAAAAACAATATTATCAATACCTAATATTATTTCCAAAAAAGTTAAGGTTAACAGCGCCATGATGGCATCGGTTGTAAGCAGAAAATCTAACATACTATTTTATGCGTTTTGCGGTTCCTTTTTGTTTTGTTTTTTCACCAACATACGAGTATTCAAAATTATAAGTGGAATCTGTTGTAGTAAGAATTTTAAGGTGAATGTCCTTTCGTTCTTGCATGTTTTTAGGGTTTATGGTTCTAAAAACAACCTCACAATCGTTAATCCATCGGACTGTAGTGGAGTCTACATGGCCTTTGTAGGTTTCTATCTGTAAATCTTTAGTTCTTGTAAAAACCGAGTGATATATAGAATCGTTAATAGTAATACTACTAGAAAATGTGCCAGTCTGAAAATCCGAACATTGACGCTCAACTTGATAACAGCTGGTTAATACAAGACAAAAAAGAAGTATAAAGGGTTTCATAAAGACTATTTAAAAGACATATAAAGCAAAATTAAGAAACATTACTTGAATGCTGGCTGTCTTGAGAATGATTTATTCTGAAACCGTAAATGATTTTTTCTATTTATTGAAATTTTGAAATGTTCCGTCTTTAAAGAAAATAACAATCCGTTCAATTTCTTTATTATCTTCAAAAAACTTTGGACTCAAATTTTCAGGAGCTTGATTTTCTGTTTTATC
>CBFHJN010000374.1:0-2133 GCA_965655805.1 Flavobacteriaceae bacterium
TAGCTACCAAGGTTCCCCAAAACCAATGTTTACGGAGTTTACTACGGTTTCCATTAGTAAGAATAAATATGCCTGAAAGAAAAATGAGACCAGCAAAAATGAAAGACGCAATACCAAATCCACGGTAAATAAAAAACTCACTAACCCAAGCACCTGTTTTATTAAGCCAATTTTGAGATTCTACTGCTTTATTACCAAATTCGGAAAGTGTGCTCTGATCATTCTGTCCAGTAAAAAAATAGGATACAAAAGCAATAAAAAGTAGTAAACCTATGATGCTTAAAAAACTACCGAACACAAGCTTCTGCTGGTTAGATAGTTTAAAACTAGGCGCCTTTAACTTGGGTTTATCAGCTTTTGATGATTTTGATTTTTTCTTGGCCATATATACTTTCTGTAAAACAGATAGAGATTTTTTAATTTTTTATGGGAACTACGTGTTTAAAATGGCATAGTTTCACATGCTTACAAAAATACAAATAGTTCCCGTTAATCCTAAAGCTAAATGTATTTAAAAAATCTTTGGAATATATATGATACAACCTAAAATTACAGCAGTAATTGCAAAAATAAATACAGCACCAGCAGCAATATCTTTAATGAGGCCTATTTTAGTGTGAAATTCAGGATGAACAAAGTCGGCGATTTCTTCAATGGCTGTATTAACGCCTTCTAACGCCATTATTAATCCAATAGTTCCAATTTGAATAAGCCATTCCGTTTTTGAAATTTCAAAATAGTAACCAGCAAACGTCATGATAATACCAATAAAAAATTGCACTTTTATACTAGCTTCCGTAGAAACTAATATAAAAGCGCCTTTAAAAGCATATCCAATGCTTTTTAATCTATTTATTAGAAATGAATCTTTTTTAAGCATCCATCAATGCCTCAAGAGCAGCTTTATAGTTTGGTTCATCTACCGTTTCTTGAACTTGTTCTGTGTAAATTACTTCACCTGATTCATTTATGACTACCACACTTCGGGATAATAAGGTTTCTAAAGGTCCTGTAGTAAAATCAACACCATAGTTTTTCCCGAAACTTCTATCTTTAAAATCCGATAAGGATTCCACATTATCTAATCCTTCTGCAGCGCAAAAGCGACTTAAAGCAAAAGGTAAATCGCGAGAAATACACAATACTTTCGTGTTGTCCAATTCACTTGCTTCTTGGTTGAATCGCCTAACGGAAGCAGCGCACGTACCTGTATCAATGCTTGGAAAAATATTCAATACCAATTTACTGCCTGAATAATCTTGTAATGATTTTGTACCTAAATCGGTATCTGTTAATTTGAAATCAGGTGCTTTTTTTCCAGTGCTTGGAAGTGATCCTGATGTTTTTATTTCGTCGCCATGTAAGGTTACTGTTGCCATAATATTAATTTTTTTATGAACCTAAAAATACTAAAATATCGTGAATAGCATTCTTGATTTGGTAAGTATATTACGTTAAAGTTTTGGTAAAATGAAAATATTGTTTAACTATTCGTTATATTTGTTAAACAAAATAATTAAAACAAAAATGTTATGAAAAAGAAAAATTTAGTTAAATCGTTATTAGTTAGTTTCATGGTTTTATTAGTGTGGAATGTAAATGCTCAAGATAAGAATATTGTGGAAACCGCTGCAAGTTCAGAAGATTTTAAAACTTTAGTGGCAGCTGTAAAAGCGGCCGATTTAGTTGGTGTTTTATCCAGTGATGGTCCATTCACCGTTTTTGCTCCAACCAACGCAGCATTTGACAAACTTCCGGCAGGAACAGTTGAAGGCTTATTAAAACCAGAAAGTAAAGAAACTTTACAAACAATTTTAAAGTATCACGTAGTAGCAGGTTCTGTAATGGCAGCTGATGTTATTGCCCTTATTAAAAAATCAAAAGGAAAGGCGACGATTGAAACTGTTAGTGGAAATAAATTAATAGCACAAATGAAAGATGGTGCAGTTTATTTAGTAGATGAAAATAATAATTGGTCACAAATTACAGCTACGGACTTGAAAACATCTAATGGTGTAATTCATGTTATTGATACGGTTTTGTTGCCTAAATAAAAAAGCCCCTCAATTAATAGCATTAAAAGTCACTTTCTATAAAGTGGCTTTTTTTTTTTTTTTTTTTTTGTTTTTTTTT
>CBFHJN010000375.1:0-2128 GCA_965655805.1 Flavobacteriaceae bacterium
AATTCAATTTATACTATTATATTTGAAAAGTCGTTATCTAAAAAATTTGGATATGAAATTATTGAAACTTAGCTTACTAATCGCGGTAATAGGAACATTTGCTTCCTGCGGTTATGAGCAATCGTCTGCCACAGGTTGGAATTATAATGATTCCAAAAATGGAGGTTTTCAAAAAATGCCTTTTGAAGAACAAGAGACTGGACCAAACTTGGTGCTCATTGAAGGCGGTACTTTTACTCAAGGTCGAGTAGAACAAGACGTTATGTTCGACTGGAACAATTACCCAAGAAGAGTTACTGTATCTTCCTTCTACATGGATGAAACCGAAGTAACGAATCACTTTTGGTTGGAATACCTGTATTGGTTGGGTAGAGTGTTTGGAGCAGACTATCCTGAAGTAATTGTAAAGGCACTTCCAGATACTTTGGTTTGGCGAGATAAACTCGCGTACAACGAACCTTATGTGGATTATTACTTGAGACATCCTGCATATAGAGATTATCCAGTAGTAGGTATCACATGGAAACAAGCAAATGATTATTGTCTTTGGAGAACGGATAGAGTTAATGAGTTTATTTTAATTCGTGAAGGAATTCTTGAGCACTATGTGAATCAAGCAGCAGAAGACAACTTCAATACCGACGCATACTATGCGGGCCAGTATGAAAGTGGAAAA
Source organism: Flavobacteriaceae bacterium (assembly GCA_965655805.1). GTDB lineage: Bacteria > Bacteroidota > Bacteroidia > Flavobacteriales > Flavobacteriaceae > Algorimicrobium. The sequence continues at coordinate 677 of CBFHJN010000375.1, forward strand.
GCAGCAGAAGGAGTTGTAGATATGAATCCAAACGGAACTGGTTACAGAAGGGTACGTATGGAAGATGGCATCATGCTACCGAAATACCGACTGCCGACTGAAGCTGAATGGGAGTACGCTGCTTATGGCCTGATTGGAAACTCTCTAGGTGAGCGCATAATTGAAAGAAGACTTTGGCCTTGGAATGGGCACGCGGTGAGAAATCCAGAAGAAGAATATATAGGTAGCATGATGGCGAACTTCAAAAGAGGACGCGGTGATAACATGGGTATTGCGGGAAAATTAAATGACAATGCCGACATTACAAACCCAGTTTATGCTTATTGGCCAAACGACTATGGTTTATACAACATGGCAGGTAATGTAAGTGAGTGGGTAATGGATGTGTACAGACCACTGAACACTGAAGATAATAGTGACTTCCGTCCATTTAGAGGTAACGTTTACCAAAAATTGTTGGTTGATGAAGAAGGATACATAGCGGAAAAAGATAGCTTGGGTAGACTTCAAAAAGTTGATGTAACGGAAGAGGAAAACTTAGATAGAAGAAATTATCAACGTGCCGACAATATTAACTTCTTAGATGGTGACTATGAATCCCACATTGACCGTTTGCATTGGGGAGATGACTTTGAGAATACTGATGACAAAAAAACAGAAACTACCTTCATGTATGAATACGGTAAAAAGTCTCTTGTAAACGACGACACTAGAGTATACAAAGGTGGTAGTTGGAGAGATAGAGCATATTACATGAACCCAGGAACAAGAAGGTTTTTAGAAGAAACACAAAGAACTGCATATTTAGGATTCCGATGTGCTATGGACAGAGTAGGAAGCCCTACTGGTCTTGGCAATTAGTAACAATTGTTTTTTATAAAGTACTTAAAGCCGTTTCGAAAACTCGAAACGGCTTTTTTATTTTTACGCTATGAAAAACTTGCTTGATACTTATAAATCTTGTAACTACAAGGTTTCTACCGACACGAGAAACATAACTGACGGGTCACTTTTTTTTGCATTAAAAGGGGAGAATTTTAACGGAAACGAATTTGCACTCAAAGCGATTGAGTCTGGAGCTAAGTATGCAGTTGTTGACGAGCAAAAATTTGAAGATAACGAGCGTGTCATTGTGGTCAATGACGCATTAAAAGCACTTCAGGCATTAGCACACGATTATCGAAAACAATTTGATATTCCGGTTTTAGCCATCACAGGTTCTAACGGAAAAACTACAGCCAAAGAGCTTATACATTGTGTAATTTCCAAAAAGTTCAAGTGTCATTCCACCCCTGGTAACTTTAATAATCATATTGGACTTCCGTTAACCCTTTTGAGCATGCCACAAGACACTGAGTTTTGCATACTTGAAATGGGAGACAACCATATGGGTGAGATTGCCTTGTTATCAGAAATAGGGGCACCTACGCATGCTTTGGTGACCAACGTAGG
>CBFHJN010000376.1:0-2126 GCA_965655805.1 Flavobacteriaceae bacterium
ATGATGACGTACAAAATGTGTATCACACTATGGAAGAAACTGCTGAAGATTAGTTTTAGTTATATTCAAGTAAATTAAATTCCGATTTTTTAGAAATAAACCTTCTAAAAAATCGGTTTTTTTTTGCTACATTCCTAATATGTTCGCTTAAGAATGGGCGTTTATACATTAACAACTCATCGTTTTATTTACTTAATAAATTTCAGTTCAATATTTTACCAGAATGTAACAAATAGTTTCTAAATTCGTCTTAACTTAAAACACGACCATGTTCTCAAAAAAAATATTTTCTCAACTTTTAGTTGCGTTTCTAATTTCCTTCAGTGGCTATAGCCAATCTGTTTCTGGAAAAATATTAGATTCTGATAATACTCCTATTCCATTTGCTACCATTCAAATTGGTGATGATTATGGCGTGATTTCTAACGATGAAGGCAATTTCAATATCCTGGTTTCCAATTTTCAACCTACAGATTCTGTCTATATCTCATGCATGGGTTATGAAAAAGTAGGTTTTCAAGTACAGGAATTTCAATCCAAGGAATACACGTTAGAAGATCAGGTTAACGAACTTTCTGAAGTTTATGTAACCGATAGAAAACTAGGCATTGATTCTATTTTATATTATGTAAATGCCAACGCTTCTAAAAATTATAAATTAGAAAGTACAACTCTAAAAATTTTTGGAAGACGTACCCAATATGTTGTTGGAAAAGTAGCCGATTTTGAGATTGAAAAATCTACCAACTTCAAAAAAAATCAGCTGGAGGCATTTAATAAAGATTTTGATGAATTGGAACAGTCGCTTTTAAATAATAATTCCAAGCAGTATACGGATATGGTTTCTACACTCTATATTAAGGATACCGAAAATGCAAAATTAGAAATTGAAAAAGCCGTCAGACTATTAGATGAAAACAACGACCAATCCGTAGAAAAATTGGCAGATAAAGGCAACGATATTGTTTTAAAACACCTAGATAAAAACAAGGTTTATACCGTAAAATCAGGCTGGTTTAAAGTATCCGATTCGGTTTCATTAAACAATAGAAATGATAAGGTTTCCGACTCAATTAATGCCGTTCGTTTTGTAAGAGAAGCGGCTTTTAATATGGTAAAAGAAGTAAATCCAATTACGGAAGAACCCGAATTAGATTTCATTACAGACTCGCGAAAATATGATTATATTTTAAGAGGTTTCACTTTTTTAGATAACGAAATTGTTTATGAAATTGCTTTTAAAGCCAAGCGTAGTTCTGCCAATTACAAAGGAACCATGTATGTTTCCAATCAAACCTTTGCCGTTTTACGAGCCGATTATGAATTTTTACCAGGTCGTGAAGGTGAAAAATTGAATTTGCGTTTAATTCTTGGTATTAAATATATTGAGAAAAACAAAGCAGGATCTGTGGCTTACAAAAAAGATAAGGATGGCTATTATTATCCTTATTATATAAGAACTGAAATAGATCGTTATTTCTATATTAACAGACCTATAAAATTCATTGAAAATGATGACACCAGCAATAAAGTAGAATTCAATTTCAAAATTGAAGGCACTTTTAAAGAACGTACGGAAATTTTAACACTCAACGTAAACACGATTGATGCAGCACAATTTAATAGTTTTAAAGAAAGCAAAACGCTAGATTACGAAACCATAAAACGTTACGATGCATCTATTTGGAAGGACTACAATGTTTTAGAACCGCTTCAGGAAATGAAGGATTTTAAAGTTGACTAAATTCAATAGCCGATTTACATATCGGCTTTTTTTATAAATCAAAACGTAGTAGTTTTACGTGAAAAATGTAATTTTTAAAATAGAAACAAATGAAGCGATTTACCTTACTCTTAACTATCTTAATTCTTACAAGTTGTGGCACTTCAAAATCTCAAAAGGTAAATCTGGAAATTGACGCCTTTATTAAGTCCCAAAATTTTACGATTGTAAAACCTGAAAAATGGCGCGCTTTTGAAGATCATGGTCGTGTAAGTTATACACCTCTTCATAGAAATGACAACCCTTTTGAAAACTCAGTTTCGGTATTTCAGTATCCATTACAAACCGAAACAACTTTCAATGAACTAGTTGAAAAGCGAATAAACGAAACAAATAAATCCAG
>CBFHJN010000377.1:0-2109 GCA_965655805.1 Flavobacteriaceae bacterium
GTTACTTCCTCGGAAAGTTCGTCTCCATACCGTTTTTTGGCGCCTTCATAGGTTAAATGTCGTAAAAACGCATTTTCACCACGCTTGCCATTATCTTCTAAATCGGCAGCATCCTTAAATTCGTCTGGAATATCAAAAGCAGGCAATAATACATCACGAGCTAGCTCATAAGCCTCCACTTTATCTACCACATCTTGAATGTTGCTAATGGCTTCTGGAACATCTTTAAAGAGTTCCTTCATAACTTCTGAAGATTTAAAATAATATTCCTGATTTGGCAAGCCATACCTGTAGCCACGACCACGACCTATTGGTGTTGCTTGCTTTTCGCCATCTTTAACACACAGTAAAATATCGTGTGCATTAGCATCTTCTTTTTTCGCGTAATAGGTATTATTGGAAGCGACGAGTTTGACATCGTGTTTTTTAGAAAATTCAATCAGAACTGGATTTACCCGATTTTCATCTTCCTGATTGTGGCGCATAATTTCAATATATAAATCATCACCAAATTCCTGTTTCCACCATAACAGCGCCTCTTCAGCTTGATTTTCACCAATATTTAAAACCTTACTTGGCACTTCACCATATAAATTTCCAGTGAGTACTATTAAATCTTCTTTGTATTGCTGGATGAGTTTTTTATCAATTCGAGGCAAATAGTAAAATCCATCTACAAAAGCATGCGATGATAATTTCGCTAAATTATGATAGCCATTTTTATTTTTCGCCAATAAGACGATTTGATAACCGTTGTCTTTTCTGGATTTATCTGCATGATTTTCACAGACAAAAAATTCGCAACCTAAAATCGGTTTTATAGTTTGGAGAGTTGGCTCTTCACCACGCTCTTTAGCCTCCTTATTTTTCTGCTTTACTTGTCTATTGTGGCTACCAACCGCATTTACAAAATGAAAAGCACCCATCATGTTTGCATGATCAGTTAAAGCCACAGCTGGCATATTATGCTCGGCTGCAGCTGCCACTAATTTTGGAATACTTATAGTAGATTGTAAAATAGAAAACTGCGAATGATTATGTAAATGCACAAAATCAACCGCCTTTAATTCCGAAATATTTTCTTTTATTTCTTGAGCAGATAACCCATCATCTTGGGCTTTTAAAATCCGCTCACGAATTTTAGCACTCGCTTGTTTTAAATTGATGTGTTTTAAACCAATCAATTTAATTTCTTGCGGATTGGCTTTTGAGAATTTTTCAAAATAATCTGGCTGAACATCTAATTGTTCTTTGGTGTATTCTTCACGCCTTACTAACTCCAAAAAACAACGCGTAGTTGCTTCCACATCGGCAGTGGCATTATGTGCTTCTGAAAATGGTTTATTAAATAAAAATTGGTGTAATTCGGTAAGTGTTGGTAATTTGAATTTCCCGTAACGACCACCAGGAAGTTGACACAGACTAGCCGTATGTTCGGTACACGTATCTAAAACAGGTAATTCTTGAAGTTGATTGGCTAAATTACCTCGAACAAATTCGGCTCCCATGATATTAAGATCGAACTTGACATTCTGGCCAACTACAAATTTGGTTTTGTTTAAAGCTTCATTAAACTTTTCTAAAACGTCTTGTAAAGGCAAACCTTGCTCTTGAGCTAATTCTGTAGAAATACCATGAATTTTTTCGGCATCATACGGAATATTAAATCCATCTGGCTGTACCAAATAATCTTGATGATCGATACAATTTCCCATATCATCATGCAACTGCCAGGCAATTTGAATACATCTAGGCCAATTATCTGTATCGGTGATTGGTGCATCCCATCGTTTTGGTAGTCCAGTCGTTTCTGTATCGAAAATTAAGTACATCTGTTGTAGCGTTGTTTGTCGATCTGCTGAACTAAATCAAGTTCAATATATCGAAATATTTTATGCGTTTGTTAGAAAAAACAAGACCATAAAATTACATAGAATTAATGCTTTTTTAAAATGAAGTTATAAACATTTATACAGAAAAAGCGCAACCGTTTTTGGCTGCGCTTTTTCAAGCAATTTTTAATTATATCTTATTAGGATACTAATTCTTCATGAACTTTTTCTGTGTTGATAGCACTTTGAATAGCATTTTTATGCTTGATTAATAAAG
>CBFHJN010000378.1:0-2105 GCA_965655805.1 Flavobacteriaceae bacterium
TCCAACCGTATGTACAAATGCTGAACGCTGTGCGTTAGAACTTTCTAATGTGTTTAGGCAGTCCGTAATTCCATGGATAGATTTAGAAGCCGATACTAACGAAAATATTATAAATCAAATAAAGAAGTGTCCGTCAGGTGCCTTACAATTTTGCTTGAATAAAAAAGAAGCGTGTTAAAACCATAATACCTTATAACAAACAAATCCCTTTTTACAAAGGGATTTGTTTGTTTAAGCCTGTCCAGTTGGTCCAAAATTCAAAGGAATTGGAGGTTGCTCGTAAAAAAATATGTCGAGCAGCATCCAATTACATAAAGTTAAGCTTGTCCTGTCGGTCCAAAGTTTAATGGAATTGGAGGTTGCTCGTAATCCTTAATTTCACCATGGGCACTTTCAAAACGTGTAACGTTTTCGCCTAAAGCTTTTAATAAACGTTTGGCATGTTGTGGTGTTAAAATAATACGAGATTTCACCTTACTCTTTGGTGTACCAGGCATAACACTAACAAAATCGACAACAAATTCTGATACCGAATGATTAATGATTGCTAAATTGGAATAGGTGCCTTCTGCTACTTTTTCATCAATTTCTATATTGATTTGTCCTTGTTTGTTTTGTTTTGGATTATCACTCATAATAATATTGTATAAAAAAATAGCGTGAATTTCTTCACGCTATTTTCAGTTTATTAATTAGTTATAATTAACTTCTTGTTTAGCTTGCATCATTTCATCAAACTCTTCCTTGGATCCTACGATGATGTTGTCATAGGTTCTCATACCAGTACCAGCTGGAATTCTATGACCTACAATAACATTTTCTTTAAGACCTTCAAGTGTATCTACCTTACCATTTACGGCTGCTTCATTCAGTACTTTAGTTGTTTCCTGGAACGATGCGGCTGAAATAAATGACTTGGTTTGAAGCGATGCTCTTGTAATACCTTGCAGTATTGGTGTAGCTGTAGCTGGTTGTGCATCACGTGCTTCAACAAGCTTCTTATCTTCACGACGTAATAATGAGTTTTCATCTCTTAAATCACGCGGCGAAATAATCTGACCTGCTTTAATATTTACAGAATCACCAGCATCTTCAACAACCTTCATTCCGAAAATATCATCATTTTCTTCAATGAAATCCGCTTTATGAACTAATTGATTCTCTAGGAATGTCGTATCACCAGAATCCATGATTCTAACTTTACGCATCATTTGTCTAACAACTACTTCAAAGTGCTTATCGTTAATTTTTACACCTTGTAAACGGTAAACTTCTTGTACCTCATTCACTAAATATTGCTGAACCGCTGAAGGACCTTTAATATTTAAAATATCGTTTGGTGTTACAGAACCATCTGATAATGGCATACCTGCTTTAACAAAGTCATTTTCCTGAACAAGAATCTGATTTGATAATTTAACCAAGTATTTCTTGATTTCACCTAATTTAGATTCTACAATAATTTCACGATTACCACGCTTAATTTTACCGAAAGATACCACACCATCAATAGCACTAACTACTGCTGGGTTTGATGGATTACGCGCTTCGAACAATTCCGTTACACGAGGTAAACCACCTGTAATATCTCCAGATTTAGCAGATTTACGAGGTATTTTAACTAAAATTTTACCAACTTTAATCTTATCGCCATCGTCAATCATTAAGTGAGCGCCAACTGGTAAGTTGTATGAACGCATAACGTTTCCTTTAGCATCTTCAATATGAAGCGTTGGTATAAGCTTTTTATTTCTAGATTCAGAAATTACTTTTTCTTGGAATCCAGTTTGCTCATCAATTTCTACTTGGTAAGTAACACCTTGTTCGATGTTTTCATAGCTTACTTTACCAGCAAATTCTGAAATAATAACACCGTTATAAGGATCCCATGAACAAACTACATCACCTTTCTTAAGCACATCACCATTCTTAACAAAAATGGTAGAACCATAAGGAATGTTATTTGTACTTAGGGTAATTCCTGTTTTCTTATCAATTAATTTCAATTCAGATGTACGAGAAATAACCATGTTAGCTTCGTTTCCATCAGAATCTTCACCCTTAATAGTTTTAAGCTCATCAATTTCTGCAATACCATCAAATTT
>CBFHJN010000379.1:0-2100 GCA_965655805.1 Flavobacteriaceae bacterium
TAAATCGAATCGTCTGGGCAGGTTTGAGCCAAAAGAGATGCTCAAGGATGCCTCAATTATCGATGTCTATAACCTAAAAACGAAATCCTATGACTTTAGTTTCTATCTGTACCATTTTAAAGGTGAACCCATAAAAACCTTTACCATATACCAAAATAGGTTAATTGGTCTTAGTGAAAACTATCTCGTAACATTCCGATTAAAACCGCAATTCTTTAAGCTAAATTCTTAATGGAATTAAAATATACGGCCGTATCAGGGGAAATCGAAAACCTGTAAAAGAGTAGATATAAACATTTTAAATTGAAAAATCATGAAAACAAAAAAAATGAAATCAATTTTGCCGGCTGGTGTATTCATGCTAGCTATTGTTGGTGCCTTTGCTTTTAAAGGTGCCCAAGAAAACCCGCTACTAGCACCTGATACGGGTTGGATTAATTTACCAGGGCAACCTTGTGCTATTGAAGTACAATGCGATAACAGCCCGGGGCCTATTTGTACCGCCATTCATAATGGCGTAGAATACCAAGCCTTCGGGAAAATTAGTGAAAGGCCTTTGATTTGCACCAAAGTCCTTTCTAGAAGATTCTAAATAAGGCTGTTGTCACAAACTGGAGGTGTTCGACACAAATCATTTGTGACATTCAAATGCTTTTTGTGTATATTGTTTCATAGCTAAAGGAGGTTATAAGGTTTTTCAAACCGCTCATAATTGACGCATGGGCTTTAGAATAATAATATATACTGGAATTTAAATGAAAGTGTCCTTAAAAAAGGACACTTTTTTTAAGTTCAATTATTAATCCATGGGGCTTTGGGCCTATTTTTAAGATGGTAATCAAACCAAGTCATGACTTTTCTGCTAAGATCTGTTTGGTTTTTTGGTTTCATGAGTACATGTGGCTCATCAGGATACATCAATAAGGTGCTTATCTTCCCTAAACGCCATAAGGCGGCATACATTTTTATACTGTATGTAGGAGGCACCAAGGTATCGTCACCGCCTGTCCACAATAAAACAGGGCTGTCTATCGTCTGAACATTCATAATAGGTGATTCTTTTATAAATGCTTGGGATGTAAATGGGTGTCGGTTCCTAAACTGAGCGCTTTCAAAACGCTCCATATTTGAAATATTCGAAGAGTCTAAACCCAAGTAAAAACTTAACAAATCTGTAACGCCCGCCCCTATAACAGCTGCTTTAAATCTGTCTGTTTGGCTTATAATATAACCAACTTCAAAACCTCCAAAGGAGTGGCCTATAATACCCATATTCCCTTCATCAATATTAGCTACTTGTTGGGCGGCATCAATGGCCGCATTCACACAAAATAAAGCCGATGTACCAGGCGCATTAACTTCATAAGATATATCCGGGTATAATACAAAATAACCAGACGTCGTGAAATTAGAAACATTAAAACCAGCATAGTTATGCATAGTTGGTATCGCATAGGTGTGCAAAGCATCTGATGTATTCTCGTAAATGGAAACAACCAATGGATAGGAGTTTTCAGGATTGTAATGGGCTGGATAAAATAACGCCCCTTTCAAAGAATCGCCTTTAAAACTAGAATAGGTTATAAGTTTGGAACTGCCCCATTCAAAATCCGTTTGCTGCAAATTGCCCTGTGCTAGTGTTTTAGGAGTATCGCCAAGCGTGATGGACATAATACGAGGCGAAACATCAAACCGACTTTCTACATAATGATATTGGTTTTTTGAAATCGGTTTAACAGCTATCAATTTACGGGCTTGTTGCATAACTGCTTGATAGCCACTGTCTGTATCGTAAATACCAAACCCCTCTCCTAATGTCCTAGTATCAATACTTCGTATTAACAAGGACGCATCTATATCATAGGTGCTCGCTATAAATCCAAAAAATCCGTTTCTAATAAAAGGAGGCTCACCGCCAATCAAACGATACCGAACCGTATCCAAAGTACCACTTGTAAGCTTTTTATGTGTACCAGTAGCTAGGTTAAATAACCAAATATCGTAGGCATCATAAACCAACATCCCGCCATCCGCCGTCCAACCTCCAAAACCAAAAGCGTGATGGGTATCCAAACGATCACTTTGCGCCTTATTAAAATC
>CBFHJN010000380.1:0-2096 GCA_965655805.1 Flavobacteriaceae bacterium
CCGATTGCCCGAAGATGGTGGGTACTTTATTTGTTGCCTTGAAAATGGAGCGGTAACTGAGTGCCAATACGAAATTACACAGAATAAATGGTGGCTTGGATTAGAGAGAGAAGTAAGTCAACATAACAAGGTTGTTTATTGGATGGAAAAACCTAAGCCACCTTGTGCATAACGGGTTGGCTATGTGCCGTATGACGATAGGAATATGGACATATAGCCGTTGTTGTACACTGTGCGGTAAATTAATGAATAACTTAAATAAATAACGATGAATAAATTAGAAGAAATTAAGGCAATTTGTGACGGAATAGAATACTCTCGACACGTGCCGAAAGAAGCCGAAGAACTGGCTAAAGAAAATAACATTGTCATCATTGTGGGTGGCTCTGACGATTTAATGTACTGCTATGGTGCTAAATGCTACTTAACTGATTATTGCGAACACGGATATGGATGGGATGGCGACACTTTAAAAGACATAAGCGATAAACAACTTGAAAAAGAAGCTGAACAATTAGGACTTATGATTTGGTGGTGTGGCGAAATTGAGGATGCAGGACTAAAGATTGAGGGATATGATACTGAAAAAAGCGGTGCGTTTAGTTACTCCGTAAAAGAAGGAATTGAAGCGTTGGATTTTAAAGTTATGGAAGATGACAATGATGTTTACTGTACTGGTAAGATAATCAAATTGCCTGATGGTTTTGAGAACGCACTATCGTAGCATTGTGTACAACGGTTTGTGTATATGAGAAGTGGCACTTTTAGAATGTTGAAATTTAGCACAAATGCTGATGTGCCATTTCTTATATACGCTGTTAGCACCAGTACGGCTTGTTTAGTAAAAAATTAAATTTGGAATATTTATATATAAATAAAAACAAATGGAATTGAGAAAATTTATAGCGACTACTATACGTGAATATTTGAATGAGCAAAAGAGTGTGGAAAAGGATGAGGAAATCCAACAATTAATTGACATTATTTCAATGAATCCAAATAAATATGGTAAATATATAGATATTCTTAAAACAAAATACAATGTAGATTTTAATGACATATATAATGATGAAAAATATGTAAACAATCCAAATTTGAACGATATAAAAACTAAAAATTATTTCCTTGATTTTGATAATTATATAAAATATGCAAAAAACATTTTCAATAAAAGAAAAATATCACAGCCAAACTATGTTGATAAAACTATTAGTAGCGATGATATAAAAAAACTTGGTAATAAATTAGGTTTTAATGTTAAGATAAAGGAGTATAGTGGTAGTGGTAATTATGCATCATTTGATTTGATTGATACTATAACAATACCTTCAGAAGTTGATGTTAATACATTAATTCACGAAATTGGTCATTTTTTCGACCATAATTATAGTAAAGATTATAATGGTTTGGCTAAAACAATAACACATGCATCATCATCATATCACATAGATAAAAGCAATGAAGTATTTGCCGAAAATTTTCTTCATTATTTTATTGCACCAAATATTTTAAAAACTAAATTACCCGAAGTTTATGAAGAATTAGATTCAAAAATACCTAATAAATTTAAAATATTATTGAATCAACTATTAAAATGATTTTGTGCGTTGGAAAATAAAACAAAAAGAATGTTACAATAAAGCTTAATACGAAGTGATAACGTAGCATTGCATATAACGGACGAGTGTATGAGTAGTGGCACATACACCGACCCTTTGAATTATGCCACAAACTTTAACGTGCCATTACTTATACACATTGTTGTGTGTAGTAGCGGTTTAATAACAGAAAAATGACAGTAGATAGAGAACATACAGAAATTTTTGACCAAGCACACCAAATGTGGGCAGAAGGTACAAGTATCGGAAGTGGTGAAGGATTAGAGCCTAAAGAAGCTGACATACAGAAACTATTAGGTAGCGAAGGATGGGCAACAGATGAAATTGATATTTGGTTTGATAACCTTCAAAAATTTTGGCGTTGGAGCTGTAAGATAGCAAAGGCATAGCTATTACACACAACGGTAAATGTAAGTACAGGTTTTTAACGGAATTGAAATACAAATGAAAAATACATTAAAAGAGTTTTATAAAATA
>CBFHJN010000381.1:0-2094 GCA_965655805.1 Flavobacteriaceae bacterium
GGTTTGATTAAATATTTATCAGCTCCAAGTTTTAAACCCTTTTCAATATCAGAAGCTTTATTTTTTGCAGTTAAAAACACCACTTTTGTATGCTCTAAACTGTTTGTATTTCTTATTTGTGTCAACGTTTGATAACCATCCACATTGGGCATCATAATATCCAATAAAATAACATCTGGCACCTCATGTTTTAGGATTTCTAAAGCCTCACTTCCATCTCTTGCTATAAACACTTCAAAACCTTGTTTTTTGAACGTATATTCTAGCGACATTACAATGTTTGGCTCATCATCAACAATTAATATCTTTCTCTTCATAGAATTTGATTACAATTTAGTTAAAAGGTATGGTAAAAACAAGCGTTGCCCCTTTTTTTACATCTTTTTTTATCCAAATTTTACCATTGTGTTTTTCTACGATTTGTTTGGTTATTGCAAGTCCTAATCCGCTACCTTGTGGCTTAATGGTATTTTGCAGTTTTGATTGATAAAATTTATCAAAAATAAAATCATGATCTTCTTCAGGAATCCCTTTACCATTATCACTTACAGAGATTTCCACACGTTGATTTCCAAGTTTATAATCTAAAATAATTTGACCGGTTTTAGGGGCACAAAATTTAATTGCATTGGATAATAAATTAGTGAGCACTTGGAGTATACGGTCTTCATCATAAGTCAATTTAAAGCTATGCAGATTTTTATTAATAAGCACTATGTCTTTTTTAGCTGCTATTTGAGATATACTTGACACGGCTTTCCTAATTGTGTTTTGAATATCATGCCGTTGCAAATCCAAATGAAGTCGTCCGGTTTCTAATTTCTCAAAATCTAAAATATTATTTATGAGTCGTGCTAAACGATCAGAATCTTGTAGAATGTTTTTTAAGAACCGATCCTTTATATCTTTAGGCATGTCATCATCCTCATCCATAAGAAGTTCAGTAGCAGCTCGAATTCCAGTGATAGGTGTTTTTAATTCATGGGCTACCGTATCTAAGAACTCATCTTTTTGTTTGTCTTTCAATATTAATTCAGCATTAGCATCCTTTAATTTTGAGGAGAGTAACGAGAGTTCATTTGATTTTTCCAGAAGTACTTTATTATTAACTATGTTTTCTTTTGACTCTTCTAAAATCTTCAATACTTCAACCAAACTAATTTGTTCTTCTTTTACCACACCTGCAATTAATATCTTGGCTGATGCACTGCCAATACTTCCTGTGAGTAATTTTTCAGAAAAATTAATCAAACGAGCATCTGCCATTTGAATATCGGTAGGTAACTTATATTTTGTAAAAAAGATGTGAAGCGCACGATTGGCTCGCTTTTCACCTAAAAACCTGACCAAAACATTTTTAATATCTGCAACATAGGCTTCACCTTTCCAAACCAAAGCACTATCCTGTAATGTTGTAAAGTTTTTACTATCTACAAACATTTCAGCATAATTGCGTTCCCTGTAATGACCTTTTGAGCTTAAGGAAAATGTTAGATAGCATAAAATATTCACCGTCATACTCCAAAAAAAGGCATGTGCTGGCGGACTTAAAAAATCGATACCAAATAAGGCATAGGGCTTGAAAGCTGAAATACTAAGCAATCCATATTGTACAAAGTCGTCACTACCTGTATATGCCTGGACCAAAAAAGGAAGCATAAGTGTATAAAACGCAATTGCAAAGCCAGAAATAATGCCAATGATAGCTGCTTTTGAAGACCCTCTGTTCCAGAATAGACCAATAAAAAAAGAAGGTGCTAATTGTGAAATAATTACAAATGAAATTAACCCAATAGAATACAATGATAATTCTTTAGAAAAAGATACATAAAAGAAATAAGCGACAATAATAATGGTGAAAATGGATATGCGACGAATGTTCTTAATATACTTAGAATTGCGCTCAGGTTGATTTTTTATAAATTTTTCTAAAAACCCATAGGGAATAATGAGGTTGTTACTCACCATGGTTGATAATGCTAATGTAGAAACAATCACCATAGAGATTACAGCTGAAAATCCGCCCAAAAAGACCAAAGTCGCCAAGAATGAATTTCCATGCTCTAACGGAAGCAATAGTGTATAATATTCAGC
>CBFHJN010000382.1:0-2077 GCA_965655805.1 Flavobacteriaceae bacterium
AATGTTGAAAAAACTGATAACAAAAAATCAATGATTGAAAAAGCTGGTAAATTTGTTAAAGATTTAGTAGCTGGTGAAATCAAAGCCATTGATTCAGGTGATTCTTCAATGGGTTACACTGTGCCAACTGAATTAGCTAACGAAATTCTTGAAAAAAGAGATGCTATTTCAAAAATGAGAAAATATGCTTTTGTATTTAAAGCTAGTGGAAATGTTCAAATCCCTAAAGACGGTACAGGTGTAACATCTTACTGGGTAGATGAAAATGAATTAATCACTGAAAGCAATCCAACAGTTACTAAATCAGATTTAGTTGATTATTACCTAGCATCAAGAGTTTTAGTACCTAGAAAGTTACTAAACACTACAGCTTATAACCTAGTTAGTTATATTTCAAGACTTTGTGGGCGTTCTATCGCATTAACAGAAGAAACTTCTTTTGTGGGTGGTGATGGTACAGGAAAACCTACAGGGTTTAGAACTGCGACAGTTGGTTCTATTGCTCAAGCTGGTGCAAATCTAGCAAGTTCAGATATTGAAGACCTATATTTTGAACTACCTGAACAATATAGAATGGATGCGGTATTTGCTACATCTACAGCAGGAATGAAATTAATTTCTAACCTACGTTCTACTGATGGAAAAAGACTATACCCAGAAGTTGACCAAAAAATGCTTAAAGGTTTACCACTTCTTGAAATGTCAAATATCCCGTCTAATCTAGGTGCTGGAACAGACGAAACAGAAGTATGGATTTTCTGCCCTGAATATTACTGGATTAAAGACGGTGAAGGGTTGTTTATTGAAACAGATAAGGTTATTAGCAAACTTCAAATTGAAATCGTTGTAGCAGAAGCTATTGACGGCGTTGTAACTAATGCAGACGCTTTCAAGAAACTTACTGCGGTTGTATAATAATAAACCAAGCCTTGGTTGGCTTGTTGCTATAATGCGGGTGAGTCAATAGTTTCGTGCTTGCCCGCATGAAGCAAAGAGTCAATCAATTAATATATTAAATTTAATTGTAAAAATATGTCAGAAGATAAAAAAACAGAAGAAAAAGCAACAAAGAAAGTTGCAAAAAATGCGGTAGTAGTAGAATTTATTACTGGTCAATATAAAGCTTATGTAGTAGGCGATATTGCTGGATTTGATAAAGATACTGCTGAAATGCTGATCAAAAAGAAAGTAGCGAAAAAATACAAAGCATAATTGCTTTATGGTTTGCCCCTACGAATCCCGCAGGGGTAAGCAATAAGATAATTATACAAAAATATGATAATAGACATTGAAAAACTTAAACTGTACCTAGATATTGATAATAGTGATTATGACACTATTTTAAAAGAGATCACAAAAGGAGCGATTAACTTTGCTGAAAATTATTGTAATAATATTTTATCAGAACAAACAGGAGTTATTGAGGTTTTTGATGTAGATAATGATGATAGTATTTATTTGGGAGCGAATAACAACATTGTTATAACTTCACTTGAAAAAAATAATGGAGATGAATTTGATGAAGATTTTGAAGCACTAACTACTAGTGATTATGCTTTATACGAAAAAGAGGGGCGAATTAAGATAAAAAGCATTATTTCAGGTTGTAAAGCGTATAAATTAACCTATACAGCAGGATATACAAGTGATAATGTACCCGAAGCTTTAAAACTTGGGTTATACAAGCTAATTTCTACATTTTGGAACAAAAGGAAAAGCGACGGTGTAAGCAATGAAAGTCTATCAGATGCAAATATCACTTGGAAAACTTTAATGAATACCGAAACTAAAGCGGTACTAGATAAATATAAACTATATGCGGTTCACGTTTAACAAGACTTTCAAACTTTATAGACTGGTAGAAAATGAAATGAATAAAGAGGAATATGAATTTATAAGAGATATAAAAGGATATGCAACCCCGATTAGTGCAGAAGATGTAATTCTATCAGATGGAAACCCTGCTAAAAGCTATAAATTCTTAACAGACCCTAGAACAGACATCAAGGAAACGGACAAAATAGTGCATTATAATGAAATTCTTGAGGCTGATGAGTCTTTTATAGTTAAGGGGGTA
>CBFHJN010000383.1:0-2066 GCA_965655805.1 Flavobacteriaceae bacterium
GAGTCGTCGTTAACCTGACTTATAGCAGTCCCGTCTATTTCATAGTGTTTTCCGTTATCATCACAAAAATAGAATTCTGCACCACTAATTAATGACTCGTTCTTTACAATGCCTAAAATGCCGTATGTGTCGTCTAAACCGGTTAATGCGTCCCCAAAGGTAGAAAACGTCAGAAAGTCCGTGTATTCGTCTCTAAACAGGTTAATACCGGCTGTTATAGGGCTACATCCACCGTCTTCATCAAGCTCGGTAGTGCTTATTCCTAATGCAAATTGATTTTTGTCTATTATTAGTTTTTTTGCCATATTTTTATACGTTATCGTATTTATCAACGTAATTATCTATATTGTCATCGTATTTATCAGTATAAGTGCCGGGGTTGTCTGTATACTTATTGTTATACTTCATATTTATTCCATTTAACAGCCCGAACAATTTATCTTTAAACCCTATTTTTTCTGTTAGTAATATTCCTGATGTTAATATTTTTGTTATTAAGTCTGTAAGTCCTATTGTTTCAGATATCGATTTAAAAAATTGCTTTACATTGGTCACTGTGTCAACTAGAGTTATTATTTCTTGTATTGCCTTGCTAATAATTGATTGGTTTTCTATTTTGTCAACTAGAGTTATGCTTTCCTTTATAGATTTAACTGTTTGCTGTATTTTTTTTAAATCTGTCAATTTTATTATTTCATCTAAAGAAATGGCAGAAACTAGTTGTTTTGTGCAAATATCAACTAAAGAAATTGACTCCGTAAGTCCTTTTGCTGAAGATCTTTTAATTGAGTCTAATAAATCAATGCTTTCAGCAATTACTTTGGCTGTTACTTTCGTCACAATGCTGTCGTTAATAATTATTGATTCTTCTAACTGCTCAGTATATGCAGTTCCTCCTGCAAATGGTACGTCAGTGCTAAATGTTATTGAATTATTATTAGTTAAATCATTGTTATTAGCAGTAGTATCAAGACCGTCATCTTCAAACCTCCAATAAGCATTTAAGTCTGTTTCATCTCCCTCTAATACAGTTCCATCGCCAGAGTTGTATAGATTTTGTACGTCAGTTAATGAGAGTGTTTTTTGCCAAACACTAATTTCGTCAATTAATCCGTCATAATATCTATCCAATGAGCCATCAGAGTTTCTAGCACCTATATAAAATGGGTCTGGGTTGGATAAATCATTGCTAACTGCTGCATTATTGGTTGTGTTAATAAGAGAACCGTCTATATAAATCTTCAAGTCATCATTATCTGCGTCTCTAACACCAACTATATGATGCCAAGCCCCATCTATAACATCGTTACCAGCAACATCTGGTCTTGTTGTCCCGTCATCAACAGTCCAGTGTATAACGTCATCTGTCCCGAAAAAGAAACCATACCACGCATCATTAGCACCAGAGCTGCCTTTTTCCAATGGGTTCATTCGGACGCCAGTACTACTTGATTTCATCCAAAAAGATATAGAAAAATTAACACCAGAACCAAAATCCAGTCCTGTTTGTGACGCATCTGATATGCTCCAATGTTGAGAGCTAGATGCTACGTTGTTTGAGCTCTTTGTATTTGACATATTATTCTTCTGTTATTTCTACCCAATTACTATTTTCCTGATTTATCCCGTTAGGGTATGTGTTTTTTTTAAAAAATTTTCTATTTTCTATTGTTTTATAATAAAAAATATTAAACCCTAAATCTCCTGAAGGTGTTTTATATTCATGTATAGAATATTCTAATCCATTATTATCTGTTGTTTTTTGAATGTGCTTATATTTCCCGGTTTTAAACCTCTCTACTTCTTGAAAGTTTTTTTTTGCAAAATCATCAATGACTAAATTATTTAATTGTGTCAATATTTCTTCTGTCATATTTATATTACAACGTGACCCTCTGCGGTTACCTCAAATAATGTAAGGCCTGTTAGGTCGTCTTGAATTAAAAATTGTAAATCATCGCCCGGGGGTAGTCTTAGCGCTATCCCCATTTTATTTTGTCCTGCAAAAGTTATTCTAGCAACAAATCCATTAGTCCCCTGTGCGGGGTTTGTGGCTAAATACTGTT
>CBFHJN010000384.1:0-2062 GCA_965655805.1 Flavobacteriaceae bacterium
ACAACGGTCCATTTATCAATTTCTGATGCCACAGGAGACAATGCCATTTTTGAATACATCAATGGCCAACTGGTAATACACCATGACCCAAGCTATACGGTGATGACAAATGACCCAACCTTTGAAGAACAATTGGCCATTACAAAATATTGGAAAAATATTCCAGGGAAAACCTTTTTGCCGGGTTCTGTTACAGCTGCAGACCGTTTTGCAAGAGCATCCTTTTTTATGGATGCCATACCACAAACAGACAATACACGGGTAGCAGTGGCCAGTGTTTTTAGCGTAATACGCAATGTTTCCGTACCATACGGGTTTCAAATAGAAGGGTACCCTAATTTATCAACAACGCGTTGGCGCGTAGTTGCCGATCAAAAAAATCTGGTTTACTATTTTGAGTCGGCTTTGACACCAAATACTTTTTGGGTTGATTTGAATAAAATCGACTTCAGTAAGAGGGCTCCTGTGAGAAAGTTAGACTTATCGAATAATAAAACCTATTCAGGTGAAACTTCAGCAGAATTTGAAAATGCGCAACCTTTTAAATTTATTGGATTGTGAATCATAGCCCTAAAAAAGAAATGAAGTGATTGTTTTCTATATTCTTTCGGCTGTTGTAGCATTGTCCATTATTTTGTTGTTAGTCCACTTAATTTATAACTTATATTTGAATAGGCTAACTTACACCGTGTATAGCTCATTGCGGCTGAATTGCCTTCGGCCAGTTCGCACTTCGTGTTCGTGTCTCGCGGATTTTCTATTTGGTTTGTATTTGCTAAATTAGGTGCTTAAAACACGTAACAAACCATATACAAACACGTTAGCCACAAGCAAAAAAACAATGCGAATTGCTTTAATTATATTAATTGGAATGCACGGAATTATCCACTTATTCGGATTTCTGAAAGCATTTGGCATATCTGAATTTACTGCTATTACACAGCCGATTTCTAAAACTTTTGGATTAGTCTGGCTATTGACATTTATTCTTTTTGCATTTGCAATCGTTTCATTAATATTTCAGTCCAATTATTGGTGGTTAAGTGGATTTTTAGCTGTAATTGTTTCACAGATTTTAATTTTCAACTATTGGTCTGATGCAAAATTTGGTACAATAGCAAACCTAATAATTCTCGTATCTGTAATAATAGCTTATTCAAACTTTAGTTTTAAAAATAAGATTGCAGAAGAAAGGAAAAAACTGTTTGAAAACTCACAGGCTGTTAGTGAAAAAGTAATTACCAAAGAAACTATTTCGGAATTACCTTCAATTGTACAAAAGTGGCTGACTAACAACGAAACAATTGGTAAAATTCCGATTTCTAATGTGCATTTGACTCAAGAATTACAACTTAAATTAAGTCCCGACCAAGAAAACTGGAACAATGGAAAAGCCGAACAGTATTTTACAATAAATCCGCCAGCATTTAATTGGAACATTAATACTAAAATGAATTCAATTTTTAGCGTAGTTGGTCGAGATAAATTTGAGAACGGAAATGGAGAAATGACAATAAAGTTGTTGTCGCTCATTTCTGTAGCAGATGCCAAAAACAACGATAAAGTTGACCAAGCAACCTTACAAAGATATTTAGCAGAAATAGTTTGGTTTCCTTCAGCGTCTTTAAGTCCATATATAAAGTGGGAATCTTTGGACGAATATTCCGCCAAAGCAACTATGGAATATAACGGAGCCAAAGGTACGGGAGAATTCTACTTTGACGAAAAAGGAAACTTTAAAAAATTTATTGCAATGCGTTTTCAAGATTCAAATGCAGTAGAACCAACCGAATGGACTGTAATAGCAACACAAACAGAAGAACGGAATGGAATAAAAATACCAATCGAATGCGAAGCAAGTTGGAAATTGGAGAGTGGTAAATGGACTTGGTTAAAATTAAAGATTAAGGACATTCAATACAACGTGAAAGAAATGCCAGATGGCTAACAAAGTACTGTGGTAAAAAACAAGTAAAATTGAATTATTTTTTACCAAGTTACCTCTGTAAGTATCCTCATATATTAGTCCTGATTTAGCAATTGCAAAGGCCTGTTTTAGTAG
>CBFHJN010000385.1:0-2057 GCA_965655805.1 Flavobacteriaceae bacterium
TCAAAACGCATTAATTTTAATTCTTGAGAATCAGTTTTTTTCAGTTCTATTATTCTGAATTTATCACTAATAATTCCGTTTTGATAGTATTCAATTATTTGTCCGAAATCTCTTTTTCTCAATTTGATTTTTTCTTTTCCGACAATTCCGCTTATTCTAGGTGGTTCTGTGCAAATGTTTAATTCATTAGTCTTGAATTTTCTTTTTTCGATAGTCCATTTAGTTTGATAACAATCTTTAATATTTGGATAAAATTTAATTGTGTCGGTTTTGGAATATAGTTCGCTATTTGTTTTCCATATTCCATTCAATTCCTTTTTCTTAATTTGAGAGAAAGAGAAGTTGGTAAAAAGTAAAAAACCTAATGTTAAAGCAGTAATTTTCATTTGTGTGTATTATACTGAAATAGGTTGACCTTTTTCTAATTTTTTTTTGAGTGTTGTTAGTTGTATTTCAAATGGTAATTTCAGGTAAATTTACATTATTTTTCCGATAGGATTTGTATTTGATGTTCGGATTTAAATGTACGTCAGCAGGTTTCCTTAAATCTAGGCTAAAATGAGTTCTTAGATTATTATAGATGTATACAGCTTGCTCAGTCATTTTAAGAGCCAGGTTAGTGTTTTTAATGTTTTGTTTCAACCCATATTCGTATTTGAGGGTTCTATTAATTCTTTCAGCGAGCGCATTTTCATAAGGGTCGTATTGTTCAGTCATACTCATTGTAATTCCATTATCTTCAGCAAATGTTGTGTATTTAGGATTGCAATATTGAAAACCTCTGTCTGAATGATGAATGAGTTTTTTATCAGGGTATTTTCTATTTTTAATAGCCATAGCGAGCGCATCTGTACAAAGTGATGTTCTCATATGGTTATCGAGTTTATATCCCATAATTTGCTTAGAATAAGCGTCTGTTACTAAAGCTAGGTAATTATGTCCATTTTGTGTTTTAATATAAGTGATATCGCTTACCCAAAGTTGTTCAGGACGAGTAGGGACGTGGTCTTTTACAAGGTTCTTATATTTTTTGTACATATGGTTTGAGTTTGTTGTAGTGATGTAATTTTTAGATTTAGGAATCAAAAGATTATTTAGTCTTAGGAACTGATAGAACTTGTCTCTTCCAATCTTAATATTAGCCTCCGTAAAATCAGCTTTAAGTTCTGTATGTAGTTTAATTCCACCAGTTTTAGAACCTACTTTTTTACGGTAGTCCTTAACCATTTTAATCATTTTTAGATGATCTATTTCTTTTTTCTGTTGAGTTTTTAGCCTTTTGTAGAAGGCTTGTTTAGATATCCCAAAACATCCATAGAGCCATTTTCTTTTATACGCTGTTTTTTCTTTAGCTCTATCTCTTTTGCTAATGTTTTGGGCAATGACTTTTTTGACATATCGACACCTGTAATAAGTTCCATATCCGAAATAATGTCCTGTTGAAAGTCTTTTTGGAACTCAAGTTCTAGAATCTTTTCCTTTAACTTTTTAATCTCATCGTTTTTACTCATACCCATATTTTGTTGTACTAAGGTACTGTATTTTCTTAACCAATAGGTAATGGTTGTTCTGGGAACGTCATATTTTTTAGAGGCTTGATTGTTGGATAGCTGACCGCTAAGAATTTGGTCAATGACTAAAAGTTTGGTTTCTAAATTTACTTTTTGGTAGCTTTTTTTTCGCCAGTGTTCATTTTGTGTTTTCATAAGTGACTATAATTAATGGTTTAATTTTTAGTCAACCTATTTCAGGAAAGTTCATTTTCATAATGGTGTACAACGGTTTTGGCTAGGCTTTGTGCGGGAAGAAAATCGACAAGATTTTCGAACACGCAACTAAGCCGAAGCTTTTTGTTTGGATTTGTTTCTTTGGTTTCACAAAGCCAAATCAACAAGATTTGGCGACTTAGTAAATATACACAAAACTTTGAGAAAGCACAGAACCAGCATTAAGTTTAGCCGGTGTTGTGCAATGTTATTTTTTTAATTGATTATTTATTTCAGTTTCAATTAATGATGATGTCTTTTTACTATATCCCGAAAAATAAAAATCTATAA
>CBFHJN010000386.1:0-2046 GCA_965655805.1 Flavobacteriaceae bacterium
TGGTACTTTGGTCATACTCCAAATACCTGCTCCAATAATGGTAAGCGTTAGCAACCCAATAATGAATTTATTATTGATTGAAAAATCAATGATTTTATTAATCATATTAAAATGTATTAATTCAGTTAAAAAATATAAAAGTGTGTTCGTATTTCGCTCAATATGAACTTCTCGTAGCTATGCTACTCGAAAACGAAAACATTAAAAAAGGATATAGCTATCCTATGAAAACTGAATTATACCCGAGGTGGTTGTAAAATGGAAGTCGTAAAATCTTTTTCTATCCCATTGTGGTAGAAAAAATCTTGGGTAGAAATAAATGTTATTTCATATTTTATGTAAGAAAATTGAAAATATGTAGCGTTTATATGACAACATTGACATATACAAAAAGGCGAACATAAATCTGAATCTTGGTGCTGATGGTCATTATCCATAGCTTGTGAAATTTCAGTTTTAACATCATCTTCAGACACATCGATATCTGCACAAGGTGCTAGATTGAGTGCGAAAATATAAATTGATAATATGAATGCTAAAAATTTCATTGTAGCAAATATATAAATTATTTAATGCAATGGTTGTGCAAATAATAGGCTTTATAATAATTAAAAGGTGTTTGGTTAGTTATATTTATAGCAAAAGAGAAAACCTTAATTTTCTTTTTGCTATAAAATATATTAAAAAACCATACTTATTTATTGATTCATTTTCATTTCGTGGTCGTATTGACAACAACCTGGCAGATTTTTGTAAGCATCTTCACTTCCTGCAACTTTTTCAGTATCGTAACCTGAAGCTGCAATTGCTTTATGAATTGCCATTGCATCGGTTTTTGTATCATCAAAAGACACATCAATCTTCTTTTTATCGACATCCCAATTGGCACTTGCAACACCTTCAACACCGTTAGCTGCTTTTTCGATAGTGTTTTTACACATTCCGCAATTCCCTCTTACACCAAAAGACAAATCTGTCATTGCCATATCTTTTGACATTTGTGTAGTGGTTGTTTTTGTTTCTTTTTTTGTTTGACTATTACAACTTGTTACACCTAAAGCTGCTATAACAGCTATACTTAAAATTACTTTTTTACTCACGTCGATTACATTTTTGTTTTTGTGTTCGTGATTTTTCTTTGAAAAATTCATTGTTTTAAAATTTAATTGTTATTATTTGTATTTAATTATTCTATAACTTGTTTTACCTCTCCACAGGTTAGCATTGCTTCGCCAAAATATGGATTGATTACTTTTTCTTCTTTGCTTAACCAATAGGCACCTTTATTACTATCTGCCATTGGACAAAACTCTACATATACCTTTTCATTGATACCAAATAGTTGCACAGCTTTAATTAAATGCGAAGACAAATGTTTAAAATGATTTCTTTGCTCTTTTATATTTGCTGCTTTAGAAATAGCAATTGTTGAAGATTTAATTTCTTTTACTAATGACATCCAATGATTATGAGCTTCATCTTTAACTAATTTCATATCCACATTATTCAAATTATCAAGTAAACTATTTGCATTTTCTGATGCTTTATTTGAGTTATCTTTAACAAACGCATCCTTTAAATTAATATAGCTTTCAAATACTTTTTTTAATTGTTTCTGAAATGCTTTTGATACTTCTAACCGTTCATTCATATTGGTATGGTCTGTATTATTTTTTGATGAATTGCTATCCATACCTAAATGTCCTTCGTGACCAGTCATTACTTTTCCTCCATCTTTATTCATCATAGATTTTTTTCCTTGTAATTGTGCTGCTGCATCAACTGTAAAAGTTCCGTTGGTTACAATTTCATCACCATTTTCTAAACCTTTTAATACTTTGTAATTACTACCTATTTGGTTACCTAAAGTTATTTGACGCATTTCAAAAACTGGTTGATCTGGATTGGTTTTTATATATACTACAGAGCGTTCACCTGTCCATAAAATGGCAGATGAAGGCACGAATAATGATTTTTCTTTAGTAGAGGTTACCCCTTTAATTTTCCCTTCAATAAACATTCCTGGTTTAAATACTTCGTCTTTAT
>CBFHJN010000387.1:0-2022 GCA_965655805.1 Flavobacteriaceae bacterium
CAACCTTTTTAAGGCTATTATTACTGATTTTAAAGACCACTATGACGGCTCATTTTGGGCACACATTCTCAATACTGAAGGAGTTCTGAGACATGGTAAAACTGCTTCCTTTGATATGGTTCGTTTGGGAATTGGAATTTTTGGGTACGTCAGCAAACACGAGGAGCTATTGCCATGTATCGAATGGAAAACAACAATTTCTCAATTAAAACAATTAGCTCCTGGCGATACAATAGGTTATGGTAGAACATTTACCGTACAAGAACCAATGACCATCGCAACGCTAAGGGTTGGTTATGCGGATGGATTTAGACGGGCGCTCAGCAATGGTGTTGGTAAAGTTTATATTAATACTCAAGCTTGTCCCGTAGTTGGAAATGTTTGTATGGACATGATTATGGTAGATGTTACACATGTCGATTGCAAACAAGGAGATCCAGTTGAAATCATTGGAAAACACCAAACCATGCAGGATTTTGCGGCACTTCTCAATACCATTCCTTATGAAGTGATGACGAGTATAAATAAACGCGTTGCACGGGTTTACGTGAGGAATTAGCTTAACTTGAAAAGATCGGGAGATCCAGCGCTACTTGAGAAAATCAAAAGGTTCTTTTTTTTACTTGACTGAAACCTGTAATCGCTACAAGTGCAGTTGTAACC
Organism: Flavobacteriaceae bacterium; assembly: GCA_965655805.1. Lineage (GTDB taxonomy): Bacteria > Bacteroidota > Bacteroidia > Flavobacteriales > Flavobacteriaceae > Algorimicrobium. The sequence continues at coordinate 664 of CBFHJN010000387.1, forward strand.
CCCATAGTTATAGCATTAAAACTGATTCAGTACTTCTGTCACATCAATGCTTAGCTCTGAAACTTCTTGCTGTTCTTTTTTCGTTCCTTGGCCTTTATCCACCAACACCGTGACATTTTCACCAATAGGTTGCCACCTTCCAGGATGCATGGGGCGTTGATCTGTATAGAGTCCAACTGCTTTAACCCCTAGAGCAGCAGCTATATGAAGTGGGCCTGTACTACACGCAACAATACCATCCATTGTTTGTAGAAAAGCAATAAAAGCACGTAAATCCATTTGCCCCGTCACATCAAAAATATTTCTATGTGTAGGGATTTTACCACGAATGGCAGCCCCTTCCTGCTTGGTTCCCGTAAAAAAGACTTGATAGTCTCTTTGAGCCAGTTCTTTTGCCAATACTTCAAAATTATCTAACGACCATTCTTTCGCTGAGCCTTTAGATTTTGCGTGAAGCACTACTTTCTTCTGTTTTGGACTGATCGATTGTAAGACGCCCTCAGGAATGCTGGCAACAGGATTAAACGCTTTTTGTAATTCAATAATTTCGTCCAGTGTTGGTAACTCCTTTATACCATAAGATTTAAGCAACTGAAAATTCAATTGTGATTCGTGTTTATCTGAACCTTTACGTGTAAAATTTGGTCGGATATTACACGTAAGTAAGTGATAAGACCTGTGACTCGTACCAATTCTAAAGGGCACTTTTGCTTTTTTCACCACTTTCGCTATTTCCTTATCCGGAAAAACATGAATAAAAACGTTTGCATTCCAAGCTTTAATAGCCTCAACACGTGCTTGCACAGGAAGGTTTTCTATTACACCCCAATCATATATTTCATCAATAAAAGGGTACGCTTCTAAAACGGGTTGTGTATAAGCCCTTCCTAAAAAAAGGAGCTTACAGTCGGGGTATGTTTTTTTTAACCATCCACACATGGGTAACGTTAACACTACATCTCCAATACTATCTGTTCGGCTAATGACAACCGTTTTATGGTTTAAATCAATTGGTTTACTCATGATTTAATCTTCTTAATTCTTTATATTTGAATACGTTTGAAGCGGCAGATATACGTGCAATTTTCCAGCCCATTTTTCCATCTAAAAACCCTTTCTTAATCAGGTACATTGCTATAAAACGCCCCAGCCCGCTAAGGTACGGTTTTAAAACAGATGCTTTACGTCCTTGTGCATGCATTTTTTGGGCAGTTAAAGCAGAGTAATGATCTGCGCGCGCCTTGTGTTCCTGGTAATTATAATAGCTATAGTGCAGTAGGTGTCCAGAAAGCGAATGTTTTTTTAACTGTTCTGGAATAAAAAGTGATTCGTGAACATAAGCACCTTCCCAATAGCAAA
>CBFHJN010000388.1:0-2012 GCA_965655805.1 Flavobacteriaceae bacterium
ATTGGCGTATTTTTAATTACTTATCAAAAAAAACAAAAAGCGGGTCGTGACTATCGAAGCATACTGTTTCTTATTATTTTATTTCTTGGAAGTGGCTTGTTAGATACGTTATTAAATTATGTTGAAAAACGTGCTTTGGGAGATCTTTCCCCTGCCCTGTTCTCAGCAATTGGTTTTGGTATTGCAGGAGCTTTTGGACTCATCGTTTTAAGCGTAGCGTTGGTATTAAAAAAACAGCAGCTCCACTGGAAAAATGTAATGGCCGGTATCGTTTTGGGAATACCCAACTTTTTCTCTATTTACTTTCTAATTATGGCAATTAGACAACCTACGGAGGATTCCATCACTTATGCTATGAACAATGTTGGAATTGTTATGGCTTCGTATGTAGTTGGTATTTTATTTTTTAAAGAAGCTACTACAACTTTGAAAATTGTGGGAGGAATTGTATCCATAACTGCCATACTTTTACTGGCGTTTTAACCTAAATTATTAAGGGTTTACGTTTTTTGATTCCGCTTTTTAAAAATTTCATAGGCTACTAAACCTATAACTAGAAGAATCAACCCATATAACGCGGGTTTGTTGCCATCGCTCAATACAACGAAAAGAAAACCTATAACTGCCATTCCAAAAATAATTGGAATAATTGGGTAGAGCGGCATTCTGAAGGCATAACTTTTTCTTGGTATTACTCTTCTAAATTTAAAAACGGCTAATCCTGCCATGAGTAGGAAAATCCACTCTAAAAAGGTAACATAGTTAATCAGATCTTTGAACGTACCCCAGAACCACAATAAAATAATTGACCAAACGGACTGAGAAACGATGGCATTCACTGGAGTTTTAAAGCGCTTATGTCGTTTTGCCATCCAGTTAAAAAAGACCTCGTCTTTAGCCATTGCATAATAAATTCGTGGTGCTGACATCGTAAAAATAAAAGCGGAACCAAACGTAGCCAACACGATCAAAAGTGAAACCCACTTTCCACCGTTATTGGTGAGTTTTTCCATGGCTTCAAAAGCTGGTTTTTCAGCGTTCATTAACCCTTCTAATCCCAATGTTGCTAAAAACGTTCCATTAATTAACAAATACAGTACAGTAACAGTCAATACACCCGAAATCATTGCAATTGGCACCGACTTTTTAGGATTTCTGGCATCTCCTGCTAAAAAAGAAGCATGTTGAAATCCACCAAACGACCAAAGAATAGGTATCATTGCCAATGCAATACCAATCCAATAATTCGATGAAGTAGTTTCCTCCTCTGCTCGTGGAACCCAAGCAACTGCTGTATGATCCAGTAAATAAACTATAAAAATCATAAACACTATCAGACCTCCGACTTTTAAACCTGCTAGGATGTTATTAAAGACCTCCCCTATTTTTATACCGCTACAATGTACAATGGTGTTAAAAACTATCAAAACAGAAGCATACAAAACAATACTGGTATTTGAAAGTGAAACACCAAACAGGTCACCCGCGTAACTAACACAGGCATGTGTTATAGCAGCAATAGAACCCGAAGTAATCACGGTTAAGACACTCCAACCGTATAGAAAAGCAAATCGTCTCCCATACGCTTCTTTGAGGTAGACGTAAACACCTCCTGCTGCGGGAAACAATCCAGCTAATTCACTATAGGTTAAAGCTCCTGTAAGTACTATAACACCACCCACAAACCAAGCCAATAAAATATAATAGCCATGCCCCACCATTTCTGCAACGGTTTGTGGCGTTAAAAATATCCCTGAACCGATACAAGCACCTATAACAACCATCGCTAAGCCGTAAGTACTAATTCGTTCTTTTTGTGAAATATTACTCATTGGTGTAAAAGTAAAAAATAATTAAACTAACAGCTTAGAGACATCCCTTTATTGCGTAACTTTTTGCTATCTTTGAGGTATGAATACGATTACGGAGAAACAACGCACAAGTTGGCCTATTATGGAAGAGTTTTACACCATTCAAGGCGAAGGCTATCATTCGGGTAGACCTGCTTATTT
>CBFHJN010000389.1:0-1999 GCA_965655805.1 Flavobacteriaceae bacterium
GATAGGATTTCTATCTCTCTTTTTTCTAATTCGGCTTGAATGGCACCAAAGTTTTCGAAAGGCGCATAAATTAAAATACCATCATCGTCTGCAAAAACTTCTTCAGCACCAAAATCTATAAATTCTAATTCTAACTCTTCAGGATCTAATCCTTCAGCTTCAATTCTGAAATTGCAGGTATGGTCAAACATAAAAACTACGGAACCTGATGTGCCTAAACTGCCATCGCATTTATTAAAATAACTGCGTACATTGGCAACTGTTCTGGTGTTGTTATCTGTGGCTGTTTCAACAAGAATAGCAATGCCGTGCGGTGCGTAACCTTCAAAAATAACTTCTTTATAATCGCCTTGACTCTTATCTGACGCTTTCTTTATGGCGCGTTCTACGTTATCTTTCGGCATGTTAACCGATTTGGCATTCTGAATTACAGCGCGCAATCTGGAGTTAGAATCTGGATCTGGTCCACCTTCTTTAACTGCCATAACAATATCCTTACCAATCCTTGTAAACGCTTTACTCATGGCTGACCAGCGTTTCATTTTTCGTGCTTTGCGGAATTCAAAAGCTCTTCCCATAAAAAATAATTTTATTTTTTATTCCCACGAGAGTGGGAAACTTGTTTAATTTTATTGTGACACAAATTTAAAAAAATCTGTCAACTGAAATGCGTGGAATGACTTTTAATTCAGATGATTTTTAGTCAAATCACAAAGTTTAGTTATTTAATCTTCATCTTCTGGGACAACAATAGCGTCAATAGCTTCTGCTAACTTAAAATCTTTATTGGTTACACCATCTGCATCATGTGTGGATAAAGTAATATTTAAAACATTGTAAACGTTACTCCAATTCGGATGGTGGTTTAACGCTTCACATTCAAAGGCTATTCGACTCATAGCGCTGAAACAATCTTTAAAATTGTCAAACTCAAATTCTGCATGAATGGCATTGTCGTTATATTCCCAATCTGGAAAACGCAATAATTTTTTCTCAATATCTTCTTTTGATAATTTACTCATAATAAGTTGTATTAAATTAAGTTATAATATAGCTAAATTATAGTTGAAAATCAACTAAACATCAATTTCTGTGATAAAATCTTTACTGGTAAATTGTAAATGTTTTGGTAGCAAATTATATTTGGGTAGAACTGCTAAATACCTGTCGTCATTTGTGGTATAAACATTTTTGAAAAGCACATTTTTATAGCCTAAAGTGTTTGTAATATCCAAAATAAATTCATCATGATGCACCAAGTCTGTGCTGCCTAGGTGAAAAATGCCACTTTTATTTCTATTAATGATATAATGAATTTGCTGTGTTAATTTTTGATCTGTTGCCACATTCATAATCAGATTTGGAAACACTTCAATAGCTTCCTTATTTTTTATGAATTCTTTTATTTCTGTTATTCTAGGCGATTTGTTTCCAAAAACCATGGGCAACCGAATAATAGCTATTTGACGTTTAGGTAAACGCAATAGCATATTTTCAATTTTAATTTTGAAATGACCATATACACTGTCACTTAAGGTTTTATCACTTTCATAACTTGGATATTTACTATACGAATCAAAGACATTTGCCGATGATAAAAATAATAGTTTGCTTTTGTAAATCTGCACAAATTGAATGATATGTGTATGTGCAATAACTTGGGCATTAAAATCGCCACGAAGCGCTGAAATGATAATGGTTGGTTTAACGATTTCCAATATTTCAAACACATCATCTTCTTCCACATCATATTGAAAAAAATGTTGATTTTTTTCAAATTCCCGATTTGGTGTTCGGTAGGTCCCAAAAGTTCTAAAATAGGCGCATAGCTCTTTGTAAATGGCATTTCCTATATAGCCACTAGCGCCTAAAATTAGTATTCTATGTTTTTTTTCTATTGCCGACATGGCGTTTTAAGAAACCGTTTGTTAAAAAATAGATTGATTGGTCAGTGTCGTGAATTGCTCGAGCGCTTGCATGCCTAATTTAGAATTTCCGC
>CBFHJN010000390.1:0-1966 GCA_965655805.1 Flavobacteriaceae bacterium
AAAGTCTTGAAAGTTTTAAACGTTCTAACATGAGTACAAATATGACACAAGCGCAAATAGAATTAGAACAATTAGAATCTGAATTAAAAATAATTCAAGATAATATTAGAAGAGTTAAACGCCGTATAAACTTAAAAGACGATGTTTACAACGCTAGAGAAGTAGGCGAGTTAAAGCATAGACTCGTAGCTGTTAAAAGCACAATGACAAAGGTATGCAGTTATTCAACTCAAAATTATAATTGATATGCACGTAGAATTTGACCAAACAGGTAGATTAGTATTCCACACTATTGACCACACAGAATTGAAAGCTTTAAAAGCTTATTCAGAAGAATTAAGTCTTACAAGTAGCAATTTTTTAATCATAGAACCAGACCATAGAAATAATATTTATAATGAAAAACAAGAAGATGAGGAAAGATGCAATTGATTCAGCAAATATTAAAATAAAAAAACTTAAAGAAGATATGAAAAACAATAAAGACAAAAAAAGCATTTCAATTTGCCAATGCACAACAATGAAATCAATCATTAACAAGCGCAAAAAATTCAACAAAGCTTTTAATTTGCCAATGGCTGACAAGCCGGCTGATATTAAATTAGAGCGTAGAATATTGCAGTTTGATTTGATGCTAGAGGAATTAAGAGAGTATTTAACCGCTCACAATGATTTAACAGAAACCGCTGATGCGATTACTGATATGTTTGAAATCTTACTAGGTATCGCTGCTGAACATGGAATGTTAGATTTGCTACCTGACTTATATAATGAAGTTCACAAAAGCAATATGAGTAAATTAGACAAAAACGGCAAAGCAATTTATCGTGAAGATGGCAAAGTTTTAAAAGGTGAAAATTATTTTAAGCCTGACATTAAAAAAGTTTTGTCTAATGAGTAAAATAATTCTAAGAGATTATCAAAACAAAGTAGTCAATGGCATACGCTCAAACCTATCAAAAGGAATAAAGCATATAATGGCTCAACTTCCAACTGGAGGTGGTAAAACTATTATATTCTCTTACATAGCACAAAACGCTGTACCAAAAAAGAAAAAAGTTTTGATTCTTACAGATAGGACTGAATTATTAACTCAAGCAGGCGGCACGATAAAGCAATTCAATCTGAATCCTTATTATATTAAGGCTGGCGCAAAGATAATAGACCACAGAAAAGAAGTTTTTATTGCTATGTCTCAAACGCTTAGAAATCGAATTGATAAGCCAGAATGGATTGAATGGCTAACTAATTCAATAGACCTTGTAATAATTGATGAAGCGCATATACAGGAATTTAACTATATTTTTGAAAGCGGTTTGCTTGATGACAAAATAGTTCTAGGCTTCACAGCGACACCGAGTAGAAGCGGCAAAATGAGACAATTAGGCTTAGATTATGAGCGTATGGTACGTGGGCCACAAGTTAAAGAATTAGTTGAAAAAGGCTATTTAGTTAATTGTGATGCTTACACATTTGAAGCACCGTCTATGAACGATGTAGGTATTAACTCGCAAACTAATGATTATAACCAAAAGCAAATGTATAATCAATTTGATAAGCCAAACCTTTATAATGGCTTGTTGAAAAATTACGAGAAATATACACCAAATCAAAAAATGATAGTCTTTTGCTGCAATGTAGAACACGCAATCAAAACGACAATTCAATTTGCTGATGCTGGTTATGATGTAAGATTTCTAACCAGTGGAAAAGGCAAGCCTAAAAAGCCAGCGGATAATGCAAGTCAAGGTAAAATTCAAAAGTATAGAGAAAATTTAAAGTCTTATGAGTTTTACAAAGAAAATTATACTAAGTATTCGGGAAGTCGCAAAAGCGTCTTAAAATGGTTCTCACAGACCGATGGTGCTATATTAATCAACGTTGATATGCTAACTAAAGGATTTGATGAGCCTAGCTTAGAAGTTGTCGCATTGAATAGAGCCACTACATCAATGACACTTTATTT
>CBFHJN010000391.1:0-1941 GCA_965655805.1 Flavobacteriaceae bacterium
TAATGCTTGAGCTTCAGAAATTATTTTCATATCATTTCCTTCGCTACTTCCACAGAATACTGCTACTGCCTTTAAATTATTCATGATTTCTCTGCTTTAATCATTCGGTCTTTAACAAAGATATCCTTTTTTAGCTCAATATTATTAAAGTTATTATCAACCAATAACTCTTTAGTACTGTCTCCTAATACTTCATTTATTTCAAAAAATAAATGACCATTAGGGTTTAATATTCTATTTGCAACTTCGGTAATTTTTCTATAAAATAATAAGGCATCGTTATCCTCTACAAAAAGGGCTAAATGTGGTTCATGATTCAACACATTAGCACTCATAGCTTCTTTTTCTAATTCTCGCACATAAGGCGGATTTGACACAATAATATCAAATTGTAAGTCACCAAAATCCCAATCCAAAATATCAGCTTGAATAAACTCGATGGAAACATCATTATTTGTAGCATTTTGCTTAGCTGTTTTTAAAGCTTCTTCACTAACATCTAAAGCATATACATTAGCGTTTGTTAGATTTTTTGCTAAAGTTATAGCTATACAACCACTTCCTGTGCCAATATCTAAAACCTTTAATTGAGATTCTTGGCTGATCTCAGAATAACAATCTATAATCCAAGCTACTAACTCCTCGGTTTCAGGTCGCGGAATGAGTACTGAAGGATTTACTTTAAACTTTAAGCCATAAAACTCAGTATCTCCTAGTATGTATTGGATAGGTTCATATTTTTTTAGTCTATCAATAGCATTCTGGAACTTGTCATATTTTTTTCCAGAAACTAGTGCATATAAACTTTGAGAAATGTCTATGCGTTTCATTTTCAAAATTCGCTCTGAAAGCAAATTAAAAAACGACTCAATTTCGGCATCTGGATAATACCCTAATAGCGCATTATTAAAATAAGTTCTTAACGTTTTTAATATCATGTTAATTCTTTTAGCATATAGACACCACAGATGATGTGTCCTGTGTTTCCTATTGGTTTATTTAGATGTCTAAATCCATTCATTTCATACATTCTTATAGCAGCTTTTAGTTGAGAAGCAGATTCTAAATAACAAAATTTAAAACCAAAACCCTTAGCAGCTTTTATGCACAAATCAAATATTTGCTTTCCATAGCCTTTACCACGAGCATCTGGATGAAAATACATTTTTTGTAATTCGCAAGTATCATTTGCAGCACCTTGTAATTGCTTTACACCTCCTCCACCTAATACTTTTCCATTTTGCTCAATTACATAATACACTGCTTTTTCAAACTGAAATCCTTCATACATACGTTTTACATCTTCATCTTCAAGTGACGACCCAGAAATTGGCATACCAAATTCAACAAAACAATTGGTCATAATCGTTTCAATGGACTCATTATCGTCAGGTTGAATTTCTCTAATAATCATGTTATTAACACCTATTTTTTTAATCTTATTTTTGTGATGTGAAGATACGTTATATAGACGTGATTTGAATGAGAAAAAACTAAGAGATAATTCTTTTTTATTTTTGGAAAGATAATCTTTTAAAAGACCAATCAAATCATTAATTATATAAGACAAAGGGAATGAAATAATTAAAAGTCCCAAATAATTAGAAGTTAGCCATGAACTATAATGTGATTCTAATCCATCAGGTAAAGAAGTCATAAAAGAAAAACCAATCATCATAATAAAAGCACATACAAAATAGGCTAGTAAACGATAAAATAAACTTTTCAATATTATTTTTATTTTCCATAAATATAAATCTTAATATTGTTCTTCAATAGTTTTTTTGAAAGAATACGAGGCATATATACAACGTTGCATAAACATTGCAAAAAATGGATTAGGAACCACAGCACCAAATCCAATGGTTGGTTGTGTAATAGTTCATGATAAAAAAATCATTGGCGAAGGCTTTACAAGCCCTTATGGAGAAGCACATGCTG
>CBFHJN010000392.1:0-1903 GCA_965655805.1 Flavobacteriaceae bacterium
AATGCGCGCGAAAACAATCATTAAATGACAAAAACCTGCGTTAGAAATCCACATTTTCTGACCATTTATTTTATACGATTTGCCGTCATCAGATAGGGTAGCAGTGGTTTTTCCCGAATTAGCATCCGATCCAGCACCTGGTTCGGTTAAACAATAAGCTCCAAACCATTCACCTGTCGCTAATTTAGGGACGTATTTTTGTTTCTGTTCTTCGGTTCCGTAAAGCGTAATTGGCATCGTTCCAATTCCAGTATGCGCACCAAATGCCGTACTGAATGATCCAGTTCCACTTGAAATATAATCGCAAGTCAAAACGGTTGATACGAAGCCCATTCCCATTCCGCCATATTCTTCAGGGACAGCTACACTTAAAAATCCCATATCACCCGCTTTTTTCATTACGGACTCTGTTAAAGCAAAATCTTTTGCTTCAAAACGTGGTTTGAATGGTATAATTTCTCGGTCATTAAATTCTTTAACCGATTCTTTCATCATGGTTTGTTCTTCTGAAAAATCTTCAGGTGTAAACACGTCTTCACAATTAGTTTCTTTTACAAGAAACTGACCACCTCTTAAAATATCTTTTGTATCCATATTTTTTTAATTTCTAGACTCTAATTTATTTATTTTAAAAATTCAAAAATGCCACAAGCACCTTGTCCAGTACCTACACACATGGTTACAGCGCCATATTTACCAACCATGTTGCGTTTGCGCATTTCATCAAATAACTGAACAGATAATTTAGCACCAGTACATCCCAAAGGGTGTCCTAATGCAATGGCTCCACCATTGACGTTAATGATATCTGGGTTCAGGTTTAACTCTCTAATTACTGCTAGAGATTGTGAAGCAAATGCTTCATTTAATTCTATTAATTCTAAATCTGATTGTTGCAAACCAGCCTGTTTTAATGCCTTTGGAATGGCTTTTACAGGACCAATTCCCATAATACGAGGCTCAACACCAGCAGCTGCATAATTGACTAAACGTGCTACAGGCTCCAAACCTAATTCTTTAACCATGTCCTCACTCATCACCATTACAAATGCAGCACCATCACTCATTTGCGAGGAGTTACCAGCCGTTACACTACCACCAGCCGCAAAAACAGCTCGTAATTTAGCAAGCGCTTCAATATTGGTTCCTGCTCGTGGACCTTCATCTTTAGTTACGGTATAGGATTTGGTTGCTTTTTTACCATTAGCATCTACATAAGTTTGTTCAACTTCAATTGGCACAATTTGATCTTGAAAACGATATTCAGACTGTGCTTTTAAAGCTTTCATGTGTGAGTGGTAAGCAAACTCATCCTGATCTTCACGCGACACGTTAAATTGTTTGGCTACCGCTTCAGCTGTATTTCCCATTCCCCAATAATAATCTTCATGACCAGATTTTACAAGATCATAATTTAATTCGGGTTTAAAACCTGTCATCGGAACTGAACTCATACTTTCTGCGCCACCTGCAATAATACAATCTGCCATTCCAGCTTGAATTTTGGCGGTTGCCATTCCAATTGTTTCTATTCCAGAGGAACAGAATCTGTTAACGGTTACACCTGGAACGTCCACGATATCTAATCCCATTAGCGAGATTAATCGCGCCATGTTTAAACCTTGTGAGCCTTCAGGCATGGCGTTACCAACTATAACATCGTCGATGCGTTTTGGGTCTAAATTAGGTAGTTCTTTCATCATGTATTTGATGGTTTCTGCTGCTAATTCGTCTGTTCTTTTAAATCGGAACACACCTTTTGGAGCTTTTCCAACGGCTGTTCTGTATGCTTTTACAATGTAAGCTTGTTTGCTCATAGTAGTATTAAGATTTTTAGAATTAAGTATTAAGACTTCTTTAATGATTTTTGAAGCGCGTAATTCATTTTAGTAACTTCAATAAT
>CBFHJN010000393.1:0-1893 GCA_965655805.1 Flavobacteriaceae bacterium
AAGAAGAAGGTATTTTCAACAAAACCGTTGCAAATAAATTTAAAACCTATGTCTTATCGCAAGGTGGTACAGAAAACCCGATGGAATTATATAAAAAATTCAGAGGGCAAGAGCCAAAACCAGAAGCTTTATTAAGACGTGCTGGATTGCTCAAATAAGTATTATAATATAAATCCTAAACTTAAAAAAGCCCCTTTCATTAAAAAGTAACTTTCAAAATTTCTAATAGATAAACAGTCATTACTTATGGCTTTATAACTGTAACTAAGGTCGGTTACTAATATTAACCGCTTTTCATTCAATGGTATTTTATAGCCAAAACCAAGATTAGCCATATTACCATTTTTAGTTCCATTCTTTATTTTTATTAACATACCATAATTGATAAGGAAATAGAAGCTACTTTTTGCATCACTGAGGTAGAAACGCAGATCGATAAAAGCTGGCATGGTATTAAGATTTGGATTATGATATCCATCTAAGCCAACTCCTCAACCAGCAGAAAAATAAGGACTAAAAAAATAACCGTTTATCGTTTGTAAACTAAATGCATTGGTATTATTGGTTGAAATATCAGTATTAACAACTCCATTCTGTGGCGAAAACGTTTCAAGTTCTGCTTTATTTATCGAAATCAAACCAATTCTGGATATATTGAAGTAACCTCGATTTCTAAAGTCGTCCTTATTATCATTTGATTGAGAAAAAATTGAAGTAGTTACAAAAAGAACAAAAAATAGCAATCTCATGGAATTCATAATGGCAATTTAGTATTGAAACATTAATTGCATCAAAAACTGAACCATAAATAAACTATTACCAAATAATGTAAAATAATCTAATATTTCAACATTTTCACCGTTCGGGTAGAATTCCCTGCTTTAATTTTCACCAAATAGATTCCAGCATTTTGTAACTGAAAATCGTGAGTTAATTGTGTATTTACATTTAATCTTGTTTCACTCACTTTTTTTCCTAACACATCATAAATAGTAATATGATATTGTGCCGGATTATTAATAGTTATCGTTCCATTGCCTACTATTATATCTTTTGGAATATCTCGTCTACTCACTGACAATGTAGAAGCACCGAAACCATAATCACTACCCTTTAAATCAGCGGACTGCCTAGATTGATCTGAGTTAGTAATTAAAAAATACCAATAATTTACAGTTGTTCCAACTGGTATGGTAGTTGTATTTAAATTAGGTTCTTCTAGATAAGTTCTTATAGCCGGGTTAAATGTTGCTACATAATACCCTAAGTTAGAATCAAATGTTAATGGAATTAAGGTTGCAACGTCCGCAAAATCATCATGATAATCCCAAGTTAACGGGTCTGCATCTGTTTGTAAACCAGTATATAAATACAAGTTTGGGTCACTTAAAGGGTCGAAAATAGAATAGTCACCTAATTCACCATATTTAAGTGTTAGGGTCCCAGAATTTATATCGCATGGATTAGGCATTAACTCAATTTGAGCCTGGCCAATTCCGAATATTAGTAGTACTAAATAAAGTAGTTTTGTTTTCATATTAGTATGATTTGGATAACTAAAATATAAAAAATACTTTAAATAAACTTTCATTAATTATTGAAAGTTTAAAAATAATGTTATCTTTGTACTATGAATTACAGTGAAGCAAAGAATAAGTTTATTAGTACTTGGGGAAGTTTAGGCACGCTTTGGGGCATTAATAAGGCTATGGCTCAAATACAAGCTTTGCTTTTTATTTCCATTAAACCGTTATCCATGGAAGATATTATGAAGGAGCTTAAAATTTCGCGTGGTAATACGAGTATGAATTTAAGACAACTTATGGATTGGGGAATTGTAACAAAAGTATTGGTGTCTGGCGAGCGTAAAGAATACTTTACGACAGAAAAAGA
>CBFHJN010000394.1:0-1891 GCA_965655805.1 Flavobacteriaceae bacterium
TAGAGCGATTAACAATCACAAAAAAAAATATTTTTCTTACAAATAAATAAAAATAAAAATATGTTCAGAAATACTATAAGAGTATAGCGTTTTTAATGTTTTTTGTTCTAACTGATAATCAACGCTTTAATTTTTTAACGCAACAAAAGCCCCGAAATTAATCGAGGCTTGTGCGTTCTATTGACATTGGTGTCGCCGCCATTCAGTTGTTTCTATTTTGGAAATATGTGAACTTGTAAAAAATCCTTACAACCTACTCTATCATATTTGACTTACTACCATTACCAGTTGACTTCAAATAATCAACTTCTACCTTTGCTGAATTAATCAACGTTTGCGAAATCTCTGAAATGCTTTTTGCTTTCTTTACGTCCATCTTTCCATCCTTAACATCTCTCAATGTGTCGAATAAAATTGACCTAAGTTCTTTAAAATTGTTTTTGTTTTCTTCCATTTTATTTTGTTTTTCGACTTTTTTATGAGTCTGTTTATTTAATGTTTGCTTTGATTCTAAATTGTTTGCGAAATTTTCACATTCTGAGTATGGTATTAACTCCTTTTCAAATGTTTGATTTGCTCCGTAACCTTTGCTGTAATTTACGCATATTTCATTAGTCCCACAATAATCAACTATTCCATTTATTACAATAGCTTCCCCAGTATCTTTACGAAAATACAGTTTATTTTTTTCTACATTTAGCATGACCTTTCTCGAATAAATCTCCTATTATAAAAAAATCTTTTATGTTTATTGGTGTTTCTAGTGACTCACATTCTCCGCAAAGAGGGCAGTATAATACTGTATGTTTTTTATTTGAAGTAATTTGAATATCTTTCGTTTTCTCAATCTCACGATTCAGCATTATGTTAGCTACAACAACATCTCTAATTTCCTCTGGAATACCTTTTAATCTATAAGACTTATCAAGTTCTGATTTAGTAAATTTGTTGTTTATGAACATCTCTTTACGTCTCATTCTTTTATTGATATTCCTACACTCTTTGCAAGGTGTTTGATGCTTGCCCCTTCGTTTATCAAACCAATATTCGTCAAGCGGTTTATTTTCTCCGCATTGGGTGCATTTAATTTTTTCCATTTTTTTTTATTTAAACCAACCTAATTTTTGAATCCAACAATTTAACCTTTCCAATATCAGCTCTTGACCTAATAGCCAATGTTTCATCATACAATTCTTTAGCGATTTTAGTTTTCATTTTAGTTCGTCGCATATCTTTCTCAAGTATAAAAATCAACTCATTGATTAAGTTAGCAGGACTTCCAACAAAGCTAATACAGTTGTGTATATGTTGGTATACTCTTTCGTATTGGTCATTACTGTCATCTTTGTAACCTGTCAGCGTTTCAAGGTAGTTATTAGCTACGTTTAACCAACTGTGATGCTTGTCGACTTCCTCAAGCTCATCGCGAAGTATAATTATTAAACCTGAGGCTCTTAACAGCCTTTCGTTTTTGCTTATGTTCATAATTTCTATTTATTTAAAATTTTATCCAACTTAACTATATCACGAGGTTTTAACACCCTCCATTCTCCATCGTCGATTTGTATCTGTTGACTGTCAAAGTCTCCCTCATCCGTCCAGGTAGTTTCAATTGTGATACATCCTTTACGTCTTCTTTGCGTCCAGAAGTTATCGTGTATGTACGACTTTACTAATTCAAAACGTAAGTCGTGTAGATCTTGCATTTTTAAGTAGTTCATATCGCCAATATTTCTGCTAAACTATTAAAAACTGACGTACATCTATATCGGTCTATTAACTGCTTCTCGTTTAAATTTTCTTGACCGCTATAATAATCAATCTGCTCCCCCAACTCAAAATGTAACTTGTGTATTTCGGTTGCAACTTTGACGTGCTTTTCCTGTAAGTT
>CBFHJN010000395.1:0-1871 GCA_965655805.1 Flavobacteriaceae bacterium
TAGCAACTCCACCTTTAATAGTATGACTCATTGTTATGATTTTTTAGTTGAAAATTAAGTAATCAAAAATACGCAAATTTTAAATAATAAGACCTCTATTTCGTATATAGATGGCTATTATATTAACGAAAACGTTATTGTTAAACGGTTTAAAATGGATAGTTGATACCAATATTGTACACGGCATTTCCGAAGTTGTATTGCTTAAACCATCGTGCACCATCTGGTCTTGAAGGATCATACGTTTTAAAGCCAATATCGAGACGCAATACAAAAAAGCTAAAATCGTAGCGCAAACCAAATCCAGAGCCAATAGCCATATCCTTTAGCGACTTGAAACCTTCAAAAGTAGCATTTCTATCTTCAACGTTATCCAGAACATTCCAAATGTTTCCGGCATCGACAAATATAGCACCATTGAAGCGTCCAACAAGATTAAAACGCTGTTCTGCGCTTAAGGTAATTTTAAAGTTTGCTTCGTTAAATTCATTCGTCGATAACGAACTTCCTGGTCCGAGATTATAGGCAGACCAAGCTCGAATATCGTTTGGTCCACCAGCAAAGAAACTTTCAGCAAAAGGAATGTTGTCAGAATTGCCATAAGGGATTGCAATTCCGAAATAACTTCGTATTGCAAATACATTTTTTTTACCTAAATCCCAGTGCTTCACATAATCGAATTCCGTTTTAATAAACTGCGAAAACGGAACACCAAATATTTCGTATTTATCGTTGCTGTTTTTGTTTAAATTGAGTGTTTTAGATAAGCTTGTAAATAAGTTTCCAGCAGTTTCAACTCTAAATCTAAAAATTGAAAAATTATTATCAAAAAGATTTTCTCTTCGGTCTTTTATGTAGTTAAAACTAGATGAAAAAATAAGGTTGTCTTCAGTAAGACGGTCTTTACGTTGTGCTATATTGCTAACATCCTGATAGCTTTCATCATTTGGGTTTAGCGATGTATTATTGGCCAAAACAGCATCAATAAAAGCGTCTGCACCACTAGGAATTGATAAATCATTATTACTATTGATATAGTCAATGTTTTTTGCAATCTGATTTAACCGACCATAAGAATTTTGATAGACTCCAAAATAGTTGTCAACATTCAAGTTTTTTACAAACTGTACATTAAATAAATCAATGTTATTGGTCACTTTTTGTGACGGATACCAATTGTAATTAAATGCACCTGTTAAAGTTTGTTTATCTAGACCTATATTTCTCTGACTTGTTGCTCCTAAGCTAATTCTTGTGCTCGGAGACATGTATTTTGGTATGATTTTGTCAGTATTGACAGGAAAAAAAAGCCTTGGGATGCTTAATCTCAAATTCCCACCATATTCATTGATATCAAAAAACTGATCTTCATTACCAGAAGCATCTCTGGAAGCTCCAATAGCACCCAATGCAGAAATCTCTAAAGTTTCAGCACCTCTAAATACATTTCTAATAATGAGTCCTGTACTAATCGAAAATCCTACCGTTTGAATATTACTTTGAGTGACATCAAAATCAAAACCCAAATCGTATTTCTTTTTTGGAGAAAGGTAAATGTTTGCTGTTAAGGTCGTGTCTTGCTCATTTTCAATGTAATCAATTTGTGGATAGTTAAAAGCTTTTAATTCACTTAAATAACGATAGGTTCTGGTTCTGTCTAAATCTCTGAAAATTTCGCCTTTAGTTATAAAAACAGCATCAGTCAACGCTTTTGGTCTGTATTTTAATTTGTCATAACTGTACAGATTATAGTTGTTATACTGAACCGAATCCGTAATGGGTTTATCCTTATTTTCAAACCGGTAATCACTATAAATATTAACATCTTTAATTTTATATATTTTAAAAGGACCACGTGAAATGGAATCTTC
>CBFHJN010000396.1:0-1864 GCA_965655805.1 Flavobacteriaceae bacterium
GCCATTTATTGGTTAAAAATTCAACAATTTCTGCTCTTCCGTTAATAAATTGTGTTCTATTTCGCCATTCAGAATCTATTGTATATGCTTTTGATACTTTTACAGGATCTTTAGAGTTCCAAGCATCTTCGGCCATTTGAACTTTTAATTTTGCTGTTTTTTCATGAAATGGCGGTACTGGGTGTTTTATTTCTGTTTTCATTTCGATTAATGTGTTATTAACAACCTTTTTCAGTGTGTTTTTTAAAATGAAAAAGGTTGTTTGTGTAATTATGGGTTTGTTTTAATTATCATCAGGCTTTAATTGTGGCTTTACTGCTTAATTCTTGTTGTTGAAATTTGTGGATAAAGAACCATAAAGGCACACCGTAAGCTAAATGTCTCACCATTGAAAGTATTGGTAGCATAGCACCAGCTTCTAAACCAGCAACGCCAGCACCTAAAAGCGGAAACATAAAAAACCAAACGAGTGCTATGGTTTCTGCAATTACAAATATTTGAGCCCTTAACCAATTAGGACCAATTAATGAAGGTGCTATTCCTGCATATAAAACGGCAAGTAATATACCATTAGAGTAATGACCAAATGCGCCATATGCTAAACCTAATCCTGTTTTTTCTCCTATTATTCCCGCAATATCCCACCATGTTCCGGTGAACAAAAGCCCTATCAAGTCAAATGCTAAAGTACCAGTAATACCAGCTATAATGGCATTGCGCCAATTAATATTATGTGTTTTCATTGTGTTTTGTTTTAATGAGTTATAAAGAGCCTCTTCCAGAAGAAAAGGCTCTGTTTTTTTGAATGTTATTAAATACTTCCAGCTATTGGAAAGTCTACAGGTACTTTAGTTAAGTTGTGTAAATAGTTCATTGCTGTTTTATCACTTACCTGAAGAATAACATCTACAAGGTTTTCTTTGGTGTAACCTTGCGCAAAGAAATCAGCAACATTTTCATTACTAGCTTTTCCTCTGTTTTCAGTGATATCAGCTGCTAATTTTACTAATGCGTTCAGTTTAGCATGATCACTTGTTCCTTTTCTAATATCTAGTAATTGTTCGTCGCTAAATCCATTCATTTTGCCAAGTACTAAATGAGCACTTTGGCAATACACACATTCGTTTACCTGACTTACAATGAGGTTTACAGCTTCTTTTTCTTTGTTGTTTAAAGACGTTTTAGCATTTTGGTAATCTAAAAAGCGTTTTAAGCCATTGTCAGAATACGCTATTGTAGCATAAAGATTTGGGACAAAGCCTAAAGCTTTGTGTAAATTGTCAAAAATTTCTTGATTGGTTTGAGATACTTCTTCTCGTGTTGGAACGTTAAATTCCGTTGCAGTTAAATTTTCCATTTTTTATTTTTTAAATTGTTTGTCATTATTGACACTGCAAATTTGAAGAAGAAAGCAATGTGTTAAAATGGACAATTTTCGTTAATGGATGGATGATTTTCCTGAACCTAGGTCAAGGTAGGCACAACAGGTGTATGAATAAAAGTGTGCACATAACGGTTTAGCTATGATTTCGGCGTGGAATCGTCCGCAGGACTATTCCGCAGAGAAATCAGTTTAAATATAGGTTTTACTTTCTGTTTTTGCACTGTCTCCACGCTGAATTATAGCCATTGTTAGCTACAGTTTTTATAGTATGAAGTCAATTAGTGTTCCTAAAATGAAAATTCCAATTATAAATGTTACCATTCCTAAAAAATATGAAACTATGGCTTTTGGATAATTTATAAATTTCTTTTTATCAAAAAACTGTGCGATTGCCCACAAAATGTATATTATTCCAATTAAGTATCCCTTGTCGATTATTTTTAAATCAATTAGACTGCCAGCAATTCCAAAAAAGGCAAA
>CBFHJN010000397.1:0-1831 GCA_965655805.1 Flavobacteriaceae bacterium
TAACGGTCGGGTGTATGAAACGTAACCTAACCACAAACTTTGATGCTAACCACTGAACTATAATAGGTTATGTTTTATACACCTTGTTATGTACAGGTGCGGTGAAGTTCAGATAAACTCAATTAGAAGTAGGAACAAAAAAAAAGAATTTTAGGGTGGATTTTTTAAATTTGAATATTTATATATAAACTAGTATGAGTGAAGATATAAGAAAAATGATTGGTAAGGTTAAAAATTTTAAGCAATTTGTTAATGAAAATCACCAAGTAAAATCTACCAACAATTTTGAAATGTTTAAATTACTTAAAACATTACCATTTATTAAATATGTTGATAGACCAAGTGGTAGATTTTTACATAGTATTGATTTGGTTATTATTGATGAAAACGACATTAATAATTTAAAAGAAATACTCGATAAAAATAATTGGTATATTGAACGTGGTAGAGAAAGACATTTTACAATAACACAGAAATATGTTGATGATGCAAAAGTAGAAATACCTAATTTTTTGTATCATACAACACCAACTAAAAATGTTGAGAGTATTTTAAAATACGGACTAAAAACAAAATCAGAAGATTTAAGACATAAATATCCACCAAGAATATATGTTGCAGATGATTATAAATCATTGAAAAATCTCGAAAAAGAACTTAAAAGATGGAAAGGTAATGAAGAATATTCAATTATCAAAATAAATACAAACGGATTGGATATAGAATTATACATTGATTCAACATCAGCATATAAAGGACATTATTACATACAAGGAATTGATGTAATTCCAAGTGAAAATATTGAATTATTAAAATAAGTTTTGTATATTTGTGCATTGGGAAAATTCTTTTTGCTTTCTTCACTGAACTAAATTAAAAGCACCAATGCAGCACTTGTACATAACGGTCATAGATAAAATTAGTGCGATTATTAACTACAAATAATAATAAAATATATGAATAAATCAGAGGAATTAATAAATAAACACTTACCAAGTGATTTAGTAGGAGAACCAATAGAAGGAAAATTAGAAAAATTACACAATGCTTCATTAAAAGCGATAAGTGAAGCATTAAATTTATCTGATGTTAGCAAATCGTTTTTTGCCGTTGTCCCAAAAAAAGGAGAAAAAGGCATAGACGATTGTTTATTGTTAGCACCAAATAAAAAAATGGCGAAATTGTTATTTAAGCATTGGCACTACTTGAAAAGATTACCTAATAATAAATATGAGGTAGTAGAAATTAAGGTAAAATATGTTTGCTAACGGTTTGTATAAAAATTGAAGCCGTAAATGAGTAGTAAAGTATTACTTTATAACTGAAATAATAAATACACAAAAGCTTTAAAATTAAGCACCTTAACGGGCTTTTGTTTTTATACTTTGTTAGGGTGTGTTTTTGATATGAAAGAATACGAAGTTTGGTCAGAAGGCTATTTAGCAACTGGCATGGAGGGGATACCCGCTAAAGCTCAACTACACGGAAAGTTTAAAGGAAATTCATTTAAGGAAGCGATACAGGCTTTTAAAGATACGCTAACCGACCCTTACAGTATAAGATGTGTAGATGTTGAGAATATGAATTTCTGGGGATGCAGATTTTTTGACAACGAAACTGATGCTCGAAGGTCATTTGGGTAAATGCACCCTAACGTTAAGTATAATAATAGTAGGCGATTTGAAACGCTGAACTTCGCAAACAGAAAATAGTTAAATATAAGATTATAAACAACCTACACGCAGAAACACGCCTATTATTTTTATATATTGTTAGGCTTTCGTTTTTGTGTGGTGGGATAAAAACAAAAATAATATGTGGAATAAAACAG
>CBFHJN010000398.1:0-1830 GCA_965655805.1 Flavobacteriaceae bacterium
GCGAATTTGATGTCACTGCAGACGAAACTATGTTCATGGCGGCAGACGTTAATTTGCCTTATGAAGGTTTTCGTTTTGAAGAATTTTCGACCATAACCATTCAAAATGCGACCATCACAAATGGTGGTGGATTAAGAGTGTTAACCGAAGACTTTACCATTAATAATTGTGTCATTACTGAAAACGTAGCCGGTGGGGCCACTACTGGTGCTGTAGTTTCATTGTCAAGAGGTACGCCACAGATCACAAATAATGAGATAACATTTAATGAGCTACCCGCTATAAGTTCTGCAGCAAATGCTGAAGTTTCAGCGACGATTTCAGGAAATTATATAGAAGGAAACAACACCTTAAATGCTAACAGGCCTCAAATTAATTTAGGTACAACGAATACTACAGATGATCTTCAGATTATTGATAATGTCATTATTGGCGATGTGCTAAATACCGAAGCTGGAGGAATTGCAATAGCAAATCTTTTGGGCGGTACCATCAGAGCCGTTGTTTCTGGTAATGAAATCAGGAATAACAGATACGGAATCACTATTGTAGGCGGCACTGCAACCGTTGAAATTTCAAATAATATAATTGAAGACAACAACACACAAGGAGATCCTAATCTTGGAGGAAGTGGTATTAATATAAACGCATCGGCAAACGATATGGAAATTAACACCTTCGGAAATGAAATTCGTAGAAATTTGTGGGGCATTACTCTTCAAGGTGAAGCGTCAATTAATTTAGGAGACGATGCTAGTAATCCAGGGGGAAATATATTTTCTGAAAACGGCAACAACAATGAAATTTTTGCTCTGTATAATAACACACCCAATACTATTTCTGCCTTGAATAATTGCTGGGTAGAAGGCGTCGAAAATACGTTAGCCATTGCAGAAGGTGTTATTTTTCATCAACCGGATGACAACACCTTAGGTGAAGTTTTATTCGATCCCGTGAATTGTGAAGTGCTGGATGTTACTGAAAACTCGCTGGAATCTTTTAGTTTTTATCCTAACCCAGCACAAAATACCTTGCGCTTTTCTTCAGAGTTCTCTATTCAGACAATTGAAATATTTTCTGCAAATGGGGTTTCTGTTTTTAATGAAAAAGTGTTAGAGAATCAGCAGGAAGTAAGGTTTAACCTTGCGGCAGGTATCTATTTTGTTTTATTTACATCAAACGACAATCAAGTGGTTAGGAAGTTGCTGATTCAGTAATTGTCCTGTTAAATTTATAGATTGAAAAACACTTACGACATTTTAATACTAGGCGGTGGTGCTGCTGGTTTTTTTACAGCCATCAATACTGCTGAAGTAAACCCAAAACTCACTATTGCTATTCTGGAGCGAGGGAAAGAGGTGTTGACCAAAGTTAAAGTTTCCGGTGGTGGCAGATGTAATGTAACGCATGCCGAATTTATTCCAAAGGACCTTTCCGCCAACTATCCACGGGGCGAAAAAGAGTTAGTAGGCCCATTTCATAGTTTTATGACAGGCGATACCATTGCCTGGTTTGAAGAAAGGGGCGTTGCACTTAAAATTGAAGAAGATGGGAGAATGTTTCCTGTTACCGATAGCTCGAAAACCATTATAGATTGTTTTATCAATGAAACGAAACGACTGGGAATAGAGGTGCTTAAAGGACGATCGGTCAAACAGATCTTAAAAACTGATGAGGGCTTTGAATTGGTGACCCTTTCAGAAGTATTTTCAGCAAAAAAAGTAGTTATTGCTACAGGAAGCAACCCTAAAGTATGGAAGATCCTGGAAGCCTTGGGACATAGCATTGTCCCGCCAGTTCCTTCCTTATTCACCTTTAACATAAAAGATG
>CBFHJN010000399.1:0-1829 GCA_965655805.1 Flavobacteriaceae bacterium
AAATCTTGAACCGATAATTTTCCGAATTCAGCTTCCGTAACTGGTGAGCTCATTGAAAAATACCGAATCAATTCAAATTCGAAATTTTTATAATCGTTAGCTGCTTTATTGGTTTCAGCTATGCCTTCTGATGTATCGTAAATCATGTTGGCTAAATCCACACGTAAACGCTCACCATGTAAGGCGTGATGACGACGTTTGTAAACCACTTCACGTTGGGAATTCATGACATCATCATATTCTAATAAACGCTTACGCACACCAAAGTTGTTTTCCTCCACTTTTTTCTGCGCACGTTCAATAGATTTTGAAATCATAGAATGTTGAATCACTTCGCCTTCTTCTAAGCCCATTCTGTCCATCATTTTGGCAATACGCTCACTACCGAATAGACGCATCAAATTATCTTCAAGCGACACATAAAATTGCGAGCTTCCTGGATCTCCTTGACGACCAGCACGACCACGTAACTGACGGTCTACACGTCGTGAGTCATGACGTTCCGTACCTACAATGGCTAAACCTCCTGCTTTTTTAACGGCCTCTGATAATTTAATATCGGTACCACGACCTGCCATGTTGGTAGCAATGGTTACTTGACCTGGCTGACCAGCTTCGGCAACGATATCGGCTTCTTTTTTATGAAGTTTCGCATTTAGGACGTTATGAGGTACTTTTCTAATAGACAACATTTTTCCTAATAATTCACTAATCTCAACATTGGTGGTACCAATTAGAATAGGTCTGCCTGCTTCTGAAAGTTTCGTTACTTCATCAATTACTGCGTTGTATTTTTCACGTTTGGTTTTATACACTAAATCCTGACGGTCATCACGCGCAATTGGTCTGTTGGTTGGAATTTCAACCACATCTAATTTATAGATTTCCCAGAATTCACCAGCTTCGGTAACAGCGGTACCTGTCATACCCGACAGTTTGCGGTACATTCTGAAGTAATTTTGAAGCGTTACTGTTGCAAATGTTTGGGTGGCATCTTCAATTTTTACGTTTTCCTTCGCTTCAATCGCTTGGTGTAAACCGTCCGAATAACGACGACCATCCATAATACGACCCGTTTGCTCATCCACAATCATGACCTTATTATCCATAACCACATATTGAATGTCCTTTTCAAACAAGGCATATGCTTTTAATAATTGGTTTAGGGTATGAATACGTTCTGATTTGATACCGTAATCTCTAAATAAATCTTCTTTTAGGTTGGCTTCTTCTTCAGATGATAAATTTTGGTTTTCAATTTTTGAAATTTCCATTCCAATTTCTGGCATGACAAAGAAATTCGGATCATCTTCACCAGACAAGAATTCAATTCCTTTATCGGTTAATTCAATCTGATTGTTTTTCTCTTCGATAACGTAGTACAGTTCCGCGTCAATTTTAGGCATTTCGCGGTTATTGTCTTGCATGTAGAAGTTTTCTGTTTTTTGAAGCAGTTGTTTTATCCCTTCTTCACTTAAAAACTTAATTAAGGCTTTGTTTTTAGGAATACCTCTATACGCACGTAATAATTGGAAACCACCTTCTTTAGTATCGCCTTCCGCAATCAATTTTTTAGCCTCGGCTAAAACGCCTGTTAAGAGTTTACGCTGTACGGAAACAATACTATCTACTTTTGGTTTGAGTTCTGTAAACTCATGGCGGTCGCCTTGAGGAATTGGCCCAGAAATAATTAATGGTGTTCGTGCATCATCAATTAAAACTGAATCCACCTCATCTACAATAGAGAAGTGGTGCTTACGCTGAACAATTTGGTCTGGGTTAGAGGCCATGTTATCACGTAAGTAATCAAAACCAAATTCGTTATTGGT
>CBFHJN010000400.1:0-1820 GCA_965655805.1 Flavobacteriaceae bacterium
TGAAATGCTTCGGTTTCATGCCACATTAAATTAAAAACACGCTTATAATCATAACCTCCTAATTTGGCGTATTCATCACTCATGATTTCCACCATAGATTTGTGAGTTGTTAGGCGAGCAAAGTTTTTTATCCGCGTTTCAAAATCTAAATCACCAAATTCCATTCGGTTCAAATCCACTAAAAAGAATTTATAATTGCCATTATTTAACTGAATCAAGGTATTTCCTGGCGAATGATCTAAAAAGTTCACTCCAGCATGATGCAGCTCGTAAGTAAAATGGGTAAAAGCGCGCAAAATAGCTTCGTGATTTGGCATCATTAAATTGAAGGTTAATTCACGATATGTTAAATCATATGGTAAATGTTCACTGATATAGTAACTTTTTTTAAATAAAAAGGGTGTTTTATACTCGTAATAAGCAATGGGCTGTGGTGTTCCAATACCTAAATGCAATAAACGATTTGCATATTCAAAAGAGCGTTGAGCCTTACTTTTTCTAAAAAAACGATATGCAATCTGGTTAACTATATTCGGAATTTTAAAGGATTTCACATTGATAGTCAAACCGTTTAAAACGAATAATTTAAGTGAATTCCTGTCTTGATTTCCAAAGTTTTCACCAGTGGTTTCATAATTTTCAACCACATCATCAAGAATTGATGTGTCTGAAATAAAATTTTTATGTATTGTTCTATTTTTAGTCATTTAGATATTTATTAACCCCATTTTCACACCAAGTCAATTTGTCTTTTATAGTTTTAACTTCTATGTCATTATTAATTTCTAGGTAATCTTTAGGTTTTTCAATGTGATAAATATGAAAAAGAATTGCCTTATACCTTAATCGTCTTGAGAACAACCCTCTATTATAAAAGCGCCAGGCTAATTCAGAATCTTCTCTGCCCCAGCCTATAAAACGCTCATCATAGCCATTTACCGCAATAAAATCTGATTTAAAATATGATGTATTACAGCCTCTAAACTTTTTTGAAACCGTACGCTTTTTGCTATACATATTGCTTAAAACAGGAATATATAAAGCCCGTGTTCTCTTTTTAATACCTTTAGAAAACACATGAAAACTCACTTGTTGATTATTAAATAAAGCCCTAACATGTGCTTGTTTAATACTCACACGAGAGCCAAACAAAAAGGTATTTAGCGTAGCCGATTCTAAATGATCTTTAATAAAACTTTTATGAATAATACAATCGCCATCAATTTGAATAATATAATTGCCAACAGCCATTGCTATAGCTTTATTTAATATTACAGATTTTGTAAATCCAACATCTTCATGCCAAACATGTTTTAAGGGAACAGGAAAAACATTTTTAAAATTCTCAATTAATGCTTTGGTTTCTGTTGTAGATCCATCGTCTGCTATTATAACTTCATTAGGCACAACAGATTGCTTCAAAACACTTTTTAGAACAAGCTCCAATGCCTCCGGCCAGTTATAAGTTGCAATGATTAATGAAGAAGATAATTTTTTCATAGTTAGAAATAAGGCTCAAAATTAATTTTACTTCTATTAAATACCTTTAAAAACTTAAACCATTGTCCAAAATTCTTTTTGAACAAAAAGAACTTATTTCCTTTAGATCTCTTGACGGAAAGTAACCAAGTGCTTTCCATATTGTAGGATCCATGTAAAATAAGTTTTTAAGCGTTTTATAATTTGTTTCGTTTGCCTTTTGCCATTTTGGCAAAAATTCATCGTTTAATTGATGGCTGTGTCCCCAATTTTCTAACTTAAATTTTAATTCTTCCTCACTTCTTGAAAGACATTCATGCAATAAAACATTATTGGTGTAA
>CBFHJN010000401.1:0-1815 GCA_965655805.1 Flavobacteriaceae bacterium
ATTCGAAAAGTACCAGCTGTAGTGGAGACACCCGATGGTGATTTTATAGGGATTAGATATAAAATGTATTTGTCTCACTCTTATGATCACCGAGTAGTTGATGGTGCTCTAGGTGGAATGTTTGTGAAGCGAGTAGCAGATTACCTAGAAGCATTCGATATGAACACTTCAATATAATTTTTAATTTAGTTAGCTTATTGTTAAATAGTTCTATTTTGTTTGAATACAAATATAATGCTATAACTAGTAGAAGGATCGAGTGGTCTAAAACCTGATTAATTTTAGATGTAAAATAGAAGTGCTTTAAAGTAGTAATTAACGTTTTTATTTTTGTGGAAATTAGTTAGAAGGCTTTTCACTTTCTAATCGGTGTAATATTTTACCAGAATTAGGAATTAACTTTTTATAGTTTAAATATTCGTCAAACATACTAAAACAAAGGGTTTGTAACTAATGTGTTAGACGATTTGGTTGCTAATATCCCTATAGGGATGCTGGTTTTTTTTTTATAAATAATTATTTACTCATTTGATTTATAAAGTATTGTTTATATTTATGCCTTCAAAGAAGATTTTATGAAGTTTATACTATTTATTGTAGTGCTGTACTTTTTTGCTTTTACAGGAAAAGCACAGCTTACTGATGAACAGCTAACTGATTTTGTTCAGACTGCATCTGAAAAGAAATTAGTGAAACGCAATACGGTTTTGCTAATGGATAATTATTTCCATCAATCCTTAATTGTTGCAGATAAATTGCTAGAGCTGGAACCAGAAAGCTCCAATTATAATTATAGAAAAGGGTTTGCCATCATTAATTTAAATAATGATTTCGAAAAAGCACTGCCTCATTTTCAAATAGCAGAAAAAAACATTTCTAAATCGTATGATCTTTTTTCAGCTAATGAAAAAAGCGCACCTATTGAAACCTATTTTTATTTAGGACATTGTTTTCAACTGAGTAAGGATATTACTAAATCTAGAGTTTATTATGAAAAGTTTTTATCAAATACTGATGAAACCGCAGAACTATATGATTTAGCAAAATTGGCTTTGACGCAATGTGATGTGGCTGAGGAGTTTCTAAAACTGGATAAAAAATATGAAATAATTAATTTAGGAGATAAGGTTAATACTTCATCTGCAGAGTATTCACCTGTTGTATCTTTGGATGGGAATTCAATTTATTTCACGGCACGACGCCTAAGAGAAGATGAATCAAATGCAGATAACAAGGATCCTCAGACTGACAAGTACTATGAGGATGTTTACGTTACTGAAAAACAAGATGACGGTTCTTGGGCTGAAGCTTCTTTGATTGATTTTAGTTTGCCAGACAGAAATGATGCAACAATTGCTGTGAGTGCTGATGAAAGAAGAATTTACGTTTACAGAGACGATAGTGGTAAAGGAGATATATTTTACTCTGATTTTGAAGACGGTAAATTTAAGGAACTAAAACCTCTACAAGTAGAAGGGCTGAATACAGATGCATGGGAACCACATGTAACTGTTACTTCAGATGGAAGAACAAAGTACTTTGTTTCTGATCGCGAAGGCGGATATGGAGGGCGAGATATCTACCAAGTGAAATTGCTTCCCAATGGCGAATGGGGTATGCCTCAAAATTTAGGTCCTGAAATTAACACTCCTTATGATGAAGATGCTCCATTTATCTCCGTTGACAATAAAACACTTTATTTTGCAAATAACGGTCCTAATAGTATGGGGGGCTTTGATATCTTTGTTTCAGTTCTGAGTAGTGACGGTTGGAGTTCGCCCATTAATTTAGGTTATCCATTAAATTCAATGGGGG
>CBFHJN010000402.1:0-1812 GCA_965655805.1 Flavobacteriaceae bacterium
GCCATTTTTATTGAGATCTTGTAAGAATTCAATAATTACGTTTTTAGATTGCACATCTACACCAACGGTTGGTTCATCTAAAAATAAAACTTTAGGATTATGAAGAACACTGGCAATTAAATTGATGCGTCGTTTCATACCTCCCGAAAAGGTATCTATCTTTTTATGAGCAAATGCCAATAAGCCCAAATGTTCTAGGGCTAAATTAATTTTGGTATCCAGACTTGCTCCTTTTAATCCGTACATGCTCCCAAAGTATTTGAGGTTTTCAAAAGCGGTAAGGGAAGGGTATAAGGCATATTCTTGAGGAACAATTCCTATAAGTTGTTTAAGCTTGTTTTTGTTTTTTTGATAGGTTAATCCAGCAATTGAAAAAGTACCAGATGTTGGTTTAATAAGGGAACACAAAATGGAAATTAACGTTGTTTTTCCAGCACCATTGGGACCTAATAAACCAAAAATTTCTTTTTCGGAAATGGATAAGTCGAAATTAACTACCGAAAAATTATCGGCACCTTTATATTTTTTCGATATATGCTGAATCTCTATCACTTATTTTATAGCTTTTTTTAACTTTTTAAAGAACACTTCTTCTTTATTAGCAATAATTTCCAACTGACTCGCCACATTATTATAAGCGTCTTCTTTGGCACTTCTATTTTTATAAATTCGAGAGGCATCTAAAGCGAAATCACGCCATAAATCGCCAATCATAGTCATCTCTTTAGATAATTCAGCTAATTTCGGATTTTTTAAAATTCCGCTGGCTTCTTGTAAAAAAGCAGCAAATATATAGCGAAATCCACCACCTCCTGTGCCAATTTCTTCTTGCATCCTTACCACTTGTCCTAAATAGTGATTGGCTTTCTTAACACCATCTTTTTTCGGCCATTTGCGGATTAATTTAGCTACATAACGAATACCTTTTACACCCAATACAGGCATTGGAGCTAACATATCACGACAGGTATGTTTGATACCTTTTACTATAGCTGTTTCAAGTTCTAAAGTTTCAGGAAATGCAATTGGATAATACATATGGCCTTTTGGCGCAAAGGGTCCTTTTGCGAATCGGACTTTCTCCAATTCCTTTTCGGTTAAAGTTGTTACGGTTTCCATAACGGGATCACTTATTAAATAGGTGTCTTGTTCTTTACCGTAAACAATTAGGTTATGTGCATTGAAATGGAAGCGGTATTCATCTGGAAAATAAACCAAATTATAAACGCCAACTTGTAAACCAACTGGGTTGTTATTTTTTAAATTTTCGTCCAATCGCGCTTTAGCGTCTTGTGGATTTTTAAATTTTTCACGTTTAATTTCAATGCCAACACGTTTGGCAAAACGCTTGAATATAAAACCAGGCATGGCTCTGTACGTTAGTGCAGGAGCATGGTTAACTTTTAAAAATGGGATATAGCAATATAGCAATCCAGATCCAATTCCAAATGCTAAAGGCTCACTGATTTGAAAGCCATGATGCTTCATTAGGTTGGAAATTACACCGTTTTCACAATGAGCTGTTTGGTGATGTGTAAAATTAATTTCCATGTTTGCTAATATCTTTTAATTGTTCCACAGAAACATCAAAGGTATCTGCATATTTTTCAAGTGTTTTTTTTGAAAGTTTCTTAAAAACAGTAGGTTTAAAATGGCGTTTTATGCGCCAAGACCACATATTCATATAGCTAGCTAAAATAGATAAATCCATTTTATGAAACTCCATATAGTATTCAATAGGGCTTGCTTGGTTGTTTAAAACACGATTTTTAGCATCTGTAATGCGCGCGTTTATTTCTTCTATTGCTTGGT
>CBFHJN010000403.1:0-1808 GCA_965655805.1 Flavobacteriaceae bacterium
AGCCGAAGGACTAACCAAAATGTTTGGTGATTTTGCAGCTGTAGATTCCATTTCTTTTGAAGTCAAAAAAGGCGAAATATTCGGGTTTCTTGGTGCTAATGGCGCAGGAAAAACAACAGCAATGAAAATGTTGATTGGTATTTCTATTCCCACTTCAGGTTCGGCTCATGTTGCCGGTTTTGATGTATTTACTCAAGCAGAAGATATCAAGAAAAACATTGGTTATATGAGTCAGAAGTTTGCCTTGTATGATGATTTAACAGTAAAGGAAAATATTACTTTTTTCGGTGGCATTTATGGGTTGTCCAAGTTGAAAATCAAAGAAAAAACCAAAGAACTGATTGCAGATTTAGGTCTGGAGGAAGTCGCAAATCAATTAGTTGGTTCCTTACCTTTAGGTTGGAAACAGAAATTATCGTTTTCCGTAGCTTTAATTCATGAACCTAAAATTGTATTTCTAGATGAGCCAACAGGTGGTGTAGATCCTATAACTAGACGCCAGTTCTGGGAAATGATTTATAGAGCTGCTCATGAAGGAACTACCATATTCGTAACAACCCATTATATGGATGAAGCCGAATATTGCAATCGGGTTTCGATTATGGTTAATGGTAAAATTGAAGCTTTAGATACACCTAAAAACCTTAAAGA
The DNA here is from genome assembly GCA_965655805.1 of Flavobacteriaceae bacterium. Classification (GTDB taxonomy): domain Bacteria; phylum Bacteroidota; class Bacteroidia; order Flavobacteriales; family Flavobacteriaceae; genus Algorimicrobium. Next base: position 652 of record CBFHJN010000403.1, read on the forward strand.
ACAATTTCAGGTGGAAAGTATGAATGATGTGTTTTTGAAATTGGCTAGAGGATGAAATAGTATACAGTCGCAGTTACAGTTTTCAGATTAAAATTCCATGAATCTCTGTGATCACTAGTGAAAACAGTACAGAAATAATAAAATGAGTATAAACTAAATGAGATTCCTGTCTTAATAGGAATGGGATATGAAAAGATTTATAGGATTCGTTACAAAGGAATTTTACCATATTTTCAGAGATAGACGCTCTTTGTTTATTCTGTTTGGAATGCCTATTGTTCAAATTTTGCTATTTGGTTTTGCCATTACCAACGAAATTAATAATGTGGATATTGCTATTTTAGATCATTCTAAAGATGCTACCACAAAGGAAATCATTAATAAAATTTCAGCATCCAAGTATTTTAGTATTAGACAACGCATTGAACGTGAATATGATATAGAAACGGTTTTCAAGAAGGGAAAAGTAAAAGCTATTTTAAATTTTGAAAACGATTTCAGTAAAAATCTCATTAAAGACAATCAGGCAACTATCCAAATCATTACAGATGCTACCGATCCAAACACTGCGAATACCATAAGTAATTATGTGAATTCTATTCTGCAGAAATATCAACAAGAGCAAAATAAGGCTATTTCTATTAATTATGATATTGTTTCTGAACCGCGAATGATATATAATTCGGAATTAAAAAGTGTTTACATGTTTGTTCCAGGCGTTATGACCATCATTTTAATGCTGGTTTCAGCCATGATGACGTCCATTTCTATTACACGGGAAAAGGAATTAGGAACTATGGAAATTTTATTAGTATCGCCAATAAAACCGTTTCAAGTAATTGTTGGAAAGGTATTTCCATATATTTTCTTATCTGTAATAAATGCCGTGGTTATTGTGTTATTAAGCATTTTTATCTTCGGAATGCCTGTTCAAGGTAGTTTGTTTTTATTTGCTTTAGAAAGCATATTGTTTATTATTTCAGCTTTGGCTTTAGGTATTCTAATTTCAACTATTTCAGCCACACAGCAAACCGCTATGATGATTTCACTCATGGGATTAATGCTTCCGGTAATTTTACTATCAGGTTTTATTTTCCCCATTTCCAGCATGCCGTTACCCTTACAAATTATTAGTCATGCTATTCCTGCTAAATGGT
>CBFHJN010000404.1:0-1803 GCA_965655805.1 Flavobacteriaceae bacterium
AATTCATTGTTTATATTAATGTTATAGGTGTTATTATTAACCTTTACTTTATATGATTTTGTGTCGAAATTCGAATCAACTGTTTCTGTAATTGTCGATTTATTGTTATAAAGTACATGATGTTTTAGTTTGGATATATTGATAATATCGGCTTTGGAGACATCAGAGTCATTCATTTTAAATTCATGCTCAGAGTTAACTTTCAATGTATATGTTTTACTCATTTTATTAAGTGAAATTAAGTGTCTTTTTAAAACTACGAAATTAATAGTAAGTTTTATTTAAGAACATGAAGTAAGTCATGTTTTTAATTATTTTTTAATCTTTTTAAAATAAGAAATTTCCTGATGGGCTTTAATAGCACGTTTTGATAAAATAACTCCAACGAAAAGCGAAATAAAAGCACCTATGGATATGCCTGGAATAAAGCCAATAAATAAGAAGAAATCGTAAGCTCCATGGAATAAAATTGCCAATGAGAGACCAATTAAATTCCATTTGACACGATTATTAGTAAACTTTGCTTTTCCCATAAAATAACCCATTAAAACACCAAAAGTGGCATGAGCTGGAATGGCTGTTACTGCTCTTATTATCGCAACCTCCATACCTCCTTCAAGTACATAAAATAGATTTTCAACGGCTGCAAAACCCATAGAAACCATGACAGCATAAATAATACCATCAAAAGGCTCATTAAAATCCCTTTTTGGTTGTGCATAATAGCGCACCATAATATATTTACTAAATTCTTCTATCAAGCCAACAACAAAAAAGGCTTTTACAAATTGTTGCCAAATGCTATAATTGTCTGGGAGTGGTAAGAATAAATCAAAAAATACATATAATAGTGTAGTAATTATAATGCTTAAAATAGCTCCTAATAAAAAACTAATTAATAAAACACGTTTAGACTCCTTTTCATACTTGTCTTTAATATAAATGTAAATAATTACTATAAGTATTGGAGTAGCAGTTACAACTAAAAGATTCATGGAGGGAAATTATAAAAATTAAAGCATTTTGTTTATTTGATTTATAATAAAATCATAATATGTATAATCTGCAGGAACTAATTTGAACGTTTCATTGCGGTTTTCGGCATAAAATTTAAGTTTATCAAGTGAAATAAGTGTTATACCATCAATTTCTTCTTTTTGTATGGTTAAACTATCAATATCTGTTTTTAACTCACTTAAAAACACATGCTGAAACTCACAATCATTTATACCATTTGGGTGTATGTTTATGTTCTTTCTAACATCAATCTGTAAAAGGTCTTTTTCTAAAATATTTAAACCAATTTCTTCTTGAACTTCACGTAAAGCAGCATCTATAATAGATTCTCCAGACATCACGTGTCCAGCAACTGACACATCCCAAAAACAAGGAAAAGTTTCTTTGTGTGATCCACGTTGTTGTAGCAAAATATTACCGTTATTGGTGTAAAACCAAACATGAACAGTAGGATGAAATAAACCTTTGATATGGGCTACATCTTTTAAACAGTTTTTACCAGTAGGCTCTCCATTTTCAGTCCAAATATCTATATACTCTTGCAATTCAATAAATTTTGTATCAAAGATAAGTTTAAATGAAAAATATGTGACTTAAAAAATAAAATTAACTTCTGTAAATAGTATTTTTGAGAATTAAACATCATCTATGCGTTTATTCAAGAAATTCTTATTAGGCATTTTAATATTATTAGTACTTGCTGCTATTGGCGGATTTATTTATACTAATTCATTAAAGCCTCAATATTCAGGATCTTTAGAACTCCAAAATTTACAGGAAGAAGTA
>CBFHJN010000405.1:0-1784 GCA_965655805.1 Flavobacteriaceae bacterium
ACATTACACTAGTATTCTGCGGTTTGAATTTTTCGCACGCCTTGAATTTGAACTTTATGTTCCAAACACTTGAGTTTATGGACAGACTCTTCTATGTTGTATTCCAAATTTCAAAGCCACTTTTTTAAATTTATTTTCCAGTATTCGTGTAAATATTTAATAATTAGGCTGTTAATAATTACCATCGGGCAATTATGAGCTAAAGGGAGCTTCTTGGTTTAAAACTATTAGGGCTCGATGCCCTAATAGTTTTATCCATTTACCGTCGGTATAAATAATCGCCGTCGGTCGCTCTTGGTTATATTAACAATCCCTATAAAAACAATCTTCTATCAACAATCAGGTAAACCTGTTGCATTTCCTTTTTCAATTTTTTATAGTGTGAGCTGTAGACTATATAAAACAGTCAATTTAATGCTGCAAGAGTCCGTTCACAGTCCCACAACTGATGATCGTTTTTTCGAGATGGTTAATTTCTTATTTAACAACACTTTTAACATATGGCTCTTTTGTTACCAATACGTGTTTTAATCTATTTAATAATTTTTTCGCTATTTTCACTATTGCTTTATTTCCTTCCATTCTTTGTTTTAGTTCTCCATATTTCATCATCAATGCAGGATCATGCCTGATAGCAATCCAGGCGCTTTCTATTAACATACTGCGCAACTGTTTATTACTTCGATTTGTTATGTTCCCAACATTATCATTATCCCCACTCGAATTTGTTCGTGGTACTAATCCTACATATGAACACAGATGGTCAATATTTTTAAACCGTTGTATGTTTTCGAGTTCTGTTATTACAGTTATGGCCATTATTAAACCAATACCAGGAATTGTCCGTAGTAATGAGATTGTTTCTGAATAACTCCCTTCTTTCTCAAGTCCTCTTAAAATCCGATTTATGGTTAATAACTCTTTTCGCAAATGTTCTACTGTTGATATAATGCTATTAAGTGCCGTTTTAGTGTACTCCGTATGGAATATTAAGGAGCTCAACCAATTGGTGTAATGCTTTGACCAATGCTTGGAGCCACTTGATAGGTCAATAGGTATTTTAATGTTATTTCTGTATAATAACGATTTTGTCCGGTACTTAAACCTGTTTATTTCTTTTACAATGGTTCTTCTGTATCTTATCAATTCACGTAAAGATTCAATGTCTGAGCTTGGCACATGAATGGCTTCGAGTTCATTATTGTGCAATGACCTGACTATTTTTTTACTGTCGCGCGAATCATCCTTTTGTTTCTTTTCTTTATCCGTTGTCGGGATATCAGCAGGGTTAACAACAATATTATGAATACCAAGTCTCAATAAATCCCGATGTGGCCCGAATCCACAAAAACCAGCTTCATAAGCTGAGTAATAATTGCCGTTTGGGTAGTTCTTTTCTAAATACTTTTTCAAATCTAACGGATTAGAATCTTGTGAAAATGTTTTACATAATATACCCTCTACCATAATTGATACTGTCCAGCTTTTTAAATGTGTATCGATTCCAGAATAGACATCTTTGTTACTAAAATCTAATTTGTAATTTTGTTCTCGCATAAGTTTCATTTTTTTATCCACCTACTAATTTAATTAGTAGCTTGAAACTTATGCGTTTTGCACTATACAAACATATGGACTAATTATACTTACCCATACATTTTATCGTAGTATGCTTTATAATCTCCAGATGTTACGTTATCCAACCATTCTGTATTTTCTAAATACCATTTCACGGTTTTATCAATACCTTCTTCAAATTGTAATGAAGGCTCCCATCCCAGCTC
>CBFHJN010000406.1:0-1773 GCA_965655805.1 Flavobacteriaceae bacterium
CGACCGTTTACAAAAAAGCCATTATCAAATTTATAAGCTGCTCCTAAAGCCAAACTAGTATCGAAATCTTTAACATAGGAATCGTCTTGATTAATTTCAATATCGCCTCCATCAGAATTTGGTTCAAAGTCTAATTCTTCATGGATTTTAAAACCAAATTGTGGTCCTGCTTCTACGCTCAAACCTTTAACCAAATAAACTTTAACTAAAACTGGTACTTGAATATAATCTAATTGATACTCTATATTATCGCCCGTATCAAATGCATTATCTTGATCTATCTCACGAACGTCAAAACCCTGCCCAGAATACATTACTTCTGGTTGAATGGATAAACGTTCAGTAATTGGGATTTCTGCAAGTAAACCTACGTTAAAACTTGTACGTGATTTTAAATCATCAAAATCATCACTAGTTATAGTTGAAAAGTTCACACCTCCTTTAACACCTAATTGTATTGCTTTTGAATCTGATTGCGCAAGGGTTGAGGTTAAGATAAAAAAGAATAATACGGGTAATAAAACTAAATTTTTCATGTGTATTGCTATTTTAGGGTTTATAATTATTATATAGCAAAAGTTGTTTTTTTATTAAGCACAGTTTGACTTTTTTAGTAAGATTTATAACGCATTTAAAAAACATCAAAAAGAGAATATAAAAAAACCGAAGCATTAACTTCGGTTTTTTGCAACTTGATTCTGAATAATTAAAGGTTAATTGAAAATCCTAAATTAACGGTGGACCAATAGTAGTAATCACTAATACCTACGTAATTAGCATTTAACTGAAAGCGTTCATTTAAATTAAAACCTATCATAGGTCTAAAATAAAATCCCCCATCATCAATATCGCTTACGGCAATGGCATATCCTATATCAGCACCTGTAACTAAACGACTATTTAATTTAACTCTTCCAGCTAATGCAATGGGTACATATTGATAATCCTCTACTTCAATGTTTCCAATAAAAGGACCTACGTAGTAACTGTCTCCAAATCCATGTCCATAGCCCGTAGCAGGACCAAGAGCGACAACTGGGTTTAGTTCGAATAAATAATTGGCCTCTACAGTAAATCCAAAAGTGAAATCGAATTGAGAATCATTTACAGGAAAACCTATGCTGCCTCCTATGTTAAAACCTGACTGCGCATGTGCCATGACACCTAACGTAAGCGTAGCAAAAAATGTTAAAAAATGTTTTTTCATAATTTTATTATTAAAATTGATTCTTACAATATAATAAGAAAATAATTAAAACCAGAAACAAAAAAACCGAAGCAATTGCTTCGGTTTTTAGTATTTAAAATAAGAAGTTTAAAACATAAAACCAGCAGAAACTTGAATTACTCCATTATTTAACTTGTAATCATCACTAAAATCATTTTCATCATTAATATTCATCAAACCTAAATTATAGCGAGCGCCAAAGTTTAAACCGTTATCTAACTTATAACCTAAACCAAAGTTTACACCAAAATCTACGGAAGTTAACTCATCATCAATATCTATTTCTTCTGAACCTGATTCCGAATAATCACTTCCGCCACCAGAAACAGAATATTCATATTCATATTCACCTTTGGCCGAAACTAAAAAACCTAATTGTGGTCCAACTTCTACATTAAATCCATTTACTATGTAATATTTGAACATTACAGGAACATTGATATAATTTAGTTTTATGGTTGACTTTTCGAAATCTCGTTCTGTAACTCCACCAAATGTTGAAGTTTCAGTGTATTCATTTTTGGCACCTTGCATAGAAAATAATA
>CBFHJN010000407.1:0-1770 GCA_965655805.1 Flavobacteriaceae bacterium
ATATTAATTTTCTTCTTATCTCTTTTAATATTCCGTTGGCTTCGTCTAATTCTTCTAGGCTTCCAGTTATATACCATTTGTTAGAGTCAGAAACCATATTAATTGATTTATTCAAAATATTTTGATTATTAGATCCCGAATCATCATTATTAGAGCAACTTATAAGTATGCATACTAGAAGTAAAACTATATTTCCTTTCATGATATTTTAGTTTAAATGCTTTTCGCAAATGTGTTACAAAGTTTATGTATAAGAAAGTTTGTTTTTTATTTGTTTTACAGAGAATCAAAACTTTTGACCCATATTTGTTTTTATACTTAATTGTGTATAATTATTTCTTTTTTATTTCAATATTCTGTTTGAAATAGAAAACAAATCATAAAGTATCACATAAAATGGGAAGTGGTTACAATATTGATGTGACTGATTAGTTATTTGATATAAATAACTAATTTGGGATGAATTTTTTAACCAAAAAGTGTTAACTTTTTTTAAAAATTGAAATCGAAAATAATATTGGAGCAGTAGAATCCAGATTTTTCTATAACCTTCCGTGATGCAATATTGTCAAGTGTGGTTGAACAAATAGGTTTTCTGTTGGAAGCTAAAACTCTTTTTACTTGTGCTTTAAATACTTGTGTAGCAATTCCCTTTCCTTGATAATCTCTATTTACAATTATTCCTAAATCAGCTATTTTTTTTTGAGTGTCGCTGATTCTACATTCGCTAGTGGCTATAATTATACCGGATTCTTTTACCATAAATATCTCTTTCCTTTTCACAAGGTTTTCAGTATAGCCAAAGGTATCATCCATGTTAACTTGTGCTTTTAAAAAAGCTTTAATTTGAGGAATATCCTTTTCCTTGACTAATTCGATATTCAAGGAAGAGTCATCTATTATGTCATTATTTGAATATTGGAAACAAAATGTATTTGTTTTTATTGATTTTGAAAGAGACAAACAGGCGTTAAATGCAATGGGTTCATTTGAACTTAAACTTGCAGAATTGATAAGTTTTAATTCAAGTAATGTTTTAATTACCTCTAGCATCTCGACTTTACAATCATCTAACAAAAATAGCTGTAATAAAGATCCTTTGTTATCAATGCAGCAATAACCCATATTTTCATTTGCATGTTCTATAAAATAATGTTGTGCTGAATTGATATATAATAATTCCCACATGGCATCTATAGGAGCTGTTAATTCTTGATACAATTGATGTCTTAAATCATTAACTGTTTCTGTTATATCTGTTTTTATAAATTTCATGATTGCAGTTTTTCTTGGTTATTTATAATCTCCAATTTAGTGTTTTATTGATAATAACTTTTTACAAAGGGTATTTATGAGGTGGTTAATTTTCTTCATCCATTATTTTTTGAATGTTTTTGTTATTAGGGTTTAGCTCTAGTGATTTCTTGTAGGCTATAATACTTTGAGTTTTCTTATTCATCAATTGAAGGCATTCACCCAAGCTATCATAAGCATTAGCGTTTTTAGGATATAATTTTGTGTTGAGTTTAAAAATTGCTAAAGCGTCATTCAGCTTCTTCTCTTCGAGCAGAGCATATCCAAAACTATTGATTCCTTTTGGAGTAATTCTATCAGTAGCATCATTCTCTTTCTTTTTTTTTAGATTTTATTTTCTTAACTGTTTTTTTTAAAGATTTAGATTCTGAATAAAACGTTGAAATAGGTTTCATATTCATCCTTATCATATATTTCTTTTGTTCAGCTAGACTCTGTACCCCATGATATTTTCTT
>CBFHJN010000408.1:0-1760 GCA_965655805.1 Flavobacteriaceae bacterium
AAGTCATCAAAATAGGTCTAAACCTCACTCTTGCTCCTTCTATTGCAGCTTCCAATACTGTGGCGCCTTGTTTATGTTTGAGGACAGCAAATTCTACAATCAGAACGGCATTTTTACCTAGTAAACCAACCAGCATGATCAGTCCAACTTGTGCATAAACATCGTTGGCTAATCCCATCACCTTTAGGAGTAAGAAAGAACCGAAAATACCTACAGGTAATGAAAGTATAATTGCTAAAGGCAATAAGAAACTTTCGTATTGTGCAGCAAGAACCAGGTAAACAAATATGATTACTACAATGAAAACATACAATGCTTCATTACCCCTAGAAGCTTCATCGTAGGATAATCCCTCCCAAGCAATGTCATAGCCTTTTGGAAGTGTTTCTTTTGCCACTTCTTTTATGGCTGTTATAGCATCACCTGAAGTAAATCCTTTAGCAGGTAAGCCTCTAATGGCAGCTGAATTGTATAGATTGTAACGCGTAATTTCATTTGGACCTTGGGTCTTTTTTAACGACATAAATGCTGAATACGGCACCATTTCTCCTTCTTCGTTTTTGACAAACAACTTCAATAAATCGGTAGGGTAACGTCTAAATTCTGGTGCTGCTTGTGTATAAACTTTAAAGAATCGACCAAAGCGAATAAACCCTTGTTCATAAGAACTTCCTATTAAAATATTGAGGTTTTCCATCGCTTTTTCAATGGAGACACCTTTTTGCATGGCTGCTTTATTGTCAATTTGGATTTCATATTGAGGGTAGTTTGCCGCGAAAAAGGTGAAAATTCCAGAGAGTTCTTTACGTTCTCTTAGTTTATCCAAGAAATTATTGTTGATTTTCTCAAATTCTGCATAGTCGGTTCCATTTGTCTTGTCGAGTAATCGCATAGAAAATCCTCCAGAAGAACCAAATCCTGGAACAGCTGGTGGCTCAAAAAACTCAATAATTCCGTCGCCGATTTCTTGAGATTTTTCTTCGAGTTCTTCCATGATTTCATGTACAGAATGCTCTCTTTCAGACCAAGGTTTTAGGTTAATTAAGCAAGTTCCTGCATTTGAACCACGTCCTTCCGTCATGATTTCATATCCTGCTAAAGTTGAAACCATTTCAACACCTTCTGTTTCCTCACAAATCTTTTGAAGCTGAACGGCTACTTCGTTTGTTCTTTCTAAAGTTGCCCCAGGTGGTGTTTGAATTATCGCATAAATTGTTCCTTGATCTTCGTTTGGAATAAATCCTGAAGGTAAAATGGTGTTTACACCGAAAATTCCTAATCCGAAAACCAATAAAATCCCTATTGTTATGACTCTTCGATTTACAATAAGTTTCAATAGGCTAACATAACGATTGGTGAGTTTATCAAATCGTCTATTGAACCAATCGATGAATCTATTCGCTGGTGATTTTTTTCTTTCCTTTCCATGATTGTTTTTAAGGAAAATTGCACAGAGTACTGGTGTCAATGTCAATGCGACAATTGCAGACAAAATGATAGAACTGACCATGGTGATTGAGAATTGTCTGTAAAAAACTCCTACTGGACCTGAAATAAAAGCGATAGGTAAGAAAACAGAAATCATTACCAGGGTAATGGCAATAATGGCACCACCAATTTCTCCCATTACACTTTTTACCGCTTGATAAGGTGTAAGTTTAGTGTTATGCATTTTCGCATGAACTGCTTCAACGACTACAATAGCATCATCAACCACAATACCTATGGCAAGTACCAAAGCAAATAGTGTAACCAAATTG
>CBFHJN010000409.1:0-1758 GCA_965655805.1 Flavobacteriaceae bacterium
TTTTAAAAACTTGTTAGGAACGGTTAATAGAAATTTACCGTCAGTATTTGTTACAGTTCCTATGGTGGTGTTTTTAACATAAATACTGGCACTTTCTAATGGTAAAAAAGAGCCTGAATCTAAAACTGTGTTTGATAATTCGGTTTGGGCTGAAACGCTAATTCCAACAACAATCAAAAAAGCACTTAACAGGAAAGTTTTAAAACGATTTGTCATTTAAAATTTATTTACTTGGTAGCGGGCTTATAATCTTTACCATCCAATGTCATTTTGGCAATTATTTCACGTAAGATCTCTGATGTTCCACCACCAATTGGTCCCAATCTGCTATCACGCAACAATCGGGCCATTGGATATTCTTCCATATAACCGTAACCACCTAAAAACTGAAGACATTGGTAAATAACCTCATCAGCCATTTTAGTGGATTGTAATTTAGAAATAGTTGCTTCTTTCACCACGTATTCACCTTTATTCATGCGATATGTAATAGAATAATTAAACTCTTTGCAAATAAGCATATTAGCATAGGCATCCGAATAGGCATGACGTAAAGCCTGGAAATTATTAATGCTTTTTCCAAAAGCATAACGTTCACTCATATATTGTTTGGCATAATCCAAAGCAAATTCTGCACGTGCATGGGCATTAACTCCCATAATTAAGCGCTCAAACGCAAAATGCTGCATGATGTATGGAAATCCTTTATTTTCGTCTCCCATTAAGTTTTCAGCTGGAATAACAACATTATCAAATGCTATTTCGGCAGTATCACTAGCTCGCCATCCTAATTTATCCAATTTAGTTGCCGAAATACCCGGTGTATCACGATCCATGATAAACATACTAATGCCTTTATTTCCTAACTCTGGATTTGTTTTAGCAGCAACCACCAAATAGTCACTATAAACACCATTCGTAATAAAGGTTTTAGATCCGTTAATCACATAGGTATCGCCTTTCTTTTCAGCGGTTGTTCGCATACTTGCAACATCACTACCTCCAAATGGTTCGGTTACACATAAACAACCTATCATATCACCAGCAATACTAGCCGTTAAATACTTTTCTTTAATGGCATCACTTCCTTCAGCATTTACATGCGTCATGGCTAAATAAGCATGTGCCCACATATTGGCAGCAAATCCGCCAGAATTTACTTTTTGTAACTCTTCAAGAAAGATTATGGTGTAAAATAAATCTAAATCTAGTCCACCATAGGCTTCCGGATAATTCACGCCAAAAAAGCCCATTTCTCCGAATTTTTTCCAAATGAAGCGTTCTACAGTTCCATCTTTTTCCCATTTTTCAATGTGTGGAACCACTTCTTTTTGTAAAAAATCTTTTAAGCTTTGTCTAAACAAGTTATGCTCTTCGGTGAAGTACATAGTATTCATATATTTTGGTTTTTTTTGTCGTTATTCGAGTGTCAAATATAACGTAATTATCTCAATCTTATTTATTGGGAAGTCTTTAACTTTTGTTAAATCGTTTAAGGATTTGAAACCATCCAATAGAATTCGCTGTTCAATAATGTTGTGTGCAATCTCATAATCTATATATTGAATAGTCACTAATTCATCACGTGTTGCCGTATTCAAATTAAAGCGTTTAATAGCTTTTGGCGTTTTTACTGTGAATTGTTCTTGAATACGTTCAATGACATCAGGTGACAACCCATAAACTTGGGTGAGCTGTACATCTGCAATAAACTGACCACCAATTTTTTCCCGATAGGAAACTATGCGCTCCGATAAG
>CBFHJN010000410.1:0-1754 GCA_965655805.1 Flavobacteriaceae bacterium
CGGTCTATATTTTTTAAAACTTCGCGTGTTTGAACTTCTGAATTTAGGTGTTTGGTTCCCATTTTATCAATAATATCAACGCCTGCAATGGTGTTGTCTGCACGTCTTGAACTGGTTCCTGATACGAATATAAAATCACCCACACGTTTTACATGTGGATAGGCTCCTCTTGGTGTTACATTAGTTCCTTCTGTTTTGTTGCTACTCATATTAAATTAATTGAGTCATCTTTATTAAGCTGTTGTAGTCCCTTGTTGTGAGATTCTTTGCGCTGTTCTGAATGACATGTTATTTTAATCCTGCAATTCGATCATCTTCTAAAATGGCCTCGGTTGCAATCTTTACTTTTTCTAAAGTTTCTTTTAATTCGTCAGTTGACAAATTATCGACTTTCGTAATAATACCATCTGCTAACATATTTAGAATGGCTTTATCTTGAGCACGACCACGTAACATAGCATCACGATAACCAATATCTTCATTAAATGTTACTAATGAATATTTAGACGAATAATCATTAGGAAATGTTTTTTCAAAAGCCATTTCTAAGGTGCGCTTCTCTCTGAAATTGGTATGATTGACGTGGCCTTTCATTTCGTAAAAGTTATCGATTGCTAAATCGGCAATAGCATCGGTATCTTTTTTACGCGACTTTTCATAAGTTTCAAATACTGTTTCCCAATTATCATGGCCTTGATCCAAAACGCTGTCAAACTCCACAACATCTTCAAATGAAGCATTCATGCCTTGACCGTAAAATGGGACGATGGCATGAGCAGCATCTCCCATTAAAAGTGTATTACCTTTATAGTGCCAAGGTGAGCATTTCACGGTTCCTAAAGGCGCTGCTGGGTTTTCAAAGAAATCATCTATTAAATTAGGCATTAAATCTAATGCGTTTTTAAAGTATTTTGTGAAGAACTCTTGAACGCGTTCCTTGGTTTTTAAGTTGTTGAAATTGTATTCGCCTTCATCATAACTTAAAAATAAAGTAACCGTAAAACTGCCATCTAAATTTGGTAAAGCTATAAGCATAAAGGCTTCGCGACCCCAAATATGCAAGGCGTTTTTATAGGTTTTATAGCTGCCATTTTCACCTGGAAGAATGCTTAATTCTTTATAGCCATGCGTTAAATAATCTTGTGAAAAGCTAAATAGGAACTTTTTGCCTAAATAATAACTTTGTCGCATGGCAGAACCTGCACCATCGGTTGCAATGATAACGTCGGCATCTTCAATAAATTCTTTATTGCTTTCAAATTCTGTAAAATGCGCTGTGGTTTTTTCAAAATCAACAGAGTCACATTTTCTGTTGAAATAGATATTGACATTTTCGTGTTTTTCAGCTTCGTCTAATAACAAAGCATTAAGTTGCCCTCTGGAGATAGAATTTATATATTCATGATCGCGACCACTATAAGGTGCCAAGGTTGTGTTTCCTTCTATGTCATGAAGCATTCTACCATTCATGGGAATGCAAAGAGATTCTATTTTATCTTGAAGACCAACTAGTTTTATGGCTTTAAGTCCGCGATCTGAAAATGCCAAATTAATAGAGCGTCCAGCACTAATATCTACTTTGCGCAGGTCAGGACGCATTTCCATAACGGTAACATTATAGCCACGTTGAGCCATTCGTAAGGCTAGCAAAGAACCGCAAAGTCCAGCGCCAATGATAAGTATGTTTTGTTGTTTGTTTTTCATATTAGTTTATCACAAAAGAGATTTTTAGCGTCGTTTTGAACTAATTTTTG
>CBFHJN010000411.1:0-1744 GCA_965655805.1 Flavobacteriaceae bacterium
TTCACGAACTTCTGGTTTTAATTTCATGTCATTCACACGATCATAAAACCAACGTTGAATATTTGCACGCTCTTCAACACTATAAACCGTGTCTACTTTCGCTTTTTGCAATTCAATTTCTTTTTCTGTTTTATTTTGAGCAAAACTCAAGTTTACAGTTAATATTAATAATGTGACATAAAGGTATTGAGCTGGTTTCATATAATTTAGTTTGAATTACGAAGATACTATTTTTTCCTTTTGAACAGGTGAAAATGACACAATGAAAAATTTTGTTTAACTATTAATTAAATCAATTAAACATTTTGTATCTTTACGTCAGAATTTAAACATTATGGCAAAAAAGAAAAATATTACCCAAGACAAGCTTATTTCATTCTACATGGATTATGTTTTAATGCACAATCATGCGCCAAAAAGCGTATATGCCTTTGCAAAAGACAACAATTTTGATGAAGCTGATTTTTATAAAAAATTTGCTTCTTTTGACGCTTTAGAGAAATCCATTTTCAAAGCTTTTTTTGAAAACACTCTACACATGTTAGAAAAAAGTGAGGAATATCAACATTTTGATGCTAGGAATAAACTATTAAGCTTTTATTTCACCTTTTTTGAAAATTTAACGGCAAACCGAAGTTACGTGGTTTATGCACTTGACAACAAAGGCTTAAAATCATTAAGTACACTTTCTGAATTACGACACGCTTTCAAAAAATATATTGATACGTTAGAAATTGAAACTATTGATATTAAAGAACCACGTATTGTTAAAATTCAAGATTATTCCAAGCAAGAATCTTTTTGGATTCAATTGATGATGATTATGAAATTTTGGTTAGATGACACCTCACCTTCCTTTGAAAAAACGGACATTTTTATTGAAAAATCTGTTCATGCTGGTTTTGATTTAATGGACATTAAACCTCTTAAAAGCGTTTTAGATTTAGGGAAATTTATCTTTAAAGAAAAAATGCAATAAACGCCTATGAAAACAATTGATAGTATTCCAACAAGTAAAATACAACGAGCGAGTAAACTGGTTAAAACAGGCGCAAAAGTGGGTGTTAATTACCTGAAGTATTATGGTGATAAAATAACCAAAACAGAGTTAGAAGCAAAGGAAAAATTAAACCAAAACAATGCTGAAGACATTTATGATGGCCTAAAACAACTTAAAGGTAGTGCTCTTAAAGTAGCACAAATGTTAAGCATGGAAAAAAGTATTTTGCCACAAGCTTATGTGGAAAAATTCTCATTAGCACAATTTTCTGTTCCACCACTTTCACCGCCTTTGGTTGTAAAAACATTTAAAAAATATTTTGGCGAATCGCCAGAGGTTATTTTTGATACCTTCAACTCAACTTCTGTTAACGCAGCAAGTATTGGACAGGTTCATGTTGCAGAAAAAAATGGCAAAAAGTTAGCCGTTAAAATTCAATATCCTGGTGTTGCCGAAAGCATCCAGTCTGATTTAGCCATGGTAAAACCCATTGCCATAAAAATGTTCAATATTAAAGGTAAGGATTCAGATAAATACTTCAAAGAAGTTGAAAATAAGCTAGTTGAAGAAACAAATTATATTTTAGAATTGGAGCAAAGTCAAGAAATAGCTCAAGCATGCGCGCATATTCCTAATTTAAAATTTCCCGATTATTATCCCGATTTATCCTCGGAACGAATCATCACTATGGATTATATGATTGGCGAACATTTGTCTGAATTTACAGCAAAAAACACCAATCAG
>CBFHJN010000412.1:0-1741 GCA_965655805.1 Flavobacteriaceae bacterium
GCTTCTGTAAAAATATTTACTAATACATCGGGGTTGTCAGACTTAACCATGCCTTTAGCAGAAAGTTCTCGGTCTATGGCACGTAAAATTCTTCGTTTGTCTAGGTCTGATATTTCAACTTCATCAATTCCAGCTTTATAAAAAGCATACGTATTGTAATTATTAAAATTTACTTCTCGGTCATAATCCACGGCTACAGAGACTGAAGAACATGAATTTAAAGCCATCAGAATAATGAATGCGAATACTATTTTTAAAAATTTCATTTTATTTATTTTTCTAAAAGTGCATCGTCTACTAAGTTGGGGAGCGTAACTTTTAAATTGGGTTCCATCTGCATTGCTCTTTTTATAGCAAAAATAGCTTCTTCATTTCTTGCCCAAGATCGTCTTGCAATTCCGTTATTCACGTCCCAGTGTAGCATGGCGTGCAACTTTTGGTTTGCATTACTACTACCATCAAGAAGCATACCAAAGCCTCCGTTAATTACTTCGCCCCAGCCAACGCCGCCGCCATTATGAATACTAACCCATGTGGCACCTCGAAAGGAATCTCCAATTACATTTTGAATGGCCATATCTGCTGTAAATTTACTTCCATCGTAAATATTAGAGGTTTCTCTGAATGGCGAATCGGTTCCAGAAACATCATGATGATCTCTGCCTAAAATTACAGGTCCTATTTCTCCTTTTTCTATGGCTTTGTTGAAAGCATCAGCAATTTTCATTCTTCCTTCTGCGTCGGCATATAAAATTCGAGCTTGGGAGCCGACTACCAATTTATTTTCTTGAGCACCTTTAATCCACTTAATGTTGTCTGCCATTTGCTGTTGAATTTCAGCAGGTGCGTTTACTTTTAATTCTTCTAACACTTGTGTAGCAATGGCATCGGTTTTAGCTAAATCTTCTGGTTTTGCTGATGCACAAACCCAACGGAAAGGACCAAAACCATAATCGAAACACATTGGTCCCATAATGTCTTGTACATAACTTGGGTAAGCAAATTCTGCATTTGGATTTTTTAATTGACCAGCGTTTATTAAGTTACCTTCATCATCCTTAAAAATGTTAGCACCAGCTCTAGAAGATTCTAATAAAAACGCATTTCCATAATCAAAGAAATAGGTTCCTTTTTGGGTGTGTTTATTAACTGCATTAACATGTCTTCGTAAACTTTTTTGAACAACGGCTTTGAATTTTTCATGTTCAGCCGACATCATTTGGTTAGATTCTTCGTAAGAAAATCCAACAGGATAATAACCGCCAGCCCATGGATTATGTAAGGATGTTTGATCACTTCCTAAATCAATATGAATTTGGTCTTCATCAAATTTTTCCCAAACATCAATAATGTTGCCATCGTAAGCAATAGAGACAGCTTCTTTATTCGCTTTGGCTTGTTTCACGCGAGCAGATAATTCATCTAAATTTGAAATTACTTCATCTACCCAACCTTGTTCGTGTCTGGTTTTTGTGGCTTTCTGGTTTACTTCTGCGCAAACCGTTACACAACCCGCAATATTTCCAGCTTTAGGTTGAGCACCGCTCATTCCGCCTAAACCAGCGGTTACAAATAAACCACCTTCGGGACTTTTATTAATTTTTCGGAAGCCGTTCAACACCGTAATAGTGGTTCCGTGTACAATGCCTTGTGGGCCGATGTACATAAAACTTCCCGCTGTCATTTGTCCGTATTGGGAAACTCCGAGCGCATTGAATTTTTCCCAATCGTCGGGTTGAGA
>CBFHJN010000413.1:0-1732 GCA_965655805.1 Flavobacteriaceae bacterium
TTCAACATAAAATTGTAGCATAATGATTATTAAAAGCATTACTCTAAAAATTCATTGCGCAAGCTGCAGCAACTTATTGTTTAATAAGCCAATTGCAGTTAAAATAATGGATATAGCTTATTTGCCATTTGTAAAAAAAGCTGTAAAAAAATTATTTCCTGTAATGGATAACTGCAAAGCGTGTGGCTCTAAATATTTAGATAAATCATACACATACGTCCATAAGGAAGTTTTAGAATTTCATGATGTAAATGAGCATGAAAAAGCTATTGAACGTTGTAAAGGCCATATAGCTTCAACCTTTGACCATAATTCAGATATATCTTATACAGATCGTGCTATTATTCGCGAATCCTTGCAGGCGCAACTTCAAGTTTTATTAAACCATAAAACAGTTTCAGCATGAATTCAACCATAAAAAAACTGATAGCATTAGATACTGAAATTAAAGCGGTTGCTTTTAAATTGGAAGAAGCTAAAGACATCTCAAATTATAACCGCTGGCATGTGCAACGATTTTCTGCTAAACGTGAACATTTAGTTTTAAACTTTAAAAAACTCATGCAGCAGTTTATACCAGATGATGCTAATTCTGAAACAAACACCACTAAACTAACCGTAGGAAATTATTTTAAAACCCAATTACAGATAGAAAAATGAGATATACCAATACATCAGTAGATAGAGTTCGTGAAGCAGATATTGTAAAAACAATTTCTCATTTTCCAAATATTGAATTAAAAAAGCAAGGTTCTGTATATAAATGTAATTCGCCTTTTAAAGAAGAAAACACACCATCCTTTACGGTTTCGCCTGTAAAACAAATATTCAAATGCTTTTCTACAGGTTTAGGGGGTGATGGGATTAAGTTTGTTATGCAACATGAAAATGTGGAGTTTATTGAAGCTATTGAAATCATTTCAAAAATCCATGGTATTTTCATGGAAAAGGAAGAAGTAACACCAGACGTTCAGCGCAAGTTAGACCAAAAGGCTGAAATGTATAATTTAACCGAAAAAGCTTCCAGAAGCTTTGTAAATGCCTACAAGCAATTAGAAGATAGTCATTGGGCAAAACAATTAATTAAAGAGCGTGAATTTAACGATGAAAGCCTTTTAAACTTCCAAATTGGCTATACAAGCGATGAAAATAAGCTAACTAAATGGACCATTGCAAATGGCACACTTGCAGTATCTAAAGAACTCGGTTTGTCTAAAACCAAAAACAGCAGTAGTTATGATGTTTTTAGAAACAGGATTATGTTTCCCATTCATAATGAAAAAGGAACGGTTGTTGGTTTTGGCGGTCGGCAATCCAACGACCCGAATTTAGATAAAGGCTTTAAGTATTTAAATTCCAGTGCTAGTTTAATTTATGATAAATCGGCTGTATTATATGGTTTATACCAAGCCAAACACATAATAAGCAAACTAGGTTCTGTTATTTTAACGGAAGGCTACACAGACGTTATTGCCATGCATCAAAACGCCTGCGAAAACACGGTAGCTTCCTGCGGAACGGCATTAACCGAACGCCATGCACAACTATTAAAAAAATACGCTGAAGAAGTTATTTTGTTACGCGATGGTGATGCAGCAGGTTTAAAAACCATGCTTAAAAAGGATGGCGATATTGATATTTGCTTGTCTTATGGCTTAAATGTTTCTATATGCTTGCTTCCAGATGGTGAAGATCCAGATACCTTTTCGCGCACACAGCTAGATATGTACAC
>CBFHJN010000414.1:0-1731 GCA_965655805.1 Flavobacteriaceae bacterium
TAGATGGCGAAACTTTTACAGGAGTCACAAATACTTTTGATGTTTTTACTGAATTACTAGAAAATAATAATGGTAATAAATATCAAATTCAGGCTTTACCAAATAATAATTTTGAAACAATGGTAATACCTGTAGGATTAAAAGTAGTTACTGGCAAAGAAATTACTTTTTCTGCAGAAATATTAAATTTACCTTTTGATATTACAGTATTTTTAGAGGATAAATTAACAAATACATTTACAGATTTAGCAGATGAAAATTATAAAATTACTTTGTCAGAAAACGTAAATGAAGTTGGTCGATTTTATTTGCATACAACAGCAAGTATCTTAAAAACGCCTAGTAATACATTAAATTCTGTAAGTATTTACAAAATAAATGCGACTACTTTAAGAGTTATTGGTTTGCAGAACCAAAAAGCAACATTCAAATTATTTAATGTTCTTGGTAAACAAATTATAAACACTTCTTTATTTACTGATGAAACTACAGATTTTTTAATCCCGAAATTAGCAAAAGGTGTTTATATAATTCAATTAACATCAGAAACTGGGAAACTTAACAAAAAAATTATATTAGATTAATCTATAAAATTATGAAAAACACTAATCAAAATATTACAAAAACAATATTCGTTTTATCGTTTTTATTTTCTTCTTTTTTGATAAAATCACAAAACCCGAGTACTTTATATCAAAATTGGGTAGAAGCTCAAACTAATAATACAACACCAATTTTACCAACTTTTAGTTATGCCGGTTATAAACACGGAGAAGTAGGTTTACCTACCTCGTTTTCTCAACCTATATTTAATGTTACAGATTATGGAGCAGTTGCAAATGATAATATTTCTGACAAAGAGGCTATAAAAGCAACAATTGCAGCAGCAGAAGCAAATTCAAATGGAGGTGTGATTTTTTTTCCTCCAGGAAGATTTATTGTAAATGATGCAAACCCAACTGTAGCTGGTGTAATAGCAGACGACCCTGCAGAGGTAATAAGAATATCTAAAAGTAATATTGTTATAAAAGGAAGTGGTTCTGGTGCTGGAGGTACAGAGTTGTATCAAAAAAGTCATACAACACATCCAGATATGGCTACTAAAGACTGGACGTGTCCTTATTTATTTTTATTTTGGAATGGAGAAGATTCAGCAAATACTTTTATAACGAATGTTACTGGAAACACAGAAAGAGAAACCTATACAGTACAAGTTGCCAATACATCTAATATTACAGTAGGACAATGGGTAGAATTATATGTTAAAAATAATGATGCCAATTTTGTTAACGAAGAATTAGCTCCCTTTTCTACTTCAGATTTTCATCAACCAGAAAACTTAAAAATTGTAAATAATGGTGTAGAAGTAAGAGAAGTTCATAAAGTAGTAAGTAAAACAAGCAATACAATTACTTTTAAAGAACCTATACACAGGGCAGTTAATGCTGCTTATAATTGGAAAATAAATAATTTTAAAGCTTTAGAACAAGTAGGTATACAAGACTTAAAATATACAGGTGGTTTTATATGGAAACACATACACCACAAAGCCCCTGAAGAATTATTTCCAGGTGAACCTGTAAGTGGACCAAATGCATTTTTAAGTGCTTCTGGTTGGAGTGGTGTGAGATTTAATCATACAGTAAATAGTTGGATTTCTAATGTAGAATTTTCTGCAATGTCAAAAGCCGCAATGTTTCTTTTTTCTGCTAATAATACAGCTTTAAATAA
>CBFHJN010000415.1:0-1715 GCA_965655805.1 Flavobacteriaceae bacterium
GGCGGCTATAGTTCCGCAGAACTGCTTTTGGGAGCTGTTTTGATTGCTTTTCAAATTTATGGGGATTTTTCAGGCTATTCTGATATTGCCATTGGTGTGGCGCGTTTGTTTGGATTTTCACTGATGACCAACTTTTTGTTCCCGTATTTTTCACGAGACATTGCCGAGTTTTGGAGACGTTGGCATATATCGCTTTCTACTTGGTTTCGGGATTATTTATATATTCCTTTAGGCGGTTCACGTGGTGCCATGTGGCTTAAAATTAGAAATGTATTTATCGTTTTTCTTGTCAGTGGGTTTTGGCATGGTGCCAATTGGACCTTTATAGTTTGGGGTGGGATTCACGCGCTCTTGTTTTTACCCTTATTACTCAGGCATAAAAACCGAACCTATGTTGATAGCACCCAAATGCGTTGGAAGCAAGTGCCCCGAATTTTAGGAACTTTTATTGTGGTGTGTTTGGCTTGGGTTTTTTTTAGAGCGGATAGTATGGCTATAGCTTGGCAGATTTTGCAAGATATATTTAGTTTGGACTCTCTATCTCTAGCGCTATTTTATAGTAGTTCCAAGTTCCTATTATTTAGTTTTATTATTTCATTTGGTATTATGGTGATGCTATATTATGAATTTAGATCGGCACAAAAGAATATGAAAGAAGTTGGATTATCCATTTATCAAATTATATTTATAGCCGTATTAATCGTATTTATGGGTGTTTATAAAAACCCTTCTGATTTTATATATTTTCAATTCTAATGAGCTCATTTTTAAAACGTATCGGGTTTATACTACTTGTTTTTATAACGATTGCGCTGTTGATTTCGTTTGCTAGTTTATGGTCTTTACGTCAAGGAGATTTTTATAAACCCTCTTTTGTAGAGCACTATCAATCCAATTCTCCTTTTGATTATGTTATTATAGGCTCTAGTACTGGTTTAACCACACTTAATACGCAGGTTATAGATTCTTCCTTGGGCACCCGAGGTTTAAACTTATCTATGGATGATACGGCTTTATCGAGTCAGTATCTTATGCTGCAGCATTTTTTACAGAGTGGCAAGCAAACCCAGGTTTGTGTGTTAGCTGCTAGTATATTAGATTATGACGTTGTAGATTATAAATTGAGCGGTAATGATTACCGATTTTTACCTTATGTGTCACGTGATTATGTGTCTGATTATTATCATTCGTTTTCTGGTTCACCCGCAAACATTTTATCGCTTTCTAAATGGTTGCCCTTATTTGGGGTTGGGTACTATAATGCCGAGGTATTTTACCCGTCGATATTAAGTTTAATTGATTCTAACAAGCGTAACCGATTTGATGCTTTTGGTAATTATAGTTATCCGGTTATCCATCAAGGTTCAGAAGTCATTACAGCACGTACACTTAAACCTGTTGGTTTTAACAACCATTATGTGCAGCGCATTCAAGATTTATGTGACGCTTATGATATTCAGTTGATTGTATATATTCCGCCGCATAAGAGGTGGCAGGTTCAAACTGATTCTGCACCTTACCAGCTTATTAATCATAGTGATTTGTTAGGTGATATACGCTATTTTTATGATGCTGTTCATGTGAATAGTTTGGGTAGGCAGACTGTAAGTTTAGCGTTTGCGCGTGAGTTCTCGATACATTCCGAAATGAGCCCCTAAATCCCCGAAGGGAACTTTTGGGTTTTTCAAACTACCCTTTCTTTAAACTTCAAACCC
>CBFHJN010000416.1:0-1696 GCA_965655805.1 Flavobacteriaceae bacterium
TTCAGAAATTAAAAAATAATTTGAGCCTGAATTGCTAGGATGATTACTGATAATGGTTTTTAAAATTACTTTATCATTGTTTGGTCCACCATACCTAGCTACACCATCCATATTAATATCTCCTGAATTGTAGGCTGGAAATGGATAGTAATTACTATTAGACATATTAGCAGGAGCCGTCAAAACAGTATTTTTTAAACTACTCGTATCATTGCTAGGTCCTAAATACCTTATCTGCGAATTGTTGTTTACATCACCAGCATATAAGCCCAAAATACCAATTGGCATTCCAAAGCTTGTTTGTGCATCTGATCCAAAAGTTGTTGTACTTCCATCACTAAAATTGACTGTTGTTGCTATATTAGATAATGATATTGGCAACGCGGACATGACGCCTAAATGATTTCGGTGATTAACAGACACATAATAATCGGCTGAAAGTTGTTCAAAACTTACAGGCGAAAATCCATCAATAGAAACAATATCACCATCACGTTGCAATAAGGCTGATTTCGAATCAATCACTAGTGTATTTGAGGTGGCATCACGAAGTTCTATCCAAACCCAATCAACAATGGCATCTGCACCTGATACGTTGAAAACGGCAGCATCACAAACTAATCCATCTGCATAAGGACTGGCTGTTGGTATTAAAGCATCTAATCTTAAATCATCACGCATTAAGGTTTCTTCGCCTGTATTTGGATTTAAGGCTGCACCTTGCAAATAAGCGTTTGCGGAAACCAAAATAGGTTCTAAAATCGTAATTGTCTGATCACAAGATAAAGATGTATTATTAGAGGCATCCGTTGCTGTCCATGTGATAGTTGTAACACCTAATGGATATGGATCTGATACTAATAAGGCATCTGAGCGCACTCCAGAAAATGTTATGGTATTCCCACAATTATCTGTTGCTGTTGGTTCTGTAATGGTCAGACTTGCTTGCGTTACGCCAACTGACACGATTTTTGAAATATTATCCGGACAGATTATTATTGGCGCTTCGGTATCATCTAAAATAGTCCAGACAAAATTTTGGGTAACATCTAAACTTCCAGGTTTACTTAATGTAACGGTTACGTTGTAAACGCCATCATTATTTGGGCCACCGGAAACAGCGGTTTCATCAACTATTCCAAAGATTAAACCATTGGTAGGTTCTATATCGGTTCCTAAAGGTTGTCCTGAAATAGCATAAGTTAAATTATCTAGTGGATTTCCGCCAGAACCTTCTGCCTGGAAATCCGATATTTCCAACTCACAAGTCGTTCGGTCTGCAATGGGTTGTAATTCCAATTCCGGATAGGCAATACCCAAAATTTCAATACCATTTATGAGTGGGTTTTCTATGTTTTCAAAAAAGCGAATTTCTAAAACGCCATCTGAAATGGTTATATTATTTTGAACCATTCCGGCTTGACGATGCCCAAATTCTGCTGAAACATCTAAATTATCGATAAGGCGTTCATCTTCTAAATTCACGCTAAAAACGCGTTCTCCAGGATCCGATGTCCCATTATATAAATTAGTAAAATATAAATTCACAATATACTCACCATTTGGTAACGCAATGGAGAAGATCATTGGATAAGCTGGATCGCTATTACTGCGTTGAATGTGCATCACATCATAATAGGTGCTGGCATCAATATAACTAGGAATGGATGCATCTCGATCTGCATAAAACACTTCT
>CBFHJN010000417.1:0-1695 GCA_965655805.1 Flavobacteriaceae bacterium
GTTTGATTTTCCAAGAAGCCAGGATAAAATAAGTTCGTTTAATAATTGGTTAAAAAGACAGGTTAATCTAGGTATCCTCGAAACAGCATCTTCAAACCAATTAGGCGCAGGAATAGAAAACGCATGGACAAATGTTTATATAAGAGACTCATACAAAAGAGGTGTTATAAGGGCAAGGGCTGAATTAAAAAACAAGGGATTTACGGTTCCGTCTATTTCAGAAACAGGAGGAGTAACTATCGCATTGCAAACACCTATTCATGTGGATAGATTAGGATTACTTTATACACGAACATACTCAGATTTAAAGGGCGTGACCGATACAATGGATGGGCATATAAGCAGGGTATTAGCGCAAGGAATCGCAGATGGCGATAACCCAAACTTATTAGCAAGAAAAATAGTTTCTGTAATTGATGATACCGGAGCTGGCGAATTAGGGGTAACAGATACATTAGGAAGATTTATTCCCGCAAAGAGGCGTGCAAAAATGATAGCCAGAACAGAAATAATCAGGGCGCACGCAGAAGCAACATTGCAAGAGTATAAGAATTGGGGAGTAGAAGGGGTAGAAATTATGGCAGAATTTGTGACAGCTGGGGACGATAGGGTATGTCCAGAATGTAGTTCATTAACAGGGAATAAATATCACATTAATGAGGCTAGCGGAATAATTCCCGTTCATATTTCATGTAGATGTAGTTGGATTCCAGTTAAAATAAAATAGCAGCAATATAAATAAAATTTATTAACTTTGAAAAAATATAAAGGATGACAATACCAGCAATGACACCGCCAATTGTTCATGACTATTTGGAGGAGATAGGAAAAGAGTGGACAGGTAGAGGCGTAGCGATGGAGTTAGGATCATGGTTAGGGGCAACGGCGGTGCCTTTGTTAAAAGGGCTTAAAAAAGCGAAATACGACAAACCTTTTTATTGTTATGATAGATGGTTAGCGAATTCAGAGCAAGCAATAAAAGCAAAAAAACAAGGGGTAAATATAGTAGATGGAGAAAATTTATTACCTTTATTCCTGAACAATGTAAATAAAGTATATGATAAAGTACAACATCATCAAGGGAATATATCAGGAACAATAGAATCTTATAAGGGAGGAGACATAGAAATATGTATATTTGATGCTCCAAAACAAGACCCTGTGTTTAGCAATGTTGTAACAAAAATTCATAAAAACTGGATACCCGGTTTAACCATAATCGGATTTTTAGACTTTTATTTCTATAAAGAAAAAAAGAATGATAAGAGAGAGCGATTGAAAAGGCCAGTAAAATTTATTCAAGACAATAAAGAATGTTTTACTAAATTAGCAGAATGGCCAAATCAATGCGAATGTGTTTTTTTTAGATATGAAAAAGAGTTAAAGAAAATTTGATATGGAAATTAAGACATACAAAACAGAAACGGGTGTATACAATTCAGTTACACGGATAAAATCAAACAATTACACACCGAGGGAAGAAACATTTGAAAACAGAAAACATCTTGTAGTTCCTGTTATTATGATGGTTGAGGGCGTTCACTCAGGAAGTCACGGCCCATTGTACCACTCTATTGAGGAGCTAGGAAAATACCCAGATAGTTGGAACGGAATACCGGTTACTAATTATCACCCTGAGATTGATGGTGAAAACGTGTCTGCCAATTCACCGATGGTTTTAGAATCAAATAAGGT
>CBFHJN010000418.1:0-1688 GCA_965655805.1 Flavobacteriaceae bacterium
GTTGTACTATTTCAACTGCTAAACTGCTTATTCCAGAATTTGTCCAGTTTAATAATTTAGTAAAGTTTGTTTTTTCGTCTAGTGTGAAGTTTTTAGTTTGAAAAAATTGTGATATTGTTCTTGTGGCCAGTGCATTCTCTTTAAATGTTGGCATAAATTGTCCTGCATAATAAACAGCTGAATTAATTTTATCTAAACTAGTCCTGGTTGTTCCAATACCGTTTCCTTTTTCTCGACCTATGCCGTTCCATGCTCCCATAAGCAGGTTGCCTACTTCTTCTTTAACGGTTCTGTCTTGGTATTCATCGCCAAACTGAACGGTGTTGGTATTCCGGCTTAAACGTCTGGATAGTCCTACATGTGTTACTTGCGTTAAATCTACAGGTGGTAAGCGGAAATAAAAGAAGTTTTGTAATATTTTACCAAATCCAGACTTTCCAGAATCCTTTTCGCCGAAACCACCTAATAGTGGAAAGGAATCGTAATGCGTTAAAAATAAATCACGAAATAAAGCTCCGAAATTAAAAAGAATTCCTGTTATGCCTTTGTCCTGAAATACCAATATCATTTGGTCCATCCATTCGTTTAAGGTTATTGGGCTTTCTTTATAAACAAAGTATCTATCATTTTCATACAAATCATCGCCTTCTTGGTTATCTTCATGCATTACCGAAAATGCTGGCGAATAGTAATTATCAATTTTTTGATTGTAATCGCTTTCAGTTTTATCAATGCCTTCCAAATTCATAATGCCGTATTTGTTTACGGCTCTAAATTTACCTTCCCAATACACACCGTTGGCAAAGGCATAAAACCCTTTCCTGTTCCAACCCATTGTTAAAAGCTCTAATGCTGGTTCAAACTGCTCCTCAAACCTATATACAAACTTGTCAAAGTGTTCGGTACGTAATCCGTTATGGGTTAAAAACATAAAGCCACCAATACGGAATAAGTATTTTCTAAACTCGTTAAAATTGGCAAGCATATCACTATCAAAATCAATCAGTTTCTTTTTGCCTCGTAGGTTGGTAATTTCGCAAAGGCGTTTGTTTTCCTTATCGCCTTGAATATGGAAAAGCGGCTCTAATTTAAAAGTCGTTCCTTGAAAAAAGTTATTGGAGTTTATGCGGTGAAAATGGTATGAATTCCCAACCGTTACAAAACCATGACCTTCCAAATATTCCTCTTTATCTGCACCTTCTGGAAGCTGAATGCCTTTCATGGATAATTTACCACCATCCTTTTCTTTGGCTTCGGTTTCAATAACTTCAAACTTGCCAATTTCCGCTTTTAAAGCAGTTGTAGATACTTTTAACAGCTTGGCAATTTGCTTAATATACTCCGAACGCTTAACCTCATGTTTAATTTTAAACAAGGTTTCTGCAATTTCGGTAACGGCTTTGGCTTTTTTGTAAGGATCTATTTGTTGAATTTCGGCTTTTTCTTTAGCCAATTCCTTTTTAATATTGGCGACTTGCTTGGCCACTTCTTTATTATTTTTCTTGGCTTCAGCTAATGGTTCACCTTCTAATTCCTTTAAGTCTATTTTATTGGTTAATTCATCTTGAATTTGAATGTCATAAAATTCATTCATACTATCAACATCTTGCTGATATCGGTCGCGAATTAAATCAAATTGCGAAACCTTATATAATACCGCATCTACTTTGTTGTCTTGAATCCACGTG
>CBFHJN010000419.1:0-1685 GCA_965655805.1 Flavobacteriaceae bacterium
GGTTGTAATGAATACCTAAAAGGATTATTAGGTTATTAATGCTAACGTTGCAGTATATGATTTTGTAGGCATAGACAAACGAGAACTTTCGGATTAACACCTACTTAAATAGACGAAAACAGAACATTGAAATATTAACCAACAGCCTATAAATTATATACGTTGTTATAAAACGTTTTTTAGCGATGGCATTAAAAGAAATAGCAAAAGAAGAACTAACTAATGGATATGACCATTACTTAACGGTGGGTGGTTTGAAGAAGTTTTTAAATAAACATAACCTACCTGAATATGCAAAAGTTGTAGTTCAAAGAATAGAAGATGTTTATTATGAAAAACATAGTTGGGGTGTTTATTTAAAAGAAGGTGAGCATACATTTAAAGATGATGACGGAAATATTGTAAAAAGTAGTATGGAACAATACCATCCAGCGTGGTGCTGTGTAAAATACAATGATGAAGATGATATACTATTTATTGACTTGCACTATTAGAGCGTTGGCAAATGTTTTATAACGTTGAAAGTAAACGCTTTTTTAATTGCGTTTTACTTGTGTGTTATATTTTCGTTTTTTAACAAATTTAAAATTATGGATACAAAAGAATTAAGAATAGGAAATTATTTAATTGAAATAGACCGCAATAAAGAAGAGAAATTAACAGAGGTTTTTGGGATTATTACAAATTACATTAACCCAATTATTAATAAAGATTATAACGGTGGAGCTTTTGGACAAAAAAGGTATTACCAAGGCTACGAGTACAAACCAATACCATTGACAGAAGAGTGGCTACATGATTTTGGTTTTGAATTAGATAACGGTTTTACAACCTATAAAATTGATGTTTTAAAAGGTTATTTAATAGTTGCGGTAGATGGTTCTTGGGGATTATACAAAGATGAATACAGTAATAGAATTGGAAGCTCTTACAACAATACAAAAGAGATAAAATACGTACATGAGCTTCAAAACTTTTATTTCGCTTTGACAGGGGAAGAACTAACCTTAAATGAAATATAACGGACGAGCGTATGAGTAGTGGCGGATAAAACGCACCTGCCTTTCGCATAGCACAAAGATTGAAAAGAGAATTGAACTTGAATATTAACACAAAACCCGCCATTACTTATACGCATTGTTAGCGGTATGTATGGGCGGATTAGAAGCACAAACGATGAAAAAATACGAGATAATTTACGCAGACCCAGCTTGGCAATATAAAACAAAAGAAAGCCTTGCAAAAACAAGTATTTTAAATGGAGAACTTAATACCCATTATGGAACGATGACTATTGCCGAGCTGGGTGGGTTGCCGTTGGGGAGCATTTCAGATAAAAACTCTATGCTGTTTATGTGGGTGGTTAGCCCGATGCTTGATGATGGAATTGAACTTATGAAAAAGTGGGGGTTTAAATATAGCACAATAGCCTTTATATGGCACAAACAAAGGGCTAACCCTGGACATTATACAATGAGTGAATGTGAAATATGTTTGGTGGGCAGGCGTGGCAAAATACCAACTCCAAGGGGGGCAAGAAATGTTAGGCAGTTTTTATCTGAAATGCGTGGGAAGCACTCTGCTAAACCAACTGAAATAAGAAAAAGGATTGAACTGATGTTTCCAACACAAACAAAATTAGAAATGTTTGCAAGGCAGAGTGCTGAGGGTTGGGATGCGTGGGG
>CBFHJN010000420.1:0-1668 GCA_965655805.1 Flavobacteriaceae bacterium
TATTTAAATGTTTTAGTACAATCTGGTTATTATGATGGAGCCACCACTTATTTTGCAGCAAAATATACCGTTGGACAAATGGATCCTTCAGGAAAAATGAAAGATCGTTTCACCTTTAAAGCTTACCGAAGTGGTCATATGATGTATTTACGTAAAGAAGATTTAAAAGCAGCAAATGATGACATTCGTGAGTTTATTAAAAAATCGTTAGCAAATGGTAAATCTGCAAAGTATTAAATATTATATGTTGTGAAATGAATTCATAAAAAAACACCTGATAAATAAGCCATCAGGTGTTTTTTATGTTCTAAAGGCATTTATAAATTAACTTTTTAACCAGGCATTACGCAAGGCATTTTGTTCATCGGTAGCATTTTCTTTAACACGTAAGCCTTTTCCTGTGGTATAAGCTGGAGTTAAAGCTGTTTTAATAATCACATCTTTACCATCACGACGTAATACAACATCCACTTCCTGACCTTCTTCCCAACCAAATACATCTTGAAATACTTGATTTGCATTTTGTAACGAAACGACTGTTCCATCAATGGATTTAATCACATCATTTGGTTTAGCGCCTTGTTCGTTCCAAAAGCTATTTCCAGTCACATTTTCGGTGAAAAATATAGTACCTTCGCCTTGATTAGCCGAAACAATCAATGCGCCATTTGCTTGGATATAATTGGTTTTAACTTGACCTTCTCCTATTTCTAAACCCACTTTATCAAAAAATTCATTATAATCAATTGGTACATCACCAATAACATGATCATCAAAAAAGCTTCGTAAAGAAGGATACGTCATAGCTACAATTTCATCAATAATTTTATCATCATCAAATGGTTTGTTTTTACCATATTTGTTTGATAATTCCTTCATGAGCGATAGAATCCCACGATTCCCATCACTGCCTTCACGAATTAAAATATCCAAACACATGCCAATTAAAGCACCTTTTTGGTATACATTATAATACTGACTTGCATATGGTTCATCTAAAACGTTTTCACTCATAACTGTAAAACTCATGCTGTCATTCATGCCACGAGAACCACCAATTTTATCCATTATTTTCTTATAGAAATCCGCTTCTGGTACCAATCCTTGATCTAATTGAAAAAGGGTAGCAAAATATTCAGTTACACCTTCATACATCCATAAATGCTTTGAAAATGTTGGGTTGTTGTAATCAAAATAATGAATATCTTCAGAGTGCACACTTAAAGGTGTTACAATATGAAAAAACTCATGCGATACAATATCAATCATACTCTTATCTAAAGCCGATTCTGGCATAGATTCTGGCATTACCACAACAGTAGATGTGTGATGTTCTAGAGCTCCAAATCCTTTAGGAGAATCTGCTTTACCTTCCGATAAATACACATAAATATCATATCGTGGTGTACTATTAATATCACCTAAATAATTTTTCTGTGCTTCCATCATTTTCTGCATGGCATTTTTCATGGAAGTCGCACTGTGTTTTCCGTTTGGCGAATACACACTTAAAACAATTTTAATACCACCAACTTCAAATTCTTCAACATCCAAATCTCCATACATCATTGGGTTATCTGTAATATCAAAGTATCGAGGCGCTAAATAAGATGATGTCATGACTTGACCGTCAGCACTAGTTTTAGAATCTACTTGTTGTAAAGCAGA
>CBFHJN010000421.1:0-1655 GCA_965655805.1 Flavobacteriaceae bacterium
GAACAACAGCGTGTAGCCATTGCAAGAGCACTCTTAAACAATCCAGAACTTATTTTAGCCGATGAACCTACAGGGAACTTAGACCCACAAACCAGTGTGGAAGTGATGGAAGTATTGCGCGAAATTAATAAAAATGGCAATACCATTTTAATGGCTACTCATGATTATGCCTTGCTATTAAAATACCCAAGTAAAACCTTAAAGTGTGATGATAACCAGCTTTATGAAGTGGTACAGCGTAAGGCTTAATTTGGTTCATACCTTATTTTAATGAGTTATAAGTTGTTATGTAATTAGTTAGCAAACATTTGAATGAAAATTGGAACTGATATTAAAAATTGGAAAGAATATTTGGAAAGAAAGTTTTCTGACCGCTCAATTTTCACGATTGATGACAAAACAAATGACTTAACTAACGGAGTCTATACAATAACTGCAATAGGAAACGAAACTGAAATCAGTTTTATCTGGCCTGATAAGGATTGGCTAACTGTTGACGATATACAATTTCACAATCCAAAAGTAAATAGTTCGTCAGGAGAAATATTAGGCGGAAACGGACCAAAATTCGGGAAATTTAATCAAGAGAATATTAATTACGTTGAACAGGCTCTAGAAACACCTATGAAAAAAGGCTGGACAAGTAATGATTATTTCTTGTTCGGTAAAATTTTTAAATCAGTTTCCAGAGATGGTATGAATCCGAATATAGGAACGAAAATATCGACGGAGTATAAATTCGGTTGCGTTGGGTTTCTTTTCTTTCCTATTACAATTCTAATTGATATTGCATTGAACAAAGGTATTATAGGTCAGAAAAAAACTTACGTTGTAAACCCAATGGTGGAATAAAAACGATTTGCCAACACCGTATGTGAAAAATGCGTAGGTTAATGCTAAATCAAAAGAAAGTGCGTTCTTGCTTCCATCCGATTTTCACTCCGAAAATTCTCCAAAACCATCAAGTTTTTTCATCCATAAAATTGTATGCTTCAACATGAAAACCAGTATTATTTACGTAGATTTGAAATACTGACCAATACACCTGCATGCTCTCCATATTAATTCCGACATACAACTATGACATTACCAATCTTGTTCAAGACATTCATGAACAGATTAGCATATTAAATGTCGATTTTGAAATTCGTTGTTATGATGATGGTTCTACCAATAGCAATATAATTGATTCCAATAAAACTATTAATGATTTAGATCACACGTCGTATCATGTTTTTAATGAAAACATGGGTAGAAGTTCCATTAGAAATCTGCTAGCACGAGACGCTAAATTTGATTGGTTGTTATTTTTAGATGCAGATGTGATTCCAAAAAATACTGATTTCATATCCAAATATTTAGATGCTATTTCACCAAAATCACAAGTTATTTATGGTGGCATTTTATATACCGAACAGAAACCAAACCAAAGTCACTTATTACGATGGGTTTATGGACGCGAGCGTGAAGCCTTATCTACTTCCCAAAGACAGCAAAATCCATATGTGACCTTTTTAACATTGAATTTTTTAATTAAGAAATCTGTTTTCAAGGCTGTTTCGTTTAATGAGAATATCCCAAATTTAAGACATGAAGACACGCTGTTTTCTTACAATTTAAAAACCAAGAATATTTTGGTGGAACATATTGAAAAT
>CBFHJN010000422.1:0-1650 GCA_965655805.1 Flavobacteriaceae bacterium
AAAACCCAATTTTCTGCTTCGCTTGGAGATTTTTCAATTACAATTTTAGTTTGCTCTAAGGCTGCATCAAAATTTCCTTCTTCAAGATTAATTTGTATTAAATAGGCATGAGGTTCAGCATAAGAATCATCAGCTTCAATAGCAGAATTTAAAAGTTTTAAAGCTGCTTCAGTATTATTTTTTTGAAGCTGCTCAATTGCTTCATTGTTTAATTGTTCTGCAAGAGGCCTATCGTTTTTTTGTTCAGCACAACTCATTAATAGGAGCAAAGTTGCAAAACAAATATTTAGTAAATTCTTCATTAATTTGTAGGGTATGTAGGATCTAAATAATCTGGAGTTCCATTATTATTTGTGTCTGGAAAAGTTATACTTCCATCATCATTAATTATTATTTCTTCTATAGTTGGAGTTTCGTCTCCATCGTCGTCAGCATCTACATAATTAGGGACCCCATTATCATCAGTATCCACATCAATTAATTCTCGAGTAGCATTAATATCTTCTAAGTAAGAAGGAATTCCGTCTTCATCATGATCAATTATTCTAGATCTAAAAAGTTTATAACTAAAGATAATAGGCTCGTAGGTTCCAATATTAGAACTAATTGGTGGCTGATTAAAGTAAGCTAATCCAGAAGGAATAATTACTGCGCCAGTACCATAATCATCATTAAAAGCAATAGTACCATCAGAATTTTCAACAAAACCACTTGCTCCACGATGTTCTGTAAAGGTTTCTCTAAAACCTACAATAGTCCCAGATAAATCTATCCATAATGGAGTTGGAGAGCCATCAAAAACTTCATTTTCTATATTATAACCTTGGTAAGTTACTAAAACTGAATCCGCAAAAAATGGTCTCCTTTCAGATGCTGCACCTTCTCTAAGTTGAAGAATATAAATTTCATAATTTACATCATCTTTAGTAATGCTTTTGGTAGTAAGCTCATCAACTTCTGATAGTGGAATAGCATCCTGTGGCGCATCTGGACTATCTATGCGTTTAAAAACTATTTTTTCAAAATTAGGATTACCACTTTCATTTTCTATTTCATAATAGTGACTTTCTAAAAAAGTTTGAATTTCAATTTCATTTTCTAATCTAACTTCTTCAGCATCACGGGCTGGTATTTGGGTTACACCGTCATCGTCATTTAAACAACTAACCACCACGCTAATTAAAATAGCTAGAAAAAGTATGTTTTTAGTCTTATTCATTATTCGTCTGCAATTTTGCTGCAAGATACAATTTTCTATTATTTTTGTGAGTATAACCCAAGCAAGATATAAACATTATGCGCGTAGATAAATACTTGTGGTGTGTGCGATATTTTAAAACTAGAACTATAGCAACTACTGCTTGTAGAAAAGGACATGTAAAAATAAATGATGAGTCTGTTAAACCATCTAGAGAAGTTTATCCTACAGATGTGCTTCAGGTTAGAAAAAATCAGATTAATTATAAAATTGAAGTTCTAGATTTACCAAAATCTAGAGTAGGAGCTAAGCTCGTTTCAATTTACGCACTAGATATTACACCTAAAGAAAATTTAGAAAAACTTGATTTGCTTAAATATTCTAAAGATTATTATCGAAAAAAAGGAACTGGACGACCTACCAAAAAAGATAGAAGAGATATTGATGATTAT
>CBFHJN010000423.1:0-1632 GCA_965655805.1 Flavobacteriaceae bacterium
TTTAAATAAATGCCATACTTCATCACCATCTTCCCAAACCGTATTCTTTTTGTTTTTCCAGACAAAGCCCGGTAAGCCCTCTCCCCATGTAAATGAGTCTTGGTTTTTGTAAGTATTATAAAAAATGGTTCCTCGTTTGCTTTCAACGTAATTGGCCACCTTATTAATTAATTTACCATCAATTGTTGGCAGCCACATTTCAGCGAAATCGAAATCCCCGAATGTCGCAATTTCCTTACATACATTAGACAAGCATATTATGAGGTCATCGTTTAGGTTAAAAATGCCACTTATTTTAGTATTTAGATCTTGTTCTTGTTCCTTGTTTTTTTGCTGGGTTACATCACGCTCTATGGCAATCCAATGTGTGTACCAGCCCGTTTCATCGGCTACAGGTTTCACGGAGAAGTTTATCCAGAATTCTTCTCCGTTTTTTTTGTAGTTGATAGTAGTTAGTTCATAAGGCTCCCAATTTCTGATGGCTTTACCAAGTTTTGCTAAATCTTCGGTATTGGAATTGGGGCCTTGGAGTATTCTAGGCGATTTACCAATAACTTCTTCTGGGGTGTAACCCGTCATTTTTGTAAAGGCCTCGTTAACATAGATGATTTTGGGACCTGGTTTGTCCAAAGGTTCTGCTTCTGTAATTAAAACGGCATCATTTGTATTTGTGATCACACTTTCAAGAAGTCTTAATTTGCGTTCTTCTTCAATTTTACCTGTGATGTCCCTAGAGTTGGCAACAATGCCATTTATTGCAGGATTATCCAACATATTGGTCAGCACTGTTTCTACCCATCGCCATTCTTTATTATGATTTTGAAAGCGAAAGGGCGCAACAGTAACTTTGTTTTCTATGGCTATTTTTTGTAAGCAAGCCTTGGTTTTTTCTACATCTTCAGGATGAATAAATTTAAAAACATTTTTTCCAATAAAATGTTCTGGTGGAATTCCGAGAATAGAATTGCTCGTTGGGCTCACATAGGTATAATTACCGTCGGTATCCAATATGGCAATCAAGTCTAAGCCTTCTTGTACTAAAGCTTTAAATCTTTTTTCACTAAGTACTAATAATCTTTCC
The DNA here is from genome assembly GCA_965655805.1 of Flavobacteriaceae bacterium. Lineage (GTDB taxonomy): Bacteria > Bacteroidota > Bacteroidia > Flavobacteriales > Flavobacteriaceae > Algorimicrobium. The sequence continues at coordinate 1,082 of CBFHJN010000423.1, forward strand.
TGTTCTATTTTATCTCTGCCGTCCCTTGCTACCGAATAAAAGAGTTTTGCGTGCTCGTCCCATCTGGATGACCAGATGTTATAAGCAATTCCGCCATTTTTTTTCCTAAACCTATTTGAGAATGATTTAATTTCTTGTCCATTCTTTATAGTCTTATCTATTGAATCTGTAACCGCTAAATCCTCCTCGATTACCAACGATCTGTAGTGTACACCCAGTAATTCCTCTGGTTTATAACCCCAGAGCTCTTTTGCTGCTTCATTAACATAAACGAACTCACCTTGTTCATTAAACGTGCAAAAAACATCCAAAGAGGCATCTAATAATTGACTTGCTTCAGAACGATTTTCAACTAAACGTGTTGTATCTCTGGATTGACAGGAAACAGCAATTATCTCTCCTTCTTCATTAGTTATAGGCTTAATGGTGACTTGACTGCATTTAATTTTCTTTTCTACAGGATGATAAAAATGCTCCTCTACCTCCAGGTGCTCACCTCTAAAAGCCTTGGAATATTGGGCTTTCCATTTTTCAACATGACCTTTTGCAAA
>CBFHJN010000424.1:0-1624 GCA_965655805.1 Flavobacteriaceae bacterium
AAATAGCTGTACCAATAGAAACTTTTGACTAAAAAAACCACACATAACAAGGCAATGCATGAGCAGGATGGCGTTTCGCAACAGGAAACCGTCAACCAAAACATGATTGCTGCTATTAAAAGCCGAAGAGAAGCCAAACCAACTACGCAACAACTTATAAGTCAAATTTCAGAAGGAAATATAACAGCTTTAAGTCGTGCCATCACCTTAATTGAAAGCACGAATAAGTCGCATTCACAACAAGCTCACGACATTATTAAAGGTTGTTTAGCTTATGCTAATAATTCCGTAAGAATTGGAATTACGGGTGTTCCTGGTGTTGGAAAAAGCACCTTTATTGAAGCCTTTGGCAAACACCTTTCGGATGCTGGCAAAAAAATTGCTGTTTTAGCCATTGATCCAAGTAGCTCCATTACGAAAGGTAGTATTTTAGGCGACAAAACCCGAATGGAAGATTTGGTTAAAGATTCGAATGTTTATATCAGACCTTCGCCTTCAGGCGAATCTTTAGGTGGTGTGGCACGAAAAACAAGGGAAACTATTATTTTATGCGAAGCGGCTGGTTTTGATACTATTTTAATTGAAACCGTTGGAGTTGGCCAAAGTGAAACAGCTGTTCATAGTATGGTGGATTTTTTCCTATTACTCAAACTAGCTGGTGCTGGTGATGAATTACAAGGTATAAAACGCGGTATTATTGAAATGGCTGATTCTATAGCGATTAATAAAGCTGATGGCGAAAACCTAAAAGCAGCTAAAATTGCCAAAGTAGAATTTAATCGCGCCTTGCATTTATATCCTATAAAAGATTCAGAATGGACACCAAAAGTGCTTTTGTGCAGTGCTTTACAAAATGAAGGTATTGAAACCATTTGGGAAACGATAGAAGATTATGTCAAACAAACCCAAGTCAATGGATATTTTGACCATAGACGACATGAACAAAATAAATTTTGGCTTATAGAAACCATCAAAGATCATTTGCACAGTGATTTCTTCAATAATGGTATTATAAAAGAAGCCCTAAAAAAACAAATCGCATTAATTGAGGCTCAAAAAACAACGCCTTTCGCAGCAGCCGATTTTTTATTGAAATTAAAAACTGATTTATAAGAAGTTCTGCTTGTACCAAGCTACCTGTTTCTCCACACCTTCTAATAAAGTTGTTTTCGGATTGTAATTTAATAACCGTCTGGCTTTATCAATATTTGCTTTGGTACGCAATTGATCGCCAGCTCTAGCGGACACGTGATTAATGGCAATTTCCATATCCATAACTTGTGCTACAGCATCAATACCTTCTTGTGTGGTATGTTCTACTTCAGTTCCAAGATTAATAATTTCGCCATCAACGGCATCAATAAAGTCCATAACACTTACCACACCATCTACAATATCATCTACATAAGTAAAACTGCGTAAATGTGTTGAGCTACCTTCGTATAGTGGGAATGCATCGTTATTAAATCCGCAAGCAATGAGCTTGGTATACATTTTCTCAGGACGTTCACGTGGTCCAAAAACAGAGTACAAGCGCAAGGAGCAGGATTTCATCTGTTTCTCTCGCGATTTTTGTAAAACCAATTGTTCCGCTGCCAATTTGGTAACACCATAATGTGAGGCT
>CBFHJN010000425.1:0-1619 GCA_965655805.1 Flavobacteriaceae bacterium
GGTATATGTTCTTTATGATGCACATATGCGGACGCGAGATATTGATTCATTTTCTGCCGATTGCTTTCGGAATTATCTTCGTTTACTTGACCGCGCCAGAAGTTTAAGGCATGTCTTTCCTGGTCTGTAAGTCTTGAGTTCAAGATATCTTGTGTATTACCAATTAAACTCAAATCTAATCCTCCTGAGGATGAATGCACAATGGCAGACACTTTATCGGGATATTTAGAGGCGTAAAAATTAGCTAACATTCCTCCAAATGAATGCCCAAAAAGTATCCAATTATTTAATCCAAGATCTTTTCTGATACGCTCAATATCCTGTACCATGGCGTCTAGTGTAATGGTTGTACTATCAATTTTTTTAATGCTGGATTTGCCCGTACCTCGCTGATCATATAGAATGGTTCTATAACCTAATGAAGCGATGTCCTTTGCAATAGTTACAAAGCCTTCGCTGCTAAATCCTGGACCTCCATTTATTATCAAAATGGTTTTACCTTCGCCAATTACCTGATAATGTATTTGGCCATCATCCGAGTGACTAATTTTTGATTCTTGTCCTGATGAAGTCTTTACAACCAATAACAAAAGGACTAATTTTAGCAAATACTTCATATTCAATTGATTTCAGCGTACTTATAGATAAAAAGGGGGTGCCAGATTTAGAGGATTCCCAAAGCATAATCAGATTAAAGTACAGGCGTACTTTCCGTTGGCTTAACACTAAACTACGTATTTTTTTTTCAACCTGGCAAAAGGTAGCTATTTAATGAAAATAGTAAATTAAGGTCGTTGCAATTTCTAAATCAGGATTAATATTGGGGATACTTACTGACGTAATTAGGAGAAAAATTAATCCCATTTTACTTGTTTTTTACCGCAGTACTTTGTTATGTTTAGGTTATTTTTATACTTTATTTTCCTATAATAAGGAGTCCTATAAACGCTAGTTGCAAAATACCAAGTTGTTGCGCTTTCGTTATAAAATTAATTATGCTTTAATATCTTTTGAAGATCACCATCAATTAACGGTTTATAAAAATAATGAGTTACTATGGTGTGTTGTTTTGCTTTTAAGACATCTGCTCTATCTGTTGATGAAGAAACCACGTAAAGGGTAACATTGGTAATATTGAAGCGCTCATTCGACTCTATTTCTTTCAAAAACTGCCAACCATTTAGTATTGGCATATTAATATCTAAGAGTATGATAATTTTATTTTTGTTGGTATGCTCTTTTTCAATCTCTAATTTTTTTAGACCAATTGCGCCATTCTCACAGTGCTTACAAATAACATTGGGGTCAATCTTTTGTACCATTAAGCTAATCATTTTCCTGAATATGGGATCATCATCAACTATATAAAAAACGCTATTCATCTTCCTTGGTTAAATTAATACTTTGGGATTCACTCACTATTTTTTTTACAATCGTGTCCATTTCTTGTGAAGATTCTTTTAAGCTTTGAATCAAGAAGGGGATATCATCAAAACTAACCGTGTCATCTTCGATCAAATTGATTAGACCTAATATTCTTGACAAAGGGGCACGTACTTCATGAGACTGTGTCCAAGCTATTTGTCTCAATTTTTTATTTTGGATTTCTATGGTCTTAA
>CBFHJN010000426.1:0-1326 GCA_965655805.1 Flavobacteriaceae bacterium
CGTCCGCGTTTAGGATCTTGGCTTCTGTATGACCGCCTTCTTCCCAGTCCAGTTCATGATGTATAAGAACTTGTTTGTACTTTTCTTTTATGGTTCCGAAGTCTGAAACAAAAACTTCAAAACCTTTACGCTTCCCCAGGATCGCTGTTCCTACACCACTTTCTCCTCCTCCTAATATGACTAATCGCTTACTCATGTTTCGCTCACAAAGGCGCAAAGACGCCAGGGTTTTTATCTAATTTTTAATGTAACAATGGTTAAAATCGCGAGGAAAATCCCAACGATCCAGAACCGTGTTACAATTTTACTTTCATGAAATCCTTTTACCTGATAATGGTGATGCAAGGGTGACATTCTGAAAATCCTTCGGCCCTCGCCAAACCTTTTGCGTGTGTATTTAAACCAACCCACCTGCAGCACTACTGAAAAATTTTCCATTAAGAAAATTCCGCAGAGTACAGGAATCAATAATTCTTTTCTAATAATAATGGCAATTACTGCGATAATCCCACCAATGGTCAAACTTCCCGTATCGCCCATAAAAACCTGCGCGGGATAGGCATTGTACCATAAAAACCCTATGAGTGCTCCCACAAATGCCGTAATAAATATGGTCACCTCGCCTGTGTTGGGAATGTACATTACGTTTAAATAATCGCTAAAGAACGCGTTCCCTGAGACCCAAGCAAAGAGTGCCAAAGTGACGGCAACAATAGCTGAGGAACCCGCTGCCAGACCATCGATACCATCGGTTAGATTGGCACCATTGGAAACTGCAGTAATGATAAAAATGACAATAGGTATAAAAATTAACCACACATAATCCTTTGCATCTTCACCGGCCCAGCCTATTAAGGATTCGTAATTAAATTCATTTTCTTTTACAAAAGGAATGGTGGTTTGTAATGACTTTTCAGAATCAAAAAATTCTATAGGTGAGTTTTGTGTGATCTCCTCCTGAGAATTTACAGGGTTTAGTTTTTCACGCTTAATGGTAACATCGGGATGAAAAAACATCACGGCACCCACAAAAATTCCCAAACCAACCTGACCGATGATTTTGAACTTCCCGGGAAGCCCCGCCTTGTCTTTTTTAAATTTCTTTAAGTAATCATCCAGAAACCCTATCGCACCCATCCACAGCGTGGTTACAATAAGCATGATAACATATATATTCTCCAGCTTGGCAAACAACAATACAGGGACGAGTGTTGCCAATATGATGATCAATCCTCCCATTGTTGGCGTTCCGGCCTTTTCGTTCTGCCCTTCCAAACCAAGGTCGCGAATTTGCTCGCCCATTTGTTTCCGTTGTAGAATTCTGAT
>CBFHJN010000426.1:1336-1609 GCA_965655805.1 Flavobacteriaceae bacterium
AAAAATTGTAGCGATTATTAAGGAGAAGATAATCGCCAGGGCCGCCCGAAAGGTGATAAACCCAAAAAGACTCGCCCCAGGTATTTGGTAGTTTTGTTCCAAAAATTCGAATAAGTAGTATAGCATCTTATTTATTTAGGGCGGTTAATAGTTCATTTACAATCTTGAAATCATCAAAATCGGTACGTTTTCCGTTTATTTCCTGATAGGTCTCATGACCTTTTCCTGCAATAAGGATGATATCATTTGCTTCAGCCAGCTGGCAAGCTGTTT
>CBFHJN010000427.1:0-1109 GCA_965655805.1 Flavobacteriaceae bacterium
GCCACTATAAAGAGCCCAATAATAAATTTATTATTGATGGAAAATGAAATGATTTTGTTAATCATAGAAAAAGTATTAATTCAGTTTAAACATCGCAATGCAATTAGATGCAATGCGTTTATAATGCGATGCTTACTTTGAAAAGCATCACGGTAGGATATAGCTATCCTAAAAAAAAAACTGAATTATACTTGAGGGGGTTGGAAAAGCGATTCCAGATATCTGGAAGTGAAGTTTACTTTATGTAAGTTAAACTGTTTTTTCTCTTCAAACTTTAGTCGATTGGTTAAAGCCGAATTGTTGTTCGCAATAATTAATACTAAAGGATGACAACATTGATTATGGGGATGAACTGGTGAATTCTCCTTAACTGGGTTATTATGATGCCCTTCATTTTTTGCATCATTGTCAATGTAATCTTCAACTACATATTCAAGGAAAGAGTCGCCATAAACTTTATGGTCTTGATAATGGGTAATAATACTTGAAATTTCTTTAATTGGCCCACAAAAGTCCATATCTATGCTAATCCCTTGAAAAAAGAATAGAAGCGACATTGATATGGAAAAGAATATTTTCATAAAGTTTTACAAATATACAAATTAATCGATGCACAGGTTGTGCAAAGAAATTATCAGCAACTTTTATTTTCTTGAATCGGTGGACAGGGTATAGTTCCAAAAGAGCAATAAATACAACAGTCTCCTTCTTTTGGTTTTAATACTTTCTCGCAGTTTTCAAATTCATAAAAGAACTGGCATTCCCTTTAAAACCTTTTATTTTGAATTAACTCGCACAGCAACTTAATTTAGAAACATCTTTTCCAAAGGTAATTGCTGCCAGTTTAACAGCTTCCCCTAAAGTTAAATATGGATAAAAACTTTCTGCCAAGTCTTTTACAGTGATTCCAAATTTAATAGCCATACTTAATTGTTGGATGAGTTCGCCACCTTCTGTTGCTATGACTCTTGCGCCTATTAATTTATCGGTTTCAGTGTTGCGCATCAGTTTTATGAACCCTCTGGTATCTTGCGCTGCCAATGCTCTTGGAACGTGAATTAAATCAAGTTTACTGACTTCAAAAGGAATTCCCTTTTTTTCTGCTTCCA
>CBFHJN010000427.1:1119-1602 GCA_965655805.1 Flavobacteriaceae bacterium
GCTCCTGCAATTTGAGGGTCTGTAAATACTACCCAAGGTAAAGATGAATAATCCAAAATGGTTTTTGATAATGAAAATGCGTTTTGTACTGCTGCACTGCCTTCGGTTGCTGCTGTATACACAAATGCTGGTGTATTGGTAACATCTCCTGCTGCGTAAATATTGGAAATATTAGTTTCCATTTTTTCGTTAACTAAAATATGTCCTTTTTCTGTCAGGTTTAAGTCAATATTCTTAAGACCTAATTTAGATGTATATGGTTTTGTTCCTGTAGCTACGACAATATGGCCTTCTTCAATTATTTGAGTGGTAGAGTCATCAGGACATTTGCAATGAATAATAGTGTTGTCGCCATCTTTTTCAAATTTAATGGCTCTAAAATTTGGAAGGATTTCAATCCCTTCAGTTTTCATTTGTGTTTCTAAAACATCTGTAATATCGTTGGTTTGACTACGTAATGGTCTATCTGTAAATTCTATGATA
>CBFHJN010000428.1:0-1596 GCA_965655805.1 Flavobacteriaceae bacterium
CAAACCTAGCCTACAAAATTTATGAAAATAATTCGATTCATTCCATATGGTTTCAGCCAAATTTCATCCCCAAAGTCTGAACGTTCACATTTGACGCCAGACATACCGAAAGCCTGTTTTACTTTGCGGACTACTGCTAATTCGCTTTTCGCTTCCCCTTCTTCCCGTTCAACCCAACAATAATTTGCTTCACCACCAAAGGTATCAGTCATTTCTGCTTCAAATTTTAACATTTCTTGTTTCATCTGTCAACCCCTATCGTTAGAATTTTTCGATTTTATCCAGACTTTTAACACAATATTGTGTGCCAACATAACTAGACAGAATTTTGTTCACTAATGACATTTCGTCAGTAGCACGCTCTCTAAAAATTTTAGTTTCATCAACTCCCATAAACGTAATTGTATACGTAATACGGAAATTGTATTTTACCTGATAAATCTTAGGAACTGTTTTCATTTTTGTTTTCCTTTGCGTCTCGTTTTCTTAATTATACACGATTCCCGATTGATTGCAAGCCTGTTTTGATACGATTTCAGGAATTCTCAGTTTTAGGAAAATGCGGAAATAATACATATGTTCCCTTGACAGATAAAAGGTGAACGAATGATTGTACACATAATAAATAAAGCTAATTAAATAATTCCAGTTAGTTTCTAAAGTTTCTTTATTAATTTCTACAGGGTCCGCTCCAATTTTACCAGAAAATTTCTAGTGTGTCAAGCTATACAAATGATTTTTTCAGGATTTTTTGTTCAGTTTTTTAGTGTTCTTTAGTAATTAGTTTCTAAATAAAGTTTCCTAAATAATTTCTGCCGTTGGTCATTCCAAGATAATTCGTAAAGTTTCTTTTGTAAATATTTAATAAGTTAAGTTTCCTAATAAATTCCCCCGTCGAATTACTTAAAGACGTTTTTATCCAATTTAAGGAATAGTTCGTAAAGAAGATTTAGTAAGTCTGGTTTAGAAAAGAATGTTTAGTAAATGAGGTTAAGAAAATGTGCTGCGTTTGTGGAATGGATTTAATTAGTAAGGTTTCTTAATTAATTCCTACGTCGAATAGGTAAGATAGGTAAGATAGGAAAATGGCTAACTATGGCTAACTATGGCAATCTAGGCTCATCCCGCCACCCAACCCATGACAAATGTACACATTCGCTACATTCGTCAGATTTTCCCAAAAGTTTTTTGTATGCGTAAACCCTTGTATAATAGGAGTTTAGGACGATTTAGGATTTTCTTCCAGAATTTTGTGGATTTTTAGACGAATGTTTTACAATCTCGGTAGGTATTACTACAGAGTAGTTCAATATTTAATACTAGGTTGATGATAGCGGGAACCGCTTAGATAGTTTCACCTGATAATAATAGTATCGTCAAAATAAAATCTTAGCTTGAGCGTAAAACAGAAAAGAAAGTAAAAATTATATTATCGACCGTATACTAAAATTGGGAATGGTACGCCTATAGATAAGCCTCTAAGAAATAGCTAACAACCCGTATAGTATTTACTATTCAGGAAAAAAGAGGCATTGCCAAACATCACAAATTTAGCTAACAGTCTAATATAATCAGACACTATACCCATGACCTACC
>CBFHJN010000429.1:0-1595 GCA_965655805.1 Flavobacteriaceae bacterium
GTTCTATATACGGACTTGCAACAAATGCTTTAACCTGTTTTGATTTTAAAACTATCGGCTTTATAACTCCTATTGGAGGTCTATTTTTGATACTGGCTTGGCTGATATTGTTAATAAACTTTTTAAAAATGAGCGCTGATAAATCTCAAATTTAAGGTGCTACTTTAAAATATTGTTTAATTTTGCAGTCTAAACAACATAAACAAATTATGGTAAACCATACACAAACTACGAAAACGATTGAGTTAGATAATTACGGCATTAAAAACGCCAAAATAAAGTATCAATTATCTCCAGACGAACTTCATGATATTACAATTGAAAAAGGGCAAGGTGTTGAAGTATCAACAGGAGCTCTTGCTGTTAATACAGGAGAGTTTACTGGCAGATCTCCACAGGATAGATTTATTGTAAAAGACAATATTACTAAAGATAAAGTTTGGTGGGGAAATATTAATATTCCATTTGAACCAGATGCTTTTGATAAGCTCTATGATAAGGTAGTTAACTATCTTTCAGAAAAAGAAGTTTTTGTAAGAGATTGTTATGCTTGCGCTGATCCTAATTACAAATTAAATATTCGTGTGATTAACGAATATCCATGGAGTAATATGTTTGCATACAATATGTTTTTACGTCCAACGGAAGATGAATTGAAAACCTTTTCACCAGAATGGACAGTTATTAATGCACCAGGATTTATGGCTGATGCCAAAACAGATGGAACAAGACAGCATAACTTTGCAATTTTAAACTTTACCAAGAAGATTGCCTTGGTTGGTGGAACAGGATACACCGGAGAAATTAAAAAAGGAATTTTTTCAGCGTTGAACTTTATTCTTCCAGTATTTAAAAACACATTGCCAATGCATTGTAGTGCTAATGTTGGAAAAGATGGAGATACAGCCATCTTTTTTGGTTTGTCAGGTACAGGAAAAACAACATTATCTACAGATCCTGACAGAAGTTTAATTGGTGATGATGAACATGGCTGGACAAATGAAAATACGGTATTTAACTTTGAAGGTGGTTGCTACGCAAAAGTGATTAATTTATCACAAGAACAGGAACCAGAAATTTATGACGCTATAAAAAGAGGAGCAATTCTTGAAAACGTCATTATTGATGATCAAGGCGAAGTAGATTATGCAGATACTACAATCACTCAAAATACGCGTGTTAGTTATCCTATTTATCATATTGAAAATATACGAGTACCTTCAATAGGGAATAACCCAAAAAACATATTTTTCCTAACTGCTGATGCCTTTGGCGTATTGCCTCCAATTTCAAAATTAACCCCAAGTCAGGCTGCGTATCATTTCATTTCAGGATATACAGCAAAAGTAGCAGGAACTGAAGCTGGTGTAGTTGAGCCTATGCCTAGTTTTTCAGCTTGTTTTGGAGCTCCTTTTATGCCATTACATCCAACAGAATATGCTGATATGTTAAGCGCAAAAATGAAAGAAGCAGGTGTAAATGTCTGGTTGGTTAATACAGGTTGGACAGGTGGTCCTTATGGCGTTGGTACACGAATGAAGCTAAAATATACTCGCGCTATGATTAGTGCTGTTCTAAATGGAGATTTAGGACTT
>CBFHJN010000430.1:0-1584 GCA_965655805.1 Flavobacteriaceae bacterium
AAAGCTGGAATTCTTAAAAAAGGAAACTTTGGTAGTGATTATGGCTTTAGAGCTGTTTTTGAAGCTATAGAAATAGATAATACTCCAAATCGATTTATTACTGAATTTATGCCAGCATCCTCGAGAGAGTTTTATGAAAGACGACTCTTTGGAGCTTTAGAAGCTGAGTTTAACTATGAAAGTTTTGATAGCCAACTCAACCCAACTCGAGGGATGACATTTTTAATAAATATTGGTGGTAAAACAGAGTTTAAAGACAGCAAAAACACCTATGGATACCTAAACTCAAATTTAGGGTTTTATAATGCTTTAAGTCGAAATCGAAAATTGGTTCTAAAAACTGATGCTAGATTTCAAGCAAGAGTTGGAGATGATTTAATTTTTTATCAAGCAGCTAACATTGGAGGTCAAAACGGATTGAGAGGTTTTAGAACCGAACGATTTACCGGGAAAAATTCATTCGTGGGAAGTGCCGATATAAGATATAGTTTTGATTCATTTAAAACAAGAACATTGCCATTGCAAATTGGTGTTTTTGGTGGATTTGATGTCGGAAGAGTCTGGCTAAAAGGTGACTTTTCAGATAAATGGCATAATGATTATGGTGGAGGATTTTGGATTACAGCTGCAGAGAGTTTATCAGGTACATTCAATCTTTTTAATAGTGTTGAAGGCTTGCGATTCTCATTCGGATTTGGCTTGAACTTTTAAAATACTATGAAAAAATATTTCAGTAATACCATCAAATACATCCTAAAATTAGAAAGCAAAATTGCTTTTTACCCATCACTTTTAAGTCTGAGCGGATTGCTATTTGCCTTGCTAATGTATTACTTGGAAAGCAACGGAATTTCTGGCTATTTGCAAGATCACGCACCTGTATTTGTTGTTAATGATACTGAAACTGCAAGAAGTTTATTAACAACTTTTATTGCTGGCTTAATTTCAATCATGGTGTTTAGTTTTTCACTTGTGATGATTTTGCTTAATCAGGCATCAAGTAATTTTTCTCCAAGAGTACTTCCTGGACTAATTTCAAATAGAAGACATCAAGTCATTCTTGGAATTTACAACTCAACACTTTTGTATTGTATTTTCACATTAGTTTCCATTGATCCAAACGGAAATGAATACCAGCTACCAGGTTTTTCTGTATTACTAGCCATCGTTTTAATGACCTTATGCTTAGGTGCATTTATTTATTTTATTCATTCCATATCTCAAGAAATCCAGGTCAATAATATCATGGAAGGTATTTTTAATGCTGCCAAATTGAGATTAGAAAAACTCATTGATTCTGAAAATGGCACTACTGCTGAATTTCCTGATACATCAAATTGGAAGACACTAAACGCTAACAATTCAGGATATTTTCAAGATATGAGTATCAAAGCGTTAAAGGTTATTTCTGAAAGAGAAGAACTAAAGTTAGAGATATTGCCCATAAAAGGCACTTATGTTTTAAGTGAATTGCCAATTTTAAAAGTAGATAAAGATTTAACTGATGAGGTGCTGAAAGAGATTTTATCTTCCTTACTTTTTTCAAAAAGCGAACTAATTGAAGATAATTACGTACTCGCTTTT
>CBFHJN010000431.1:0-1574 GCA_965655805.1 Flavobacteriaceae bacterium
CTATTTTCAACTGGGTTAATAGATGATTGATTAAGCTGTGAATCAACTAATATTGAACCTCCATTTTGAGGAAACTGTCGCTCCCAATCACTACCCACACTAGGCTCTGAATTTAAACCAGTTACATTTACCCATTGAGCTGAATTATGACTTACTGAATCACCTACTTTTGGCCGTAAATCAGCCGACCAATTAACTAATTTATTTTCTCTCGTTTGTCTCGGTTGTGTTGCCATTTATTCTGTTTCTTTAGTTTCTAAGCCATCGGATGTATTGCTATTTTCTAAGTTGTTTTGGCTAACACCATAGCCTTTATTCTTTGTGACTTGAGCGTCAATGTCTATTTCTTTGCGCTCGTCTTTGAATTTGCTATAATTTTGATTCCAATCACCAGCATTTGCCATTTCAGCAGCTTGTTCTCTGCTTATTATTGGCGTATCATCTTGCAATAATTCTCTGATTGCTTTCACTTCTTTAACTGGGTCTATGTGTGGCATTTTCTTACCAACTAGGCGGCAATTAAGGAAACTTTCAAGTGCCATAGCATCGTTTTCATTTATAGCCTTAGAATAGTTGTCGTTTTCTATTTTACCCTCTAAATTCTGGTGGTATAACCAAAACTTATAAATAGGCTTGTAGTAATTCATCACGACAATATCCTCACGCCAAATTTCAATAATATGTTCCCACATATTTATCGCTGCACGGCTAGAGCTATAAGACTGCTCATACATTTGCAAAGCAACTTCTGGAGGTACATCTATTGCAGCGCAAAGACTTCTGAAAATAGCCTTATAAAATTCGTCAAAATTAGTTTCACTTTCATTTGCTAAGGCTTTTAATTTGCTACCTACTGGCATATTGAAAACCGAATTAGATGTACTTTGTCTTATTTGATTTGCTGTATTACCAGCTTCTTCATAACTATCTAATTCGCTCTTAATATCAACATTCTTTTTTGGCCCTAATCCAGCTAAGGGATTTTCACCTGTTGAATAATGGTCATGTTCAATTGCAAATGGTATATTTGCCACTTGTTCGGCCTTAGATACACTCGCTTCTGTAAATCTGTCAAGCTTTGTGATTTTCTCAATTATAGAAGTGATTGCAGGTATGCCTCGAACGTGGTCAATTCTGTGTTTTGTTCCATAAGCTAACCAAGCTCTAAGATTACCATTTGAATCTTTAGCTTTTACCCTTTCGTGTTCTAATTTACTACCTGATTTCTTAACCCAATACGCTATATGACGACCTCTTTTATCAACCTCAACACCGTGTTTTATTGTGTTATTTTCGCCTTTACCGTCTTGTTTAATCGGAGTTGATATTTGTTCACCGTCTATAAGCTGAACAGTCACGCCCTCTTTTTTTGAATAACGCAAAACAACCAAAGCATCGCCACCTAAAAATGCAGTTTTAAATAATTCAGTACCTTTTTGATGTAAATTTTGTTGACCTTTATAATCGCCTAATTTAGACTTAGCCCAAAGATTAAACAAATGTTCTGAGCGTTTTTTGAATGATTGTAATTGTTCTTTACTAGTATTATAACCTAACATTTGTAAAACTTCAAT
>CBFHJN010000432.1:0-1564 GCA_965655805.1 Flavobacteriaceae bacterium
ATATTAAATCACTCATCAATAAAATTGATGAGTATATGAGCAATTAAACTTAATTAGAGTGTTTGTCTATAAAGACCAAGTTACTCGCTTTAAATTATTTTTGAGGTGCTCGTGACCTTCGGTTCTACGTTGTTGCTCAAAATTCAAATTACTCACAGAAAATGATTTCCAAAGGTATTCGTGATATCGCTTCGCTTTGTTCTCAAATACACTAGTGTCATGTCAACCATCAATTGACGGATAAAGTTTTTTTAATTTAATTCTCGAATCTTTAGTTGTGAACTGCCAATTTATTTTCGCAGACTTATTGTTTCTATGATTCATCCATGCTGTTGATTCAGAAATAATTGTGTCCATGTCCTCAATTCTGCGGTTAAGGCACTGACTGTTCAATACATGCAATTCAATTTCCGACATATTAAGCCAGCTCCCATGCTTCGGTGTATAAACAAATTCAAACCGATCCAATATCCTTTTTGCTTCAGCGGGTTTAAATTTTTCATATAAAGAACCAGGCTTATGGGTATTTAGGTTATCCATTACCAATGTGATTTTATCTGCCTCCTGGTAATCATTATCTGCTATCTCTTTTATCAGTTCTGCCCAGTCAAGTTTTGTTTTATTCTTAGTAATTTTTACACGGCGCTTCCCTGCAAGCGGCTCATTTACCATAAAAATATTGCATGCCCCTTTCCTTGAATATTCATAATCGACCCGTTTTTCTTTTCCTGGTTTTGTTGGACTGCCAATTCTTGTTTCCCCGATAAGTTGCTTTGGGGATTCATCCATGCATACAACAGGATTTTTTTCATCATATGGTCGTTTATAAACATCCAAAACCCGCTCCATATTTGCAACAAAATCACCATCAGATTCAGGAGGAATCACCCATCCTTTCACCTTCCAGGGTTTTAACTCGTTTTTTTAAAACGGAACGAACCGTTTCGTGCGATACAGAATCTACAATTTCTAATTCTACCATTTTGTCGGCCAAAAGCCGCAATGACCATCTGGAAAAACCTTCAGGAGGTTCGCTGCAGCTTAGCGCTACCAGACGCGCCTCAAAATCACCATCCGCTTTCCTCTCATATTCCCTGACAGTTGGCTTTCGACCCAAACAGGCATCGAAGCCTTCTTCTACAAACCGCTTTTTAATTCGGTCAATGGTGCGCATGCCTATCTTGAGTACTTTATTTACCTCAGCATTAGTGACTTTGTCGGAATAGTCACCTTCATCACAATTTAAAAGAACATAGGCATTTCTAAACTTCTGAGATGTGTGCTTTCCTTTACTAATAATGGACAACAGTTCATCGCGTTCATTTCTTGTTAATGTTACTTTATACTTTACCATAATAGTTTTAGGCAAAGATAATAATATTTGCGTCATATTACAATTGACATGACACTAGAGCAATTCGATGAAAGATACGCTAACCCAAATTTAGAAGATAAAAAATCAAATAGTAAAAAGGGAATCGACATCTAATGATCACCCTCATCTTCTTCTTTTCATTACACCCCAAAGAATCTCCATCTCTGCCTTAGTAAAGGCCTTGTTTTA
>CBFHJN010000433.1:0-1555 GCA_965655805.1 Flavobacteriaceae bacterium
TATTTAGAAAAAATTAGAGGTCAAGAATTTGATGTACGCCATATTTTATTAATTCCAAAAGTATCCGATGCGGCAGTTGCCGAAGCACGAGAAAAATTAATGAATATCAGACAACGCATTGTAGATGGCGACATTAGTTTTGCGGATGCAGCTAGAGAATCTAGTGACGAGAAAGAAACACGTAGTGAAGGCGGATTTTTAATTAATCCAGAAACACAAGATTATAATTTTGAGTTAACGAAAATTGACCCAGAAGTGTATGGTCAGATTCAAGATTTAAAAGATGGCGACGTAAGTTTGGTGCTAACCGATCAAGGGCGTTCAGGAAATGTAAAATTTAAGATTATGATGGTTAGCGATCGTGTGGAAGAGCATGTGGCAGATTATTCAAGAGATTATCTTAAAATTAAAGAATTAGCTTTAAACGAAAAACGCATTAAAGCAATTGATAAATGGCAAAATGAGAAAATCATGGATACTTATATTAAAGTGAATAACGAGTATAGAGATTGTGAATTTTCAAGTAACTGGTTAAAACAATAAATATGTCTGATGTAGCTGCAATTGAAAGCTTCGTAAAAAAATATAAAACCTTAAAAACCGAAATTGCCAAAGTAATCATTGGGCAAGATGCGGTTGTTGATCAAATTTTAATATCCATTTTTTCTGGAGGACATGCCTTATTAATTGGTGTACCAGGTTTGGCAAAAACGTTAATGGTTAATACCATTTCGCAAGCATTGGGTCTTAATTTTAAGCGTATTCAGTTTACACCAGATTTAATGCCAAGTGATATTCTTGGGAGTGAAATTTTAGATGAAAACAGGAATTTTAAATTTATAAAAGGACCCGTTTTTGCCAATATTATTCTTGCTGATGAAATTAACAGAACACCACCAAAAACGCAGGCCGCTTTATTAGAAGCTATGCAAGAGCGTTCGGTAACTGTTTCTGGACATCATTATAAATTAGATTTACCTTATTTTGTTTTAGCTACTCAAAATCCAATTGAGCAGGAGGGAACCTATCCTTTACCAGAAGCACAATTAGACCGTTTTATGTTTGCTATAAACTTGGATTATCCAACCTTTGAAGAAGAAGTAACAGTTGTTAAAGCCACCACATCTGATTCAAAACCACAAATAAATGCTTTGTTTTCGGCTCATGAAATTGTAGATATTCAACAATTACTGCGTCGTATTCCAGTAGCAGATAATGTGGTGGAATATGCCGTAAAAATGACGGGTAAAACCAGACCAAATAGTCCGCAAGCAGCCGATTTAGTAAAAAACTATATAGATTGGGGAGCAGGACCGAGAGCTTCACAGAATTTAATACTAGCAGCTAAAACGCATGCAGCCATTCATGGTAAATTTTCACCGGATATGGAAAATGTGCAAGCAGTAGCCTATTCTATTTTTAAGCATCGAATTATTAAAAACTACAAGGCGGAAGCCGAAGGTATTTCCGAAGAACAGATTATTACCAGTTTATTTTAATCCGTTCTAAATTACTTCAGCATTGAAATTGGCATTCCAATTGTTAATTTATTATT
>CBFHJN010000434.1:0-1554 GCA_965655805.1 Flavobacteriaceae bacterium
TTAAATCTAATTTGGTTGAGTTTCCAAAGTTATATCCTAGACCTAAAGAATAGCCAGATAAATCGCCTGCAAAAGAGCCATTTTTATATGGGCTTTCTTCAAAACGGTAGCCGCCTCTAACACTTAACCGATTTAATTTTAACTCACCACCAATTTTATACGTTGATGCTGTTGTTAAAAGATTGCGCATTCTATTGTTTTCAGAATTGAAATAAGGGTCAGAATTTGGTTTAAATTTTGTGTTGCTATAATCACGTAATGAATAATCAAAACTAATTAATCCATGAACACCAAATACGTAAGCTAAACTTCCAGTAAATTTACCTGGACTGTGTAATCTATAGCTAGGAAAGACATTGGTGATAAACGGATTTACAATTTGTGAAATATTATCACCACCTTCTTGTCTGACTGTTGAAATAGATTGCGTAGACTCCTCATTGATTGTAAACCATGTAGGTGAATTATAACTAATACCAGCTCGTAAGCTTTCGGTTATCTTATAAATGGAACCTATTTGAAATGAAAACCCTGAACCTGTTGTATATAAATTATTTTCAAAACGTACTCTATTTACAGTAGACCCAGTATTGTCATTACTTTCATATAAAAAAGTAGAACGTTCATAATTTATAAAGTGTGAATTTAGGTTAATACCTAAATATAACTTTTCGCCTAATTGCGTACCAACATTGAATGTAAATTTTCCATTATATCCTCGAGAAGCATAACTATATTCTTGATAGTAATTGCCTGGCGCAATGTTTGAGGAATAAGATGTGTTATCATCGTCACCCGTTAATGGCTCTAAAATATAAGACTCATACCCAAGAAATGCTTGTTGGTTGCCATAACCGTAAAAGCTTCCAATTGCTTGATAAGCTTGACTATATGTTTCGCCTGGAAAACCTGAAATTTCATCAAGCCTTAAACCATTTGCATAGCCTAGGAAATAAGAGCCAATGGAACGGTTAGTATTGGTACCATATGCAAACCAATCGTCATCATAATTACCAATCTTATCGTAAGTAGCTCCTAATGTAAATTTTTTCCAAAGTGAATTTGGGTTGTTATTGTAAAAGACGAAGGCAGCACCAGTTTGGTTTAAATCGAGAGTAGAATTGGATGTTTCATTATAACCATCAAAAAAACTGGTTTTATTTTTCGTGTATGCATTTGATAAAGACATAGATATATGGCCTGTATTAAAAACTGCAGATCCTGCTGGATTAATACTAACAGCACTCATATCGCCTCCTAATGCACCAAAAGCACCACTTAAAGCTCTAAATCTAGCAGTTCCTTGCACATCATCTTGGGTGTATCGTAACGCATCAGAAATATCTTGAGCGTAAATTTGAGACATGGTCAATATAGCTACGGATAGCAGAATTATCTTTTTCATAAAACAACTTTTTTTTCTTTCTTAATAATTTTTAAAGTCCGCCTCCTCGTCTACCACCAGAACCTCCTCTTGAACCACCAGAAGAACCTCTACTAGAACCACTATTCATAGTAGGCGAAGAACTTCGTGTTGATGGTGTGTAGGTATTA
>CBFHJN010000435.1:0-1523 GCA_965655805.1 Flavobacteriaceae bacterium
TTAAATTGCTAATGAGCATAAAAACAAAGGGAAGCAGAAAAAATGAAGCCACACCAACTATGATAAATAAAATGCCCTGTTTTTTATGAGCTTCCATTACTATATAATTTATTGACTTAGGCATTTTGTCAATATTGCTAAAACCTTTATATTAGGGCATTTAATAAATTAAATTATGGAGCAAAGATTTAAAAGCCTATCGTTATTTGAATTTCAAGACCTCTTTAAGACATCTGATGATTGTTTGAAATATCTCTCCGAGTTGAAATGGAAAGAAGGTTTTATTTGCAGGAAATGCGGTCATACAAACAGTTGTGCTGGAAGTACTGCCTACTCCAAACAATGTACCTCCTGCCGCTACGTAGAATCTCCTACAGCTCAGACCTTGTTCCATCAGGTTAAGTTCGACCTGTTAAAGGCATTCTACATAGTCTATTTTGTTGCAACAAATAAAAAAGGCATTACCTCAACGGAACTCAGCCGTAAACTTGATTTACGTCAAAAAACCTGCTGGGCATTCAAGCGAAAGGTAATGAAGGCGATGAAAAGCTCTGAAAACTATAAGATTGAAGGTGATGCAGAGGTAGACGAAACGGTTTTTGGTGGAGAGGAAGAAGGTGTTAAGGGAAGGAAAAACACAAATAAAAAACTCGCTGTAGTAGGGATAGAGAAAAAAAGGAAAGGTGTTAGCAGGCTTTATGTACGAGTTATACCAAATGCAAGTGCTGAACACTTGGGAGACTTTATGAAAACCCACATTAGCACTGATGCAAAAGTGACAACTGATAAATGGTCGGGGTATAGTCCTTTGGAAAAAGATTTTGAAAATATGATTCGTATACCTTCAGGTAAAAAAGGAAACAACTTTCCTGAACTGCACAGGGTAATAATGAACTTAAAAGGTTGGTTAAGAGGAGTCCATCATCACGTAAATGATCTACAGGATTATTTAGATGAGTACTGCTATAGATTTAATCGAAGTTTTATGAAAGCAAATATATTCGATAATCTAATCAATAGAATGATAACAACAAAACCATGTTACATAAAAGATATTAGTAGCTAAATGCCTAAGTCAATTAAATTATTATCAAAAAGTATTGCAAATATGCAATGCTAAACAAGATAGCTAATTGTAAAACTGCCTCTATGAATTGTAAAAATGGGAAATTAGCAGAATTTTTGCCTGAATTGTTCTGGAGTGAGGTGCAAGTGGTGTTTGAAAAATTTGTAAAAATTTGGAATGTCATCAAATCCCGATTGGTATGCACATTCTTTAATGGAGAGGTTTTGATCTGTCAAAATTCTTTTAATACCCAATAGATAATAATCATTGATATAGGGTTTTGCTGTTTTTCCTGAAACACTCCTTATAATGGTGTTTAGGCTTTTACTACTCATTCCTAAATCTTTAGCATAATCTTCAACCTTGGAAGTTTCAAATATCTTTTCTTTCAGAAGGATTTGAAACCGGATGAATTTTTTGAGATATCTTGAATTAAGTGTAATATTTTGATTACTCA
>CBFHJN010000436.1:0-1515 GCA_965655805.1 Flavobacteriaceae bacterium
TCTGCTAAAAGTACATTTCCGTAGGCTTCAATAACCGATTTTCTAACTTCAAGATCTGTTTTAACTTTGGCATTTTTTGATATTTCTAAAAATACTTTAGCAGACTGCAAACCCACAATATAAGAACCATCAAATATTTTTTGATTTAGTGTTGCAATTGCTGTTACATTTTGAGGATCACCTAGCACAAAATCCTCATCGATGCCATCTCCATTAATATCGACAGGAGTCACTTGTTGTTTTATAGCGTTTTGATAATTTATGCCTGCACTTATCTGAGGCAAACCCGTAGCTATGGTCTCCCATTTTTGCTTTTCTGCAGCTGTAATATCGCGTTCTGCATTTATTGCTGTTCGGTTATTTTGTAAGGCATAATCTATAGCTTCTTGAAGTGATAAACGTGTTGGCATTTCTTGTGAAAACCCAATAGAAGTTAGGATTAAACTTGTGATTAATATGAGTGTTTTTCTCATTAGTTAGTTATTGATTTTGATTGGTTTTTAATAATTCTGTTAAAGTCACAAGACCTTTAGGTGTGCAAATACCTCTTAAATGATACTCTAAGTAATTTTCCATTAACGAGTTCATAGAAAAGGTTTTTAAAGGAAATAATTCTTGATCTTTTAATATGATCATACAGTTAAAATAGATTCTTGAAATAAAATCAATGTTTAAATTATCTCTGTATAGTCCGAGTTGTATTCCTCGGTTCAAATTTTCAGTGACACAACCTTGCATCACCTCAAACTGTTTTGTCTTTAAGGTTCCAAAAATTTTAGGATAATACTTTTGAAGCTGGTATTGCGGTGAAGATTTTTCATTTTTTAAATGCTCCATCACAAACTGCTTTATTTCAAAAACTTCCTCAATTGGATTCTTTTTTTGTTCACTAATGCAATCTATTCCACAGGATATAGTTTCAAACATGTGTAACGTAGTTGCTTCTACCAGTTTGGTTTTATTAGGAAAGTGTACATATATGGTTTTCTTAGAAATACCCAGTTCATTGGCTAAATCATCCATTGTGACACTCTTAAACCCAAAGTTTAAAAAAAGCTCTTCGGCCTTATGTATTATTTTTTCTCTCATAATTTGAGTGCAAATCTACAACAGGAAACTTTAAAAACAAAAATAGTTTCCATAGTTTTAATGTTTTTTTAACATATAGTTAAAGTGTGATTGTAGATTTAGTCATTTACATTATTTTTGTGCCATGCAGACTATACAATCCTATCAAGAGGTATTTTTAAAACATTTAGAAGCTTTTACAAAGCCTAAAGAGCCTTCTTCGCTTTACGATCCCATTCATTATATCATTCAGCTTGGAGGTAAACGTTTAAGACCAACCTTAACTTTAATGACTTGTGAGATTTTTGGTTGCGATTATCAGAAAGCTCTTGATGCCGCTTGTAGTGTTGAAGTGTTTCACAATTTTTCATTAGTGCATGATGACATTATGGATGATGCTCCTTTGCGTCGTGGAAAAGAAACGGTTCACGAAAAATGGGATCTAAA
>CBFHJN010000437.1:0-1509 GCA_965655805.1 Flavobacteriaceae bacterium
AAAAATAACAATTATAGTTGTATTCTAAAGTAGAAGATGAATTTGAAAAAAGTAAATTGATTGACAAACTAAAGAAATGCCGATTGTTCTAAATGGAATGATAAATTAGAATTAACTCTAAATGTAATATCTTAAAAATTGCACAAAAATTATTTCACAAAAAAAAGCGACAGAACGGGCGTTCTATCGCTTTCAACCTAACTAACCTAACCACCTAAATCAGAACAAATCAAAAAATTATTTTATGAATATCAAAATACTTTCCTAAGAATTAACATTTTATAACTTCCAGTATTCAAAACAGACCTCTCGTTCAATATTTATTTCCAATTCATCATCCAATAAGGGAAAAAAATCAATTCCTGTTAATTTCTCAACTTTATAATAAACCTTAGATTCTTTTGTTTTAATTTGATTTAAATTGGTAGATAATTATAATTTTAAACAATATAATTTAGAATAGTACAAAATGTCGCTTACAAAAATTCCATATATAAGATACAGTATCATTGATGCTTGCCTCACAAACACGATGCATCGTTATCCAAGTTTAGAGTACCTTAGATTGGAATGTGAAAGAAAATTAGACATTAACATTTCGGAGTCTTCTATTTTGAAAGACATCAACGCAATGAAAAACGATGATAGACTTGGATTTGAAGCACCAATAAAATACAGTAAAAGCAATAACGGTTACTATTACAGCGACCCTGAATTTTCAATCAAAAAAATATCACTTCACGATCCCGAAATTGAAGCCCTAAAAATAGCAGTTGATGTATTATCAGCATTCTCTGGAACAAGAGTAAGTGAAAACTTTAATGTAGCAATTGAAAAAGTACTGGCATCCGTTCACGAACAGTTTCCTGAAAGTACAAGAAAAATTATTCAAACAGATACAGCACCAAAACACAAAGGATTCGAAAACTTTGAATTATTACTAAGTGCTGCAAACTCAAAAACACCTGTAAACTTTATTCACTATTCGTACAAAAACAGAACCTTTAAATCCTTAATTGTTCACCCATACATTTTAAAAGAATTTCAAAACAATTGGTATTTATTAGGCTACTCAGAAGAGCACAAAGAACCTAGAATATTTGGTTTAGATAGAATATACGAACCAATCCTTTTAAAACATACATTCAAACCGTATGATGCAAAAGAAATCAATAATTATTTTGAAAACATGTATGGTGTTTATCCAGTAGAAAATGAAAGCCTTCAAAAGATTGAATTCATAGTTAAACCCTTACTTTCCGATTATTTAAATGCACACCCCATTCATAAAAGTCAACAAAGAGTAGATCAAACATCGTATGGTCACGCTATTTTCAGCTTAGATTTAATACCTACAAAAGAATTAATTAATTTCTTTTTGTCTTATAGCAACCAACTCATAGTTAAAAGACCATTATGGATTCAGAAAGAAATAATACAACACCACAAAAAGGCAATTAGCCATGAAGAAAGAAGCAAAAGATAGTTACTTACTAAATCAACCAAAAT
>CBFHJN010000438.1:0-1505 GCA_965655805.1 Flavobacteriaceae bacterium
GGAGTACAATATCTTTTGACAAGAAGAATCTAGACGATAGAACGCTCCTCAAGCTCTATAAAAACATGCTGAAGCCCAGACTAATAGAAGAGAAAATGCTCATTCTGTTACGACAGGGAAAAATATCAAAATGGTTTTCTGGAATTGGTCAGGAAGCCATTTCTGTTGGAGTTACAATGGCTTTGGAAGACAAAGAATACATTTTACCAATGCATAGAAATTTAGGTGTGTTCACATCCAGAAATATTCCACTGCATCGATTATTCAGTCAATGGCAGGGAAAAGCGAATGGATTTACCAAAGGTCGCGATCGCTCATTTCATTTCGGAACTCAAGAGTTTAATATTGTGGGTATGATTTCTCATCTAGGACCACAATTAGGTGTTGCCGATGGTATTGCATTAGCTAGTCTATTAAAGAATAAAAATCAGGTTACAGCTGTGTTTACTGGTGAAGGTGGAACCAGCGAAGGTGATTTTCACGAAGCTTTAAACGTGGCTTCTGTATGGCAGTTACCTGTTTTGTTTTGTGTAGAGAATAATGGTTATGGATTATCGACTCCTACCAATGAACAATATCGCTGTAAAGATATTGCAGATCGAGGAAAAGGTTATGGCATGGAATCCTTTGTACTTGATGGCAATAATGTTGTTGAAGTCTATTCAAAAATTAAAAAGTTGGCCCAGAGTATTCGAAAACGACCTCGACCAATTCTTGTTGAGTTTAAAACCTTCCGAATGCGAGGACATGAAGAGGCGAGTGGTACAAAATACGTTCCTAAGGAATTAATGCAGGAATGGGCTAAAAAAGATCCCGTTGAAAATTTTCAGGAGTATTTAAAAAATGAAAAGATTCTAACTGAAAAACAAGAGGTTGCTATAAAAGAAGGAATTGTTCATGAAATTAATGAAAACTTACAAATAGCTTTTGATGAACCACCTATAGAAGCTAATTTAACTGCTGAATTAAATGATGTTTACAAACCTTTTGAATATAAAGAGGTTAGTCCGAAATCAAACACAGAAGAACTTCGGTTAATTGATGCGATTTCTGAAGGTTTACGTCAATCGATGCAGCAACACAAAGACCTCGTAATTATGGGACAGGATATTGCAGAATATGGAGGTGTTTTTAAAATTACGGATGGATTCGTAAATGAATTTGGGAAAGAACGTGTTCGAAATACACCAATTTGTGAGTCTGCTATTGTTGAAGCTGCTATGGGATTATCTATAGCTGGCATGAAATCTGTTGTAGAAATGCAATTTGCAGATTTTGTGACTTCTGGTTTTAATCCTGTAGTTAATTATTTAGCAAAATCGCATTATCGCTGGAATCAGGAGGCAGATGTTGTTATAAGAATGCCATGTGGTGGAGGTGTAGCTGCTGGACCATTTCATTCGCAAACTAATGAAGCCTGGTTTACTAAAACACCTGGATTGAAAGTTGTTTATCCTGCGTTTCCTTATGATGCGAAAGGTTTGTTAGCAACAGCAATTAATGAT
>CBFHJN010000439.1:0-1499 GCA_965655805.1 Flavobacteriaceae bacterium
GAGCGCTCCCGTTAATTCATCAGCAAGTAAAACTTTTGGGTGGCTTGCCAAAGCTCTAGCTATAGCAACACGTTGTTTTTGCCCACCAGAAAGCTCGTTTGGTTTATGTGATGACCATTTTGCTAAACCTACTTTTTCTAAATAACTCATAGCTCTATCGTTTCTCTCTCCGCGAGAAATGCCTTGATAGTAGAGCGGTAAAGCCACATTATCTAAAGCTGATTTATAGTTTATTAAGTTGAAAGATTGAAAAATGAAACCTAAGAATTTATTTCTGTAATTGGCAGCAATGCGTTCGTTTAGATTTTTAATGGGAACGCCATCTAACATATATGAGCCAGTATCAGCTTCATCAAGAATGCCTAAAATATTTAATAAGGTTGACTTTCCAGAGCCCGATGAACCCATAATTGAAACTAACTCACCTTCTTTTACGCTAAAGTTTATACCCTTTAAAACGTGTAATGAATTTTTACCTATTTTATAAGATTTATGAAGGTCTTTTATTTCAATCATTTTTATCATTTTATAATTAGACTACAAGTTTACAAGTTTGTTACATGATTTAGTGAATTTATTAATGTTAATGTTTTAACAATACAGTATTTTTTTTGTTAAATGGTTTTTGAAATTCTTTTTTTGATAAGATTAAACTAAATTGCAAAAAAAATTAACATGTATAAAAAATTACTTACACTAGTATTTGCTTTAAGCATTACTTTTTCATGGGCTCAAGTTACAAATGAAGGGAAACCAGTTAGTTGGTCATCTCCAGTTGATAACCTAGAAGCAATAGTTTTACCCGAGTTTAATTTAGAAAAATTACAACGCGAAGACGCAATTAATGATGAACGTGATGATATACCTTGGCGTTTTGGTTACGAACATTCTGTAAGTTATGGTTTAGATAATGCAGGGGTTTGGAAAACCCTAGAAAATGGAGATCGTATTTGGTTAGCAAGCTTTAAATCTAATGGAGCAAAATCATTGAATTTTATTTTTGATCAATTTTATATCCCTAAGGGAGGAAAACTTTATTTTTATAATGAAGACAAAACCGATTTGCTAGGAGCTTATACGCACACCCAAAATTCTGATGAACGAATTTTTGGTTCTTGGTTAATTGAAGGCGAACACATTTTTGTTGAATATTATGAGCCTAAGAAACAAATTGGCGATGGAGATTTAAACATTAGTCAAATTGTACACGGTTATCGCTCTTACACAGAAAATGAAGCTTTTGAAAAAGCAATAAACGATTCAGGTGCATGTAATCTAGATGTAGATTGCCCAATTGGTGATGATTATGAAGATTTAAAAAGCCAATTAAAAAAATCAGTGGCAATGACAGTAGTTGGTGGTAATGGTTTTTGTTCAGGTACTTTAATTAATAATACTGCAATTAACGGAGCACAATATTTTTTAACCGCTAATCACTGTTTAGGTGGTAGTGTAGGTAGTTGGGCATTTAGATTCAATTGGGTAAGCCCAAATCCAAT
>CBFHJN010000440.1:0-1495 GCA_965655805.1 Flavobacteriaceae bacterium
TATACCTTCAAAAATGAATTTATTGGCGGAATAGAATGTAGGAAATAGCAAAATGAGGGATTGAAAAATTAATCTTGAAGGGTGGCGAAAGCTGCCCTTTTTTTTTGCTCAGTACAAAAGTACATGAAAAGTACTACTTATTTCTCTTATATATTTTTACTTCTTTATTTTTTTTTACTCTTCATCCCCTTTTTATTTATTTACTTTACTTTTTTCTATATACCCTTATTTTTTTATGTACTTATGTGCTATTAAGAGATAAAGTAAAGGAAATCAGCTAGTTAAGGCAGCACAAACTTAGCACAAAACAGTACAAACAGACTTATTTTTACTTTTTTTTGTTCTTGTTGAAAATAATTTTATATATTTGTAAACCAAACACAAAAATTAAACATTATGAATACAATCGCAGAAATTAACGCAAAAGCAAAAGAATTAGGTTTGGAAATCGAAAGCTACCAAGTTAAAGATCCTAATCGCAACATTGAATCAGTAGAATCATTGCATACAGATACTTGTAATTTTATAGATTTTGGTGTTTGCGCTGCAAAAGATGAGCAAATAGCAGACTGGGGAGTAGTAACTCCAGAGGATTACAACTCAACCATCTATGCTAATTGTGGAGAAAGTCAAGATGAAGATGTAATTGTAGTTGTTATTAAGAAATAATGACAAATGGAATTAGAACAAGCACTGGATGCGGTAGAAAAGGCTATTGATTTAGCCTATGAGCGAGGTAAAGAAGACACTAAGCATATTGTTGGTGATTTTTTCTCTTTTGCAAGATACTTAAATGAAAATTTTCACTACTTTGATAATACCGATGTAGGCGATGTTTACAAAGATAATGATGGGCAAAAAATTTACTCCGAAAAGGACATTTATTCTGAATGGCTAAATAATCGCTAATGTTAAGAATAAAAACTGAATTATGGATTTTGATGACGATGAACCAATAGGATTAATAAGCAACAAAGATAAATTACTTGAAATGGTCAGTGAAGATAAAACAAAGACTATTGAACGAAATAAATTAAGGATTAAATATCGTTGGTTAATTAGATTAGTTAATAGGTTTAAACTTTGGTTGCTTAACGCTACTGATTTTAATTGTTTCTAACCCCCATGTAATTGAGCTTGAGCGACCGCGACCGTAGGAAGTTGAAATTACAATTTGTTATATTTACCAAACCAAACACAAAAATTAAACATTATGAAAGTAAGCTTTTTTGAGAGCGTGAAAAAAACAGCTCCAAAAGTATCAAAAGACGTGAGCCACTTCCTAGAGCGTATAAGGGTGGGAAAATCACGCGATTTAGTAGAACAAATCCGAACTACACCCGAAAAGGAAAAGCAACAGCAGTTGAAGGCACAATTGCCGGGCGTTTGTTTTAACGGTTATTTTTCCAACCGAAGCAAATCAGGTTTTAAAAAAGCTTCTGGGTTAATGACGTTAGATTTTGACGATTTCAATACAACGCATGAAGCGATGGCT
>CBFHJN010000441.1:0-1492 GCA_965655805.1 Flavobacteriaceae bacterium
TTTACAACAAACGACTCTGATGTACTAAATTCAGGAATTGCCAAAGCCCATCCTCTAATTAACCCTGTTAAATCAAAATCAACAGGATTCACAGAGTTATCAAACACACTTTCATCCAATAAATTACCTGCATAGTTTAATCTAACAGTATCAGAAAAATTTGGCGTATCTCCTGGACCTTGATTCAACTTTAAAACATAGTATTCGTAGTCTGTCTCAGAATAAACAGTAGTTCTAGTTTGCACAGCATCCATCAATAAAGTGTGATCCGCAGGAACAGTTTCACCATCTAAAAGTTCAGTAATAACCAAATCATTCATTGATGGATTAGGGTTACCAATAAAGTCACCAGAATTGTAATAATGCGTTTCTAAATAACCAATTAAAGAGTCGTTATCTATAATTTGCTGCTCTCCTCTATCAGCTACATCAACAGGATCTGTAGAGTCGTCATCATCTGATTTATTACAGGCATTAAACATTAGCGACAAACTTAAAATCGCCAACAAATAATATCTAAATTTCATATTGCTAATTTTTTGTGCTGCAAGATACAATTTTATAATATTTTTGTATCATAACATTAACGTAGTTTTTACATTTTTATGCGAATTGACAAATACCTTTGGTGTGTTAGATATTACAATACAAGAAATATAGCGACAACTGCATGCAAAAAAGGGCATGTTAAATTGAATGGTCAAGTTGCTAAACCAAGTAGAGATGTTTACACTACTGATGTTATTGAACTCAGAAAAAATCAAATTAATTATAAACTAACAGTTAATGACATTCCTCCAAATAGAGTTGGCGCCAAATTAGTAGATATTTACAGGACAGACACAACACCTAAAGAAGCTTTTGAAGCACAAGAATTACTTAAGTACTCTAAAGACTATTATAGAAAAAAAGGGACTGGAAGACCAACAAAAAAGGATAGAAGAAATATTGAAGACTATTTAGATAATGCAGATGAAGAGACTGAATAAAAACTTTTGGGAGCAACGTTACCGTGAAAATAAAACGGGTTGGGATATTGGTTGTATTTCTACACCCATAAAAAAGTACATAGACCAGCTAACTAATAAAGATTTAAAAATACTAATCCCAGGTGCTGGTAATAGTTATGAAGCAGAGTATTTATGGGAAAAAGGGTTTAAAAATGTATTTGTCATTGATATAGCTGAACAGCCTCTTAAAAATTTAAAAAATAGACTACCAAAATTCCCTGATAAGCAGTTAATAAATATAGACTTTTTTGAGTTAAAAGATTCATTTGATTTAATACTTGAACAAACATTTTTTTGTGCCTTAGATCCAAGTCTAAGAAAAAAATACTCTAATAAAATGAACAAATTACTTAAGAAGAATGGAAAAATAGTTGGACTGCTTTTTGATTTTGAATTAACAAACGAAGGCCCTCCTTTTGGAGGGAGTAAAAATGAATATTTCAATCTATTTTCTACACTTTTCAAAATTAAAACTTTAGAAA
>CBFHJN010000442.1:0-1462 GCA_965655805.1 Flavobacteriaceae bacterium
GAAGTAAGAAAAGAAGGGCCTTCTAAGCAGACGGTCGAAGGTTCGAATCCTTCCGCGATCACTAGTATTCATAGGGCCTCAGAGAGCTTCTCTTTCTGAGGCTTATTTTTTTGCAAACAATTTGCAAACACTATGTTTTTTAACAAAATTTAACCCAATTTCAATCTATTTGTTAAATTTTGAATACGTTTATATTGTTTTTATTCCTTTTACCCTTCTTCTAATATAAAAACCATCAGACTTCTTTTTGAGACGTTTTTAATTTGGTTTAGATTATTTAGTATTGAGTAACTAAAATCATTAAAAGAATAACAGAAATTGCAGTCTTTAGCTCTGGATTTTCCTTTCTGCTTTGTGAATCGATATAATATCTCCGGATATATTATCTAATCATAGCCTTTTATCAATTTGCTGTGTATTTTGTTTTGTTTATAAAATGGTATATTTATTAATGATTACAGATAGCATTTGTACGGCAACTAAATATTTAACTTTCCTAAAGTCCGTACAAACCAAAGAATATTTATTGGGCAGCTGATTTCCTAATCAGCTTGTATTTCTTCGGTCCCGCTTGCGGGACGTAGGAATAGCAAGAGGGTGATGCGCAAATTGCGCCATCACAGTTGTTTTTGGGTTTTCAATACGTTGAAAACCAGTTAATTAAAATAATTTTGGAATACTGTACAAAATCAGGCGCTACAGTAGACTTTTCCAAAATCTACAGTAAACCCTTTGGGAAGCCCTGTAAACACTGGAAATTTTTAGCTAAAAAATTGACGCAATTTCACTAAAAAACAAAATTGGGTTAATGGAAAAGCAATCAACAAATGATTCGCGAAATCAAGTATGATAGATTGGAGGAAAAGGCGGCATCACTTCAAATGGATTTAAAGGATGAAAAGAATGTTTTCAATTGACAGATAGAGTTGCCTCGCTCAGTAAATTAGTTTGGTAAGTTTTGGGACGCTTGCAGCGCGAAACAGGGTTTCGCTCGCTCTATAGGCGGGTTGACCAGAAGAGGCTACCATCTCCTGAGTACACGGAAAATACATTGGAGTTTTGATACCATAGTTGGGCCCGATCAGGGCAGTAGCTCAATTTATCCTAAAAAGAGTAAAGGTGGATGGTGCCAACAACTAGTTTCAATTGCTTAAAACACAACTGGTTCATTCAATCTTTGAGAATTCCAGTTTTTGGTTAAATAGTATTCAAATCCTTACAAGTCTTTGCCAAAGAACATCCTTATGAAGGTATTCTTAAACTATGGCCTTAAGCCAAATATGTGCATGACACCCTTTATAGGAACATCTACCATGATGACCTTTTTCTTTCTATAAATTTTATTCAACTACAGGGTTGGAATACGCACCAATAATGTTGGGGATAGATAGTAAACTATTAACAAAAATTAAAAAACAATAAATAAAGGATTAATATGGACAATATCCTTGTTTGTCCATTG
>CBFHJN010000443.1:0-1455 GCA_965655805.1 Flavobacteriaceae bacterium
ATATATTGAGTACCCCCTTGAAGAACAACAGGTCCAGTTAAACCACCTGCTTCGTTGAAGTTTAAGTAAACTTTATTGTAAACGTTTTCTGCTGGTATGTTTTCAGCAGAAATTTGGAAAACTCTATCATCATTTATATCAACGATTTGAGCGTTTCCACCTGCAGCAACACCTGTAGTATCGTATTTGAAAGTTTTAACAGTTACGACAGTATTTTCTGTAGTTTTCAAACCAGGAATTGTTAACAATGCAAATTCTAAACCATAAACATTAAGCTCTTCTAATGAATCCGATATTATCACATTATTTCCAATAAAGAATGGTACTGTTCCACCTGTTCTTCCTAGACTATTTGTTCCTACTAATAATCTTTCTTGGAAGTTCATTTGTCCCCAATAACCATCAGTAATGTTGAATGTTCTAATTAAAGTATCGTTAGATGTATTAACATCACCTGGGACATTAAGATTTAATTTAACAGTGTAGTAATCATCTGGTAAAGTACCTAAATCAATTCCAGTATAGAAAAGTAATGTATCCGTATCAGCTAAAGTGTTTTCAGTGTTTTTTGTATTGAAAAACCCACCTGAAATAGTGTTTACAACTACAGCTTGACTACTGTTGTAAATTGTCAACTCACACGTTGTATTAGCTGGAATAGCACTTGAACCATTATTATTAATGATAGCAGCAATGTTTAAAGTATCTGCGATTGCTTCAGGAATATCGGTAAATTCGTAACCAACATTAAAGATATCTTCTAAATAAAACTTAGTAAGTTCTAGATCTACAGAAGGAACTTCTTTTATAGCGATATCATCAATTTGCCAAAAGTAAGTATCTAAACCTGCCCAACTAAATCTAAATTGAAAGTTACTTAAGTTTGAAGCTGTATCTAAAAATTTAGAAATATTTACAGAATGGTTGTATGTACTTGAGAATTTATTAGCTGTTAACCCTTTCATTACACTTACCTTTGCTACAGTTGCAAAATTATTTGTAGAAACTTCTACTCTTAATTTTGAAGAATCACAACAAACTCTAAAGTCTTGATCAAATGTAATTTCAGCTTGTGTGTGTCCTGTTAAATCAATTACAGGAGATTCTAAGTAAGCTTGAAGTATAACAGGATTAGCAGGATTGTTGATTGTGTTGTACTCATCTGCTATAAACGTAACAAAACCATTATCAACTGTTTTAGATTCGATAATTACATCACTTTTCACAGCATTACTTGAATGATCTAAAACAGTATTACTTCTGTGAGTATATTGACCTCCAGGCCCACTAAAGTCATAAATCCAGACATCAGCATTCGTTCCTGCTTTTGTCCATGCAGAAATACCGTTACTGAAATCATCAGACCAAATTGTATCTCCAACAGCTTTTTCTTTTTTAGCTGTTTCCTTTCCTTTTATTGAGTTTAAAGCATTTGGGAAGCCTACTTCTTTAGAA
>CBFHJN010000444.1:0-1448 GCA_965655805.1 Flavobacteriaceae bacterium
TACCACCTGTTATAGCATTAATTGCTGGCGTTGGAGGAAGTGCGTCTGCACTATCTTGGATGGAACCATTTAGACCATATTTAATTGGTTTAGCTATAATCGCAATTGGCTATGCCTGGTATAATTATTTAAAACCAAAAAATGCCGATGATTGTGGTTGTGAAGTTGATGCAAAACCAAAATGGTTTCAAACCAAAGGTTTTTTAATTGGTATTACATTGTTTGCAGCAGTTTCAATTGCTTTTCCTTATTATGCTCATATTTTTTATCCTGATAATAAGAAAGAAGTGGTTATAGTCAATCAATCCATTATTCAAACATTAAATTTTGATGTTAAAGGGATGACTTGTGCATCTTGTGAAGAACACGTTAAACACGCAGTTAATGAGTTAGAAGGTATTGTAAAAATCAATGCTTCCTATGAAAAGGCAAACGCAGAAGTGAAGTTTGATAATACAAAAACGACTAAAGAGGATATAGAAAAAGCAATAAACTCAACAGGATATAAAGTAATTAATAAAGAAAAAGATGAGTAATAAAATAATAAATTTAAACATCAACGGAATGACTTGTTCTGGGTGTTCATCACATATTGAAAAAGATTTAAACGTTAAAGACGGAATTGTAAGTAGTATTGTAAATCACGAAACAGGAGAAGGAAAATTTGTTTATGACACCAATAAAATAAGCAATCAAGATGTTATTAACGCAGTAAACAATGTAGGTAACTATTCAGTTGTTGAAGATATAAAAAAGAAAGATTGCTGTGTTACAAATACCAAAGATTATGATGAAAAGAATAAATTCGATTTAATTGTTATTGGTGGAGGTTCAGCAGCATTTTCAGCAGCTATAAAAGCCGAAGGCATTGGCTTAACAACATTAATGGTAAATGATGGATTAGATTTTGGAGGAACCTGTGTCAATGTTGGCTGTGTACCTTCTAAAAATTTGATTAGAGCTGCCGAAACAGTGTATCACGCAACACATTCTAATTTTAAAGGAATTAAACCCAAAGGTGTTGAAATTGATTTTACTCAAATTATAAAAGACAAAAAAGCATTAGTATCCACATTACAGCAACATAAATATATGGATGTGGTAAGTGATTTCAAAAACTTAACAATGCTTAAAGGTTGGGCAAAATTTGTAGATAATAAAACCATTCTTGTAGATGGAAAAGATACATACACCGCAACTAACATCATTATAGCAACAGGAGCAACAACAAACATTCCAAACATTGAAGGACTAAATAAAGTAGGCTACTTAACGAATGTATCTTTATTCGATTTAGAAGAAAAACCAAAAAGCTTAACCATAATGGGAGCTGGCTATATCGGTTTGGAAATTGCAATGGCATATAACCGCTTGGGAGTAAAGGTTCGTATCATAGAATTTACAGATAGACCATTACGTAGTCAAACCAACGATATTACAGATGTTTT
>CBFHJN010000445.1:0-1437 GCA_965655805.1 Flavobacteriaceae bacterium
AATTGAAAAAACCTGCAGCAAATGTGTTAGTTTTAAATTCTGCCTTATAGCGCCTCATCAATAATATCTTGAACACATTCTGGATTCAGCAACGTACTAATATCGCCTAAATTTGACGTGTCTTTTTCCGCAATTTTCCGAAGAATACGACGCATAATTTTCCCAGATCGCGTTTTTGGCAATCCGTCTGTAAATTGAATTTTATCCAGTTTGGCAATTGGTCCAATATGTTCGGTAATAATTTGATTGATTTCCTTACGTAAATTATCTTGATCGCGACTTTCGCCTGATTCCTTCAACGTGACATAACCATATAAAGCATTTCCCTTAATATCATGGGGAAAACCTACTATTGCAGATTCTGAAACCGCTGGATGTTCGTTTATAGCATCTTCTATTGGTGCTGTTCCCAAATTGTGACCTGAAACTATAATAACATCATCTACTCGACCTGTAATTCGGTAATAGCCCACTTCATCACGCAGAGCACCATCACCTGTAAAATACATATCTCTATAAGCTGAAAAATACGTGTCCTTATAGCGTTGATGATTTCCCCAAATAGTTCGCGCAATACTTGGCCATGGAAATTTAATACACAACCTGCCGTCCACTTGATTGCCTTTTAATTCCTCGCCATTTTCGTCCATAATACAAGGTTGAATGCCTATAAAGGGCAAAGTTGCATAAGTTGGTTTGGTTGGTGTTACATACGGAAGTGGTGTAATCATGATACCACCTGTTTCGGTTTGCCACCACGAATCGACAATCGGGCTTTTTCGTTTACCTACATTATCATTATACCAATGCCATGCTTCTTCATTAATAGGTTCACCAACGGATCCTAAAACTTTTAAGGTCGATAAATCATATTTTTCTATTAATTCGGTGCCTTGTTTTGCCAAGGCTCTAATGGCAGTTGGTGCGGTATAAAACTGATTGACTTTATGTTTTTGAACAATATCCCAAAACCGTCCAAAATCTGGATAACTCGGAACACCTTCAAACATAACCGTTGTGGCTCCATTACAAAGCGGACCATAAACAATGTAACTATGACCTGTAATCCAACCAATATCTGCGGTACACCAATACACATCATTTTCTTTATATTGGAATACATTTTTAAAAGTATAAGCTGTGTAAACCATATAACCGGCTGTGGTATGCACCATACCTTTAGGCTTACCTGTTGATCCAGAGGTATATAAAATGAATAACGGATCTTCGGCTTTCATAATTTCAGCGTGACTTTCTTTAGATGCTTGCTCTAACAGCGGTTGTAACCATTGATCGCGTCCTACTTTCATCTGAATTTCTGAATTAATGCGTTTAACCACAAGAACGGATTTTATACCTGGACAACTTTCTAATGCTTCGTCCACTATTCCTTTTAAATCGATTGTTTTAGCACCACGATACGAACCATCTGCCGTA
>CBFHJN010000446.1:0-1436 GCA_965655805.1 Flavobacteriaceae bacterium
TTCCAGCTTCAACCTTACCTACTAAATCGGCACCAACATCGGCAGCTTTGGTATAAATACCACCACCAACACGTGCAAATAATGCTATAGATTCTGCTCCTAAAGAGAAACCAGCTAATGTTTCAAGAACAATAGTCATATCCATAGTATTTGTCCATTCGCTTCCCATAAAGAACCAAAAGAAAAATATAAAAAAGGCTGTTAAACCTAAAACGGCTAATCCAGCAACACCTAATCCCATTACGGTTCCGCCACCAAATGATATTTTAAGTGCATTTGGCAAACTGGTACGAGCTGCTTGTGTGGTTCTTACATTGGTTTTTGTAGCTATTTTCATACCTATATTTCCAGCGAATGCCGAAAAAACAGCACCAAAAATAAAAGCAACAACTATCAGCCAATGCGTTGTTGGAACAATAAATGATACTGCTGTAAGTGCAAAACTCACGATTACAACAAAAATGGCAAGTAATCTGTACTCGGCATTTAAGAAAGCTAATGCGCCTTCATAAATATGATCGGATATTTCCTTCATCTTTCCATCTCCAGCATCTTGTTTCATAACCCAAGATTGCTTCACGACCATATAAATTAACCCTAAAACCGCCATGGCGATTGGCATATAAATCATCATTGATTCCATATATTCTTAATTTTTTTGATTTGTTAATTAGCTCGCTAAAGTAGTGAAATACATTAAAACTAAAAAACCCTTCTATGTAATTGTAGAAGGGCCTTATTTTACTGTGTTTCTTATTACTAAATGGTGAAATCACCATTTGTTTTGTGGTCACTATTTTCGTAGCGATCTACACATTTATTTAGTATATCATAAGCTTCTTGAGCAGTTCCCCAACCACCAACATCAACTTTTTTCTTTTCTAAATCCTTATACACTTGGAAAAAGTGTTCTATCTCTTTAATCTGGTGTGGATTCATATCAGATAAATCATTTAAATTATTCCAAATCGGATCTGAAACAGGCACACAAATAACTTTTTCATCTGGTCCTTTTTCGTCAGCCATATGAAAAACACCAATTGGCTTTACCTCAACAACACACATTGGAAATGTTGGTTCACCGCCTAAAACTAAAACATCTAGTGGGTCTCCATCCAAGGCTAATGTTTCTGGAATAAAGCCATAATCGGCTGGATACATCATGGATGAAAAAAGCATACGGTCAAAACGTATTTTCTTTAAATCGAAATCGTATTCATATTTGTTTCTACTTCCTTTTGGTATTTCAATTAATACATCGAAAGTTAATTTTCCGTTTGTTGTCATTACATATTATTTTAAACCTTAATACAGGCTCGTTCATTTTTATCAATCGTCACGTAAATGATATCCTTTTTTAGAACCTCACTTTTTACGGGCTGCAAAGATACGCAAGTCTCCGGGTTTGGGCAACTAAAATTAATTATGAAAAAATG
>CBFHJN010000447.1:0-1436 GCA_965655805.1 Flavobacteriaceae bacterium
TACACCATAATTACCATCCTTACTATGTATAATAGCTTCTACACAAGAATACTCCGAATACTTTTTTTCTTTATTTTTTTGTAGTATAGGATGATTAGATCCCATACAATCCGTTAAAACAGATTTGGAATCTAATTCATTAAAGTAGTCAGGAAAATCTGCTCGGTTTAATACCACATCCATTTTCTTCATAACACCCGTTTTGGCATTAAATAACCACTTATTAACTAATTGACTATTGTCGTTTTTAAATTTCCAAACATGGACTTGTTTAGCATTTAAAACGTCTGCTGACAACTTCATAATATATTGGATTGTCGTTTCATAATCTTGCCCAATTAAAGGCATCAATTTTGCAATAATTTCTTTTCTTTTAATAGCCGATTTGGCAGCTTGTTCTTTTACCTTTTCTGCTTTAATTTTTTCAGTTATATCATTTATAGTTGCAAAATAGGCCATGGTATGACCATTTTTATCCTTTACTGTTGAAAAGGCCAAAGACACCGGAAAACGTTCGCCATTTTTACGCATGAATGTCAATTCACGTATTCTTTTGTCCTCTTTTTGAGAACCACTAAAGGCGGCAATTATTTCATCAGCGCTTTCTGGTGGCCAATATTTGAAGGGTAGTTCATCACCAATCAATTCTTGTTCAGAAAACCCAGTCATTTCACATAAGGCATTATTTACCCGAATTATTTTTTTATCTAAACTAACAACGGACAAACCTTCTACCAACGAGCCTATCAATTCTTCAGAAAATTCTTTTTCTAAAATTAAATTTGTTTCTGCTTTTTGCCGTTCATGATTTTCAACAGCCAAGGACACAATATTTGCAATACTTATAGCAAAGTCTTCATCTTCATCTGTCCAATTTCTTTTAACGGCTGTCTGCTCAAAACAAATAATACCAAATAAGCCATCAGATCCTTTGATATAAATATCTAATAAGGATTTGATTTTTAAAGGCTCGAGATAATCTTTTATAAAACTTTGTGTTAAATCACTATTATAAACGTCTTGAACACGTATGGTGTCTTTTGTATTTAATGTGTTAAAATAAGTTGGGCAATCTTTAGTCGCAATAATGGTATTGCTCTCAAAGGCATCATTTTTTAAGTTGTAAGCGCTTAAACACTGTGCTGAAGTTTCATTAGCGTTAAATTGCCATACACTAACTCTAGACACTTTTAACACGTTGGCTGAAACCGATATGATATCATTAAGCGTTTCTTTAAAATCTTTCCCAACCAAACCTACCAATTGTAAAATAGCGTCTTTCTTTTCTACTGAGTTTTGGGACTTTTCGCGTAAATCATTTTGACTTTTTAAAATTTCAGAAATATCTACAGATGTGGAAATGTATCCTACAACTTCCCCATCATTATCAGTTACTTCTGTAGACGTAATTGCCACTTGAAATCGATTCCCATTGG
>CBFHJN010000448.1:0-1434 GCA_965655805.1 Flavobacteriaceae bacterium
TCCATATATTGAGGTCTGTTATGACCAATAAACATGATTGTTAGACATATAATTAGGGTTATCCAATAATTTTTGTTTAAAATTAAAGGTAGTAAAAGGCCAATTAAAATGTAAAATTGAAACTCAATAGCCAAAGTCCAAAACACAGGGTTGTACCATGAAGAGTTTATTAATGGCGCAGTAAAGGTTAGGTTCCCTAGAATTGCTATCCAGCTTGTTCCAGGCCAACTTATCCCGTTAATAGGTCGCTTTAATACAATGATTGCAGAGAAATAAAGTAAAATAGAAAAAAGCATGGCAACATATGCTGGTGGAGCTAACCTAATGTATCTTCTGTATAAGTTTTTCCAAAAATCAGAAATGGTATAGTTTGATTTTGCCATCGAATAAGGGATGATAAAGCCAGAGATAACAAAAAATATTTGCACCCCGTATTCGCCATAAGCTAAAATATTTGTCAAATAATTTGGATTAAGTGTAGGGAGAAGAAGGCCACTATAGTGATAGAGAACAACTCCTAAGGCGGAAATTCCTCTTAAAAAGTCTAAAGATTTTATATGTTCTTTCATAATTAAATTAAGAATGATTTAACCAAGTATGTTCAAAAGTACTAACAATAAAACTTAAATATATTCTTTTAAATTATTTTATCTTTGAATAAAATAATTTTATGGTTTACTATTACAGTCATCTTTTTTCTGTTCAAAATATTATTCTTGGTTTTATTTTCTGTATTCTTCTTTTCTTTATTTATAATTCAGGGTTGACTAAAATAGATAATGATCTTTTTCAAAAATATTATAAAAGAAATTTCACACTAAAAGTTGTTTTAGTTACCGTATATGCTTTATATTATACTTTTGTAGTTGGAGGAGGAGACACTGTTGCTTATTGGGAAGGAGCAGTTACGTTGAGTAATTTATTTTGGAAATCTCCTTCTATGTATTTTGAACAAATATTTAATACTCCAACTTTCGAAATGGGATGGAGACATTTTGATGTTCAGACAGGATTCCCTCCTGGTTGGATTTATCGAGAGCCTGAAAGTTGGTTTGTTTCAAAAATCTATTCATTGGTTGCTTTTGTAAGCTTTAAAAGTTATTTGGTAGGTAGCGTATTTAGTGCTTTTATTATGTCGAAAGCATCTTGGCGATTATTTTTATTAGTAGACTCTTTTAAATTGCATGAATCAAAACACATCGCTATTGCTATCCTTTTTTTGCCTTCTGTTATCTTTTGGTGTTGTGGAGTAACAAAGGATACTATTGTTTTATTGGCTATTATTTATATAAATGTCAATTTTTTAGAGTGGATTTTGAAAGTGCCAGGGAATAATAGAAAAAGAATTCTCATTATTTTATTTTATGGTTTTTTATTATTTCACATTCGAGATTTTATGTTGTCTGTTATTTCTGTTGCTTTCATGGTAGTCTT
>CBFHJN010000449.1:0-1409 GCA_965655805.1 Flavobacteriaceae bacterium
AGTGTGGTGAGTTATGCAACCGAAGCCAAAATAGATGTTTTAGGGGTTTCAGAAGCATTAATTCATAAGCATTCCGTAGTTAGTGCGGAAGTGGCAGAATCAATGGCGCAAAAGGCCTTGCAATTATTCAATACCGATTATGCCATTGCAACCACTGGAAATGCAGGACCAGATAAAGGCGATTCAGATGCGGAAGTAGGAACTGTTTTTATAGCTATAGCCGCAAAAGATAAAGTCTATTCAGAAAAATTTGAATTGGGTAATCACCGAACTAAAGTCATTATGAAAGCGGTAAACAAAGCGTTTGAAATGCTTCAGAAAGAAATTTTAAAAAAGTAGCTATTTTAGTTTGTTGATATTATAAAGATTTACTAAATTTGCAGCCTGTTTTAAAACGTCTGTTTTGAAATAGTCGAAATAACACTTTTAAAGATAGAACAATGTCAAGAGTTTGTGAACTTACAGGAAAGAAAGCGATGGTTGGAAACAACGTGTCTCACGCAATGAACAAAACAAAGCGTAGATTTGATGCAAATCTTATCAAAAAACGTTTTTACCTTCCAGAAGAGGATAAGTGGGTAACCTTAAAAGTTGCTACATCAACATTAAAGACTATTAACAAAATCGGTATTACTGCTGCTTTAAAAGAAGCAAAAGCAAAAGGATTTATTAAGTAATAGGCTTATTATAAAAATATAGTACAATGGCAAAAAAAGGTAACAGAATACAAGTAATACTAGAGTGCACAGAGCACAAAGAGTCTGGACAACCAGGAACTTCAAGATATATTACAACTAAGAACAAAAAGAACACACCAGACAGAATGGAGATTAAGAAATTTAATCCAATTCTTAAGCGTATGACTGTTCATAAAGAAATTAAATAAATATAGCGTTTTCACTATTAGGTGAAAATGTTGCTAAAAGCATTTAGACATGGCAAAGAAATCAGTAGCATCATTACAAACAGGATCTAAAAGATTAACAAAAGCTATCAAAATGGTAAAATCTCCAAAAACGGGAGCTTACATGTTTGTAGAATCTGTTATGGCTCCAGAATTTGTAAGTGATTGGTTAGGGAAAAAATAATTTTTCTAACGCTTAAAAATATTCAAGCTGCTTTCCATACACGGAAGCAGCTTTTTGTTTTATCTTTATAGCGAATGACAAAAGTGCAGTCCGTTAAATTGGGCAAGGCTTTTGGTAGTTCATTTGTATAGAAATTAATAACCATGAGTTTTTTTAAAAAAATATTTTCTTCAGAAAAAAAAGAAACCCTAGACAAAGGTTTGGAAAAATCTAAATCGTCATTTCTAGGTAAGTTAAGTAAAGCTGTTGCTGGAAAATCCAAAGTGGATGATGAGGTTCTCGATAATCTTGAAGAAATTCTTGTAAGCAGTGATGTTGGCG
>CBFHJN010000450.1:0-1378 GCA_965655805.1 Flavobacteriaceae bacterium
TGTATTGGCTATTATATTATGGATTCCAAACCTGAAACATATAAACCGTACAGTACCCAGTAGAAGCTTTAAAGTGGCTATAAAAAAATTAAGCGGCTCCAAATTAGTTTGGAAATTAGCACTGTACATGGGACTGCAATCATTTATGTTTTATGTGGTTTTAGCTTGGTTACCAGCTATACTTATGGATCGTGGTTATGATGCCGCATCGGCAGGGTGGATGTTATCATTATCTCAAGTTACAGGTATTTTAGGTGCTATTATAGTTCCTATTTGGGCAGGCTCCTTAAAGGATCAACGATTAGTTATAGCTATATTAATTATTACAGAAATTATAGCCCTTATAGCATTGTTATTTCCGGAGATAGGCTTAACAGAACTTTGGGTTGGTATTCTGGGGTTAGTTTTAGGTGGTACCTTTGGCTTGGCTTTATTGTTAATAGTTTTGCGCTCTAACGACGCCGAAACAGCTGCTGAATTATCGGGCATTGTACAATCCATAGGTTACTTTATTGCGGCAACAGGTCCTTTTGTTGTTGGTGCTATTTTTGAAATCACCCAAACTTGGAATTATGCATTGCTTGTATTGGTTATCGTTGCTGTTTTAAAACTAATAATGGGTATTGGTGTTGGAAAAGATAATAAGGTATAAAACAAACTACACACAATCACATATTCTATTATGATTAAGTTGTCTACAGCAGCAAACAACGGATGTGATGCTGAAATAATGTGCCATATAGGCACAACTAAATGCTGGTATGTTATTTGATGTTTTCTAGTTGAAACTAGCATGACGAATTAAATTCCTATGAAATCAAAACATACTGCATATTCAATTTTAGATCTCGCTTTGGTATCTAAAAATCATACACTCAAACAAACGTATAATAATGCTTTAGAATTAGCTCAAAGCGCAGAAACCTTTGGGTATACCCGCTATTGGTTGGCTGAACATCACAATGCGCCCAATATTGGAAGCAGTGCAACGTCTGTCTTAATTGGATATGTTGCTCAAGGCACTAAAACCATTCGTGTAGGTTCAGGAGGAATTATGTTACCCAATCATTCCCCATTAATTATAGCTGAACAGTTTGGAACTTTAGGCTCGCTTTATCCAAACCGAATTGATTTAGGATTAGGGAGAGCGCCTGGAACTGATAGAGAAACAGCTCAAGCCATCCGATCTGATTTTATGCAGACAGCACATGCTTTTCCTAGTGAATTAGAGAAATTAGAAGACTACTTTTCTTCTGAAAACTCCAAGTCAAAAGTTCGTGCTACGGTTGCAGAAGGCGTAGACGTACCGTTTTACATCTTGGGCTCTAGTACTGATAGTGCACATTTAGCGGCTAAAAAAGGATTGCCATATGCATTT
>CBFHJN010000451.1:0-1360 GCA_965655805.1 Flavobacteriaceae bacterium
GCCTACAATCGGGAAGAAGATTTTTGGAATAAAAACCGAATGGAAGCATTAAATAACGACGAACAGGGCGTTTATAAAATGTTGGATACGCTTAAAACCGTTAAAAAGTTTAATCGTTTGTATAATTTAGGAAGTGTATTATCTTCTGGTTATATTGAGTTTGACGCTCTAAATATAGATTATGGTCCTATCTTTTCTACAGTAGGTTTTAATGATGTGGAAGGTGTTCGGTTAAGAGCAGGAGCAAGAACTTATTTTGGACCTAATGATCTTTGGCGCTTGCAAGGTTTTTTAGCATATGGATTTAGAGATGATAAAGTAAAATATGGCTTTTCAGCCAAATATTTATTAAACAAACGAAATCGACTTATTGTTTCAGCAGGTCATAGGCGTGATATTGAACAAATTGGTGCCAGTTTAACGTCTTCTACGGATGTTTTAGGGCGAAGTTTAGCGTCTAATGCCGTTTTTACAACCGCTCCAAACGATAAGCTATCCAATATAAATTTAACAGCTTTAGCTATAGAAATAGAACCTGTTAAAAACGTGTTGTTTCGCGTAGGAGGCGATTATAGAACACTGTCTTCGGCTTCACCAACTTTTAGTTTAGATTATGTCGATCCAGAATCTGCAACAGGTATTTCATCAGATGTGCAACAATTTGAAAGCACTTTTGCCGTGTCCTATTTTCCAGGCCGTAAAATGGTAGGATATGGTGTGGAACGCAGAAATGGAAATGATAGGTATGCTTCTATTTTTGCGCAATACGCTTTGGGCGATAAAAATATATTTGGCAGTGATTTCAATTACACCAAACTCCAGTTTTCTTATATTCAGCCATGGCAACTTGGTGGATTAGGTCGCTTGTATTCTACGGTTGAGGTTGGTAAAACATTCGGAACCGTTCCTTTAGGTTTGTTGAGTGTCGTTCCTGGTAACCAATCATATTTCTCAATCTACAAATCGTTTTCGCAATTAAATTATTATGAATTTGTAACAGATACCTATGCTTCCTTGCATTTAGAACATAATTTTAATGGTCGTTTATTTTCTAGAATTCCATTTTTGCGCAAATTAAATTGGCGTGAAATTGTTGGTTTTCGCGGTGTTTGGGGCGATATTTCAGCAGATAATATTGCTTTAAGTGCACCTTCAAATATTCCACTAATTGCACCTACAGATGAAATTTATTATGAATACAGCGTGGGAATTGGAAACATTTTTAAAGTATTTAGAATTGATTTTAACATCCGTGGGAATTACAAGGATTTACCAGATGCACGAAACTTTGGTGTCACAGGAAGTTTCGGCTTTAAATTTTAAATCAATTTATTCCAGTTAATATTAATCCATTTTTTCA
>CBFHJN010000452.1:0-1347 GCA_965655805.1 Flavobacteriaceae bacterium
ATTGTCGGAGATTCTACTGGAAAAGCATGTCATTTATCGGAACGTGATTGTTCTGTGCAGCGTCGTCATCAAAAATTAACAGAAGAAGTACCATCGCCATTTATGACAACGGCACTCCGTAAAAAAATGGGAGATGCTGCTGTAAAAGCCGCAGAATATATTAAGTATGAAGGCGCTGGAACCGTAGAGTTTTTAGTGGATAAACACCGTAATTTCTATTTTATGGAAATGAATACACGGATCCAAGTTGAGCATCCTATTACAGAACAAGTAATTGATTTCGATTTAATTCGTGAACAGATTTTAGTGGCCGCAGGTGTGCCAATTTCTGGTAAAAATTATACACCAAACTTACACTCAATTGAATGCCGAATTAATGCTGAAGACCCATTTAACGATTTCAGACCCTCACCAGGAAAAATCACAACACTTCATGCACCAGGTGGTCATGGTGTGCGTTTAGATACGCATGTATATGCAGGCTACACCATTCCACCAAATTATGATTCCATGATTGCCAAGTTAATTACAACAGCGCAAACACGGGAAGAAGCCATAAGCAAAATGAAACGTGCACTTGACGAATTTGTTATTGAAGGCATAAAAACAACCATTCCTTTTCATAGGCAATTAATGGATCATCCAGATTATTTAGCAGGTAACTACACGACTAAATTCATGGAAGATTTTGTTATGGAAAAACCCATTGAAAACTAATTGAAAAGCTCCGAAATTATTTCGGAGCTTTTTTAAGTTATAAACTGAAAGTTTCATAAATTTCGGTAATAATCTGCGGGACTTCATCCGTTTTAAATATCAAATGTATATCGTAAAGATTATTAGTTTTTCGTTTTTTAATGTTAAGATTCCCATTTGTTATTTTATAATAACCCGTTTGACCCTTACAATAGCAAAACCTACCAAATAGTAATTTAACGTTTTGTAAATTGGCATCCTCAATTTGTACATCCAATTCATTTTCCAATACTTCTAAATAAATAATCTCGCTATAATGGCCATCCTGAACATTGGCTATTTCATTCCTTTTGTATTCAAATTTTAAAATATGACTCTTACCTTCTTTCAAAACAGTGTACAAAGCGCCAATACCATCTTGTTTAAGTTGTATGGATTTATTTTTAATTACTTCAAAAGTACAAACACCATCTTCAGGACATACGGTATTAAAAGTATCTATTTCATATTTAAAAGTTTGCGGGTTTTTTGTTTTACAACCTAATTGTATTACTAAAATTAAAACCAGCAGGTTTAATATTTTTATTTTCTTCATAATTAAACAAGTTGGCTGA
The DNA here is from genome assembly GCA_965655805.1 of Flavobacteriaceae bacterium. GTDB lineage: Bacteria > Bacteroidota > Bacteroidia > Flavobacteriales > Flavobacteriaceae > Algorimicrobium. The sequence goes on from CBFHJN010000452.1 coordinate 1,311, forward strand.
ACATTTAACCTTCTACACTTGCTGAATGTTAAATATT
>CBFHJN010000453.1:0-937 GCA_965655805.1 Flavobacteriaceae bacterium
TTCCATTCTACAATTTTTACCGATACGAGCTTTACTATTCACTACAATTGTACCATAGTGAATGATGCACAAACCAGGACCAAAGACATTTGGTGGTATAGAGTAACCAAGGGTTAATGAAAGTTTATTGAACCTGATTCGTAAAAACTTTAAATAGATTCTTGATAAGAAATCCTTTTTACAATTGGTGTAGTACTCTAGTTTACGTAGTCTTTTTTGGAACTTCCAAGTAGGATTTGGTAGGAGCAATTGTTTAAATTTTCCACCAAAAGAGCTGGCCACATCACCTCTGGCAACCGCATCTTGCTTTAAATAGTAATGGTATTCTTGTTTAGTTGAAATCATATATACTTAACATTTTTACAGAACTTTTAGTATAATTAAAATTCTGAGTAGTTTGCTTTATTGTCACCACATTACCCTACCTGCCTATTAATTCTTCTAATGTAAATGTAAATTAAAAGCGCATTACCCAAGTATATAAAAGAGGTTGCCAAAGCTATTCCTTTGACTCCCATAATTTGAATTAGTATATAATTGAAGATGATATTTAAAATTAAACTGGCTAAAGAAGATATTACCAAGAAATTGTTTCTATTAATGGCGGTCAAATATTTGTTCATCACGATGGCCGATATGTAAAAAGGAAGCTGAATCAAAAACATTTGTTGAATGACATATACTTGTTCGGTATCGTTTGGTGTGAAAGAACCTCTTTCAAATAGTATTTCAATTATGAATTTTGAAAGAAAAATAAGAAGTACGGCTACTATGCTGAGAATAGCTAAAACGCCTCCCAAAACTTTATGTAAATACTCATAAAGTTTGTGCTGACCTTCGACCGCTTTTTTGGAAAAGTATGGTAAAAGAGTATTCCCGATAGAAACACTTATAAGGCTCAGTACCACTACCGGTATTTTATTACCGTAATTAAGCG
>CBFHJN010000453.1:947-1330 GCA_965655805.1 Flavobacteriaceae bacterium
ATTGCACCAATAGCCAATTGCGCAGAAAAAAATTGGTCTACCATAGGTGTAAGGCCCATAATTAGTCCAGAAGAAATTTTTGCAGGAAATTGTTTGAGCAAGATTTGGATATTCTTGCTTTTTAAATTGGGCCTTCCAATGTGTATGACATTTTTATTTATTCCTAATACAATTACATATAAACAACTCAAAATACTTCCAATTAGCATTCCAAATGCCAAGGTTTTTTCCTGCAGTTCTTGCTGAAAGAACAAAAGAAATATGATAGTAATCAATGGAACAAAAATGGCATTGATACTTGAGTGTAAAAATTCGTCTTCCACCATAAGCAAACCTGCCACCAGTGAAGTTATTCCCCAAAACAGCATACATGGCAGTACCAA
>CBFHJN010000454.1:0-1309 GCA_965655805.1 Flavobacteriaceae bacterium
GCATTTGTGCTTTTGTGTTTTCTATTTTCATGTTTTTCTGTTCATTTTAATTAAGGCAAAGGGTTTAAAGCCTCTTTTCCATAATAATTTTTTTAAACTGTTCATTTTTTGATTGATTTATAGATGAAATTTTAATATTTATTTTAAAAATTTGATGGTTAATGGATAGCGATATTCTTGACCATCTCTTGCTGATAGAGCGGCTTTGACGATAAAAACTAATTCTAAAATAAATCCGATTACGGCAAAAAAAGCAAAACCACCAGTAATATATAAAAGCGGTGAAGGTTTGGTAATATTTATATGAATACTATCAAACGTGTTGATATCTAAAAAATCTAATCCACTTATCAAATTGAAAATGAAAAAGGGAATAGTCAGCATACCAATAATTAAAGCATATAATAAAATACTCATTTGAAAATTTATAGCCTGTTTACCATGAGCATCTACAAATTCCGATTTGTCGTTATTCATGACCCATAATACTAAAGGACCAATAAAATTTCCAAAAGGAATCATAAACCTAGAGAAGGTAGATAAATGAATAAAAGTGGCTATGTTTTTTTGGTGATTATCAATCATTTTTAAAAGTATATAATAGTTTCTTATGCAAATATATGTCTAAAAGAAGGTATTATGCAATACAAAGTACTTAAATTTAACATAAAATTAACAAATTGATATTCGTTTATTTTCAATATATTTATAGAAAATTATAGATAAAATGGTTGTTTCCCCTAGTAAACTCAATATGTTTCTTATGTTCAAATTACCAGCAGCTTACTTTACAGGTGTGCGCACAAAATCTTTAGATTCTGAAAAATGCGTGGTAACGGTTAAACATCGATGGGTGAATCAGAATCCTTTTAAATCCATGTTTTGGGCAGTACAAGGCATGGCAGCCGAGCTGACAACAGGTGCATTGGTTATGCAGAAAATTAAAGCATCTGGAGAAAATATTTCCATGTTAGTGGCATCTAATAATGCGCGTTTTTCTAAAAAAGCTACAGGACGCATTACATTTGTTTGTAATGATGGTTATAAAATTGACGAAGCCTTAAAGCGAACAATAGAAACTGGTGAAGGTCAAACCGTCTGGATGCATGCCGTTGGAACCAATTCAGAACAAGTTGAGGTGTCAGAGTTCAACTTTGAATGGACGTTGAAGTTGAAAACTAGGAAATAAATATTAATTTTATGTAACAAAATCACTTCCAAACCAACATATAAACAACTAACAACTAACAACTAACAACTAACAACTAACAACTAACAACTAACAACTAACAACTAACAACTAACAACT
>CBFHJN010000455.1:0-1298 GCA_965655805.1 Flavobacteriaceae bacterium
GATGTTTTACATCAATGGCGTAGACTTTTCCTTCATATAATTTCTTGACGGACCATTGCAGTGTGTGACCCACAATAATATCCTTTGCATTGAACTTCTCAATTCCTTTTTCCACCTCTTCTTGCGATAGATCATCTTTAAAGTATCCTCGGTACCAGCAAACCCCTTTTCTGTTGGAAAGAATTAATTGCTCAATGGTTTCTTTGGGTTTGGGATAGTATGAAAGACGATAATTTTCTCTGTTGATTTTGTTGATTTGATCTATGGAAACATCATAATCAGCTATATCTGGATGGATTCCACCATGAACGAAAAGATGGCCGTTGATAAGTTCCATCGTATTTTTCGAAGCCAACCATTTGCCTAAAAATGAGTTATCGTTGTACAGGTCGTGGTGTTGTTTTCCCAGGATAGAAGCAACACCAGAATATTTATAGGAAGCCGATTTGAACTTACCTTGCAGATTATAGAGTTCATGATTTCCTAAAATGAAATGTACTTGCCCTCCTTGGTTTTTCGCATCTTGTTCCAGTTTATAAACAAACCAAAGTACTTGAGTGGTCGAAAAGCCTCTGTCCATAAAATCACCTACAAGGACCAAGTGTCCTTTGCCAAGAATCCAATTTAGGTTGGTGTCTATGACCTTGTTGGCCATTAAGAAATCACGAAATGCTTTATAACCGCTTTCAATATCTGAAATGGCAATGATGGGTTGGTTGTCAGAATAGGTGGTTTTGGGTATTTCAAATTGTGAATCAATGGTAAAATCAAAACTGGAAGTATCTAAAGGGAAATGGCACGTAGCAGGAACTTTATCGTCTAATTGGTGTGCGGCTTTATCCAGATAAAAACCATCCATTTTGTTCCCTCTTATATAATTAATCGTGTAAGTGCTATCAGTTTCATAAAACACATAAGGCCCTTCTTTCTCTAAATTGATATTTAAAGGATTGTTGCCATATTCAACACTTCCATTTAGGGAGATTATCGTGACAACACCGATTAGCAATAAAATCAGGATGGTTCCGAATATGTTTTTTAAATATTGAACAACTCTTTTTTTCATTTGGTTCTGCTTTTAGATTGTTGATAGCCAAATGTATAGTGCCCATTGTATCCTCACTTATTTTTTGTGACATAAGGATATAGGAAGGGTGTGTAAAACCTATTTCGAGAAATAAAATCCTCTCGTCACCATTTTAGGGCATTACAAACCTGAAAATTGCAAGTACATCACTATTAATTAGCTACAGTTCCATTTCTTTTACTGTTGTGGTATGATGTCTCTATTGAAAAAG
>CBFHJN010000456.1:0-1293 GCA_965655805.1 Flavobacteriaceae bacterium
TTGCTTTGGACTATTGATGATGGTAATTACCGTTATTTTGTTAGAGATAAAAGTGGCATAATTCAAGAGTTGGTAAATACCAAAAATGCAGACACCCGAAAATATCAGGAAGAATATAAAATGGTTTTAAAAAATCTAACCGAAGATTACGGTGTTCCTACAGAAAAAGTGAAACTCACGTTATATAGTCTGGAAAACTTTTTTAACACCTACAATGCTACAACTGATTTGAGCTATAATTTTGAAGATCGCGCGAAGCTACAAACACGTTTGGGTGTTTTTGGTGGCTTAACCAACCAGCCGTTGGTGGAAAATCCTAATAATGTCAATGTGCCATTTTTTGGATTAGAATTTGAACTTTTCGAATCCTCCAAATTGTCAAGACATGCGCTATTTTTTCATTTCAGACATGCCTTGGAAGCTGATGATTTTGAGTACACATCCACGCAAATGGCCATTGGATATCGGTATCGCGTAATTAATAAAGAGCGTTTTAATATCTATGGAAATTTAAAATTGGTGACTTACGATTTTGGAAACGCCACTTACACTTTCAATATTCCAGAAATTGGCACTTATGAGGATTCGTTTTCTGGAATTGATGTTCCTTTTATTCTTGGTTTAGGTGCTGATTTTCGGGTAACTAAAAACAGTTATATCACCTTTGCATATCATGACATTTATGCTTTATTTACTGATAACAGCGATAATTTTCCCATAGACTTTGCCCTGGGCTATAAAATAAATTTATAAAACCGTACGTTAATTAACCTGAATAATGACTGGCAAAGTAAAAGCCGTTTTCACCTGCTGACTGCGTCTGATAGCTGGATAAATTTTAGGGAGTGAATCCACACTGGCATGCAATAGTTCCTTAATATTTGGAATTTCCTGAAGCGTTAGAGAATCGGCTTTAATAGTAATCAGCGAAAGTAAACCTTCTTTCGAAATTTCAAAATTTATATAAACCGTTTCATGAATATCTTGTGAAACAATTAGCGTATCGCGCTGCAGTTTTTCGGTAATAATCTGGGTTAATGTATTCTGAAAACATTGTTTTTTGTCTTCTTGCGATGCGTTTTCATCACAACTAGCAAACATGGGATATTCGTCTACTTCATTCCAATTGAACGTCAAGAGTTCATTCTCCAAAATAACATCTGACGATGTTTTTTTAGCATCGAAATAATTACAGGACGTTACCAACAAACACAATAAAATAAAGTATAGCTGTTTCATAGGTTGTTATGAAGTCGAAAAATACAATATTTTTATGTTCTAATCAGTGTTCAT
>CBFHJN010000457.1:0-1289 GCA_965655805.1 Flavobacteriaceae bacterium
ACACCTTACGTTTAGAAATGGGATATTGCTTATATGGTAATGATATTGACGATACCACATCACCACTTGAAGCTGGCTTGGGTTGGATTACCAAATTCACGAAAACCTTTACCAATTCAGATAAATTATCGGAAGAGAAAAAAGGTGTTTTAAAACGTAAATTGGTTGCCTTTGAATTAGATGGCAAAGGTATTCCAAGAAGTGGGTATGATATTGTTGATACTGATGGAAATTTAATAGGAAAAGTAACATCTGGAACCATGTCTCCAATGCTTAAAAAAGGTATCGGTTTAGGTTATGTAGCTCCAGCCTTTAGTGCTTTTGACAGCAAAATCAACATTCAAATACGTAAAAATGCCATTCCAGCAACAGTAGTAAAACTACCATTCTATAAAGGTTAATGCATGATAGATCACCAAGCAATTTTAAATGAAATTTACACAAGTGTAACGCAGGATACGGACAAAGGAGAAATTGCTCGTTACATTCCAGAATTATCTCGCGTAAATCCTAATAGGTTCGGAATTCATTTAAAACTTATTTCTGGTGAAGAGTTTGCTGTTGGCGATTCTGAAGTTGGTTTTTCTATTCAAAGTATTTCTAAAGTATTGACACTTGCTTTGGCCATGTCAAAAATTGGAACTTCTATTTGGGATCGTGTAGATGTGGAACCCTCTGGAAACCCATTCAATCATTTATCGCTTTTAGAGTTGGAAGAAGGCATTCCTAGAAATCCTTTAATTAATTCTGGAGCCATCGTTATTGCCGATATTTTAGTTTCGGAATTTGAAAATCCTAAAGCTGAATTTTTAAAATTCGTTCAAGATATTACTGGTGATGATACAATCACCTACAATTTAAAAGTGGCACAATCTGAAAAGGAAACGGGCTATAATAATTACGCTGCTGCCAATCTTTTAAAATCCTTCAATAACCTGAATAATTCGGTTGAAGATGTTTTAGATTTCTATTTCCATCAATGTGCTTTGGAAATGACCTGCTCCCAATTAACAAAAGCCTTCTTCATGTTCGCTAACAAAGGGAATTGTTTGGCAAATGTAGCACGATTAACCAAAAGTCAAGCCAAACGAATTAACGCAATCATGTTAACCTGTGGCTTTTATGATGAAGCTGGCGAGTTTGCTTTTGAAGTTGGACTTCCAGGTAAAAGTGGCGTTGGTGGTGGAATTGTGGCCGCATTACCACACGAATTTACTATTGCCGTTTGGTCACCTGGTTTAAACGAGCGCGGAAATTCTAAATTAGGCATGCAAGCGCTCGAGCAATTT
>CBFHJN010000458.1:0-1275 GCA_965655805.1 Flavobacteriaceae bacterium
TCAAAGATTACAAAGGCGTAATTATCACCAGAGGGAAACCTAAAAAGTCAATTTTCTGTACATATCAAACCGTTAACTCAAAAGGTGAAAAAATGGAGCGAAACGGTGATATACTAGATTTTGACGCTTCTTTTCTAGGGTATCAGAAACTCAGGATGAAAAGGATTTATGTGAAGGACGGGAAAGAAATTGAAAAAAATGGTATTCGCTGGTCAAAGTCAACGATTAAAAAGAAAGGCAAAAAATTAATTGTTAAAAATATTCGATACGGACACAACGCACATGGCAGGGTAGAAACACAATTTAACAGAAAAATTTTCAAAGGAGAAATTAATTTGGTTAACTTTGATAAGTGGCAAAATGATAAAGAAATTAAATACAAATATTGATTATGGAAGTAGCAATATTGACGCTTTTAATCTGGATTTTTACATCCGAAATAACCCCTGCAAGTATATCATCATTAATCTTAGCTGTAACAGCATTATTTACGATTGTAACCGCTTTCGTTAATTGGCGTATAGATAGAAGGAGGCTCAGTACATTAGAAAATGATAGAGATATTATGAGAAATGATTTAGAAAAACATAAGGAAGAGACAATTGAAACTTTTAAGGAGATAAGAAATTCAATAAATTTATCTAGTGGAAAAGTAACAGATAAAATTGATGATTTAAAAATGTTTTTACTTCAAAGTAAAATAACAATAAAAGGGGAAGATGAAAAAAACAGGTAATAAATATTTAGTTCAGGAATTTGGAGAAAAATTTGTAGTTGAAGAATTTGTTAGCGATGAAATAAAAGAACCATTTTTCATGAAGGACAATGAGTTTATCTTCCCGGATAGGGTAATTTGTAACACAAAAGATTATGACATTAAGGGAAAAGCAAAGTATATTCGTTCTGAACATAGCGAAGTTAATAATTTACTCCTACAAAGAACTTGGGTACGAATTGACTGTTGGCGAGTTTTTAAGAACTAATTCTCAACAGGCACTGTACTTTTTAGGTTACAAAATTTCTGTTTTAGACGGCAAATTAAATGTAACAAAAAGTAAAAAAAGAAGTAAAACATTAGATGGTTCTCATCTTAAAAAATTAGCTGCCGACCTCAATTTGTTTATAGATGGCAAATATAGAACAGACAGAGAATCTTATAAGCCGTTAGCTGATTATTGGAAAAGTTTGAATGAAAATAATGTTGCCGGTTATGATTGGGGGTTCGATGCAAACCATTTCGAAATGAAATAATTTTTAAAATATAGATATGAAAAA
>CBFHJN010000459.1:0-1269 GCA_965655805.1 Flavobacteriaceae bacterium
GCTTTGTCTTCGGCTAGCGGTGTTTCAGAAGTGGCTTCAATTGGTGGCTACGTTTTGGAATACCAAGTGGATGTCAACCCAGAGTTAATGAAACAATATAAAATTGGTTTAAGTGAAGTTGTCAATGCAGTTAAACAAAGTAATCAAGATGTTGGTGCACAAACATTAGAAATTAATCAAGCAGAATATCTTATTCGTGGTTTAGGATATGTCAAGTCCATTTCCGACTTGGAGAATGCGGTTGTTACATCAGAAGATTTTACTCCAATACGCTTAAAAGACATTGCAAAAGTATCTCACGGCCCTGCAACCAGGAGAGGGCTTTTAGATAAAGAAGGTGCCGAAGTTGTAGGAGGAGTTGTTGTGGCGCGATATGGTGCAAACCCTATGGCGGTTATTAATAATGTAAAAGAGAAAATAAGTGAATTAAGTTCAGGACTACCTTCAAAAACGTTAAGTGATGGTAGAACATCTCAGTTAACCATTGTTCCCTTTTATGATAGAACTGAACTTATCCAAGAAACCTTGGGTACACTTGATGAAGCACTGACGTTAGAGATTTTGATTACCATTTTCGTGATAATAATAATGGTATTCAATTTAAGAGCTTCTGTGCTAATTTCAGGACTGTTACCGGTAGCTGTATTAATGGTTTTTATTTCAATGAAACTATTTAATGTAGATGCAAACATTGTGGCCTTATCAGGTATTGCCATTGCTATTGGCACAATGGTCGATGTAGGTGTTATTCTATCCGAAAATGTGCTACGGCATATTGATGAAAATGATGAAAACCTACCAATGAATACTGTTGTGTATAATGCAACTGCCGAAGTCTCTGGAGCCATATTGACAGCGGTAATGACCACAATTATAAGTTTCATTCCTGTATTCACAATGATTGGTGCGGAAGGAAAATTATTTAGACCCTTGGCATTTACTAAAACATCCGCATTAACGGCATCCCTTATTGTAGCCTTGTTTTTAATACCACCCTTTGCAGCATATTTGTTTAAAAAGCGCAACATCAAGACTTCCTTTAGTTATATGCTCAATGGAGCAATGATTATTCTAGGTGTTCTTTCCATTATTTTTGGATATCCTCTTGGGTTAATATTAATAGCATTTGGTGTCGTTGGCTTTCTTTCACTAAAAGAGAAAATAACTTCAAAACGTGCCAATACTATTAACATATTTGTATCGGCTTTCGCTATCATATTTTTACTAGCCGAGTATTGGAGACCATTGGGAGTAGATAGAAGTATTCTT
>CBFHJN010000461.1:0-1236 GCA_965655805.1 Flavobacteriaceae bacterium
GCCAGTACAATTAATGCACCTAAAAGTGTATTTCCAATACCGAAACGCTTGGTAAATAAGGCTGTAATAGTAGAAACTACACCGAAAGCAATTAAAGGTAATGTCGTTAATAGACCTAGTAAGGTTTCAGAAAGTCCAAGATCATGACGAATCATGTCGATTAATGGACCAATACTAGAAAGTGCAGGTCTTAAGTTTACCGCAATAAATAAAATGCCTATAATGAGCCATAATCGTGAAGTACTATTCAATCCATTTTTATCTCTTTCTCCCATAGTCGGTAATATGCACAAATTAGGCAAATTGTTAATAGCTGAAAGCTAATATTCTGTTTTATCCACTTTCTTTGTCCATTCTTGAAACGGCTCTAAAGCGATTTCACGCGCTAATTGTTCAAAAGGAATGCTGCGTTCAGCATAAGGTAATGGGATTTCTTTGTATATAAATTCGTCGTCAAAGCCAATATTGGCAGCATCAACCTGATTACTTCCGTAGTATACTTTATCAGGTCTTGCCCAATAAATCGCGCCTAGACACATAGGACAAGGCTCGCAAGAAGTATAAATTTCGCAACCCTCTAGTTGAAATGAGTCCAAGTTTTTACAGGCATCTCTAATGGCTGTTACTTCCGCATGTGCTGTTGGATCATTGCTTGAAGTTACTTTATTGTTTCCGCGTCCAATTATTTTTCCATCTTTCACTATAACGCAGCCAAATGGGCCACCTTCATTATTGTTCATTCCTTTTAAAGCTGCATTTACAGCTTCTTTCATAAACTGTTCTTTATTCATTTCAAAAATATTTTTCGGAAAAATACAAATCATTTGAAGTTTTACATGTGAAAAATACTGTTATTTATGAACACAAAGCCTAATAGCGTTTAGAAAAACTATTTTAACGGTTATTGATTTTTTACTAATTCCTCCACATGCATCATGTAGGTGGCAATGGCATTTAGCTCTTCATCGGTAATTTTCTTTAAAAACCCGTCAATATTCGCCTGCATAACAGCAACTTGGCTAGCAGTTTCATCAACAATTGGTTTTGAATTCCCTTTTAGAAACGAGACGATATCAGCATTATTTTCTTTGTATACCCTCATGATTTCAATGACAGAAGGTGCTTTATAATACGTTTCGATGGCATGACACGTAACGCAAGTTTTTTCAGAAAATAAACGATTCCCCAAAAATATTTTAGAATCGTAACTTAATTCTGTGCGTTCTGGAACTTTAT
>CBFHJN010000462.1:0-1231 GCA_965655805.1 Flavobacteriaceae bacterium
TTTGTCGAAAATAATGTCGTTCATTTCATGCTCACGCTGCAAAATATTTTCAACTCCCATTTGGTCTTTCAGCTTTATGGCTAATGCTACTTTTATAGCTTGTAAAAATCCTGGTGTTCCTCCATCTTCCCTTGATTCGATATCGTCAATATAATCATGATCTCCCCAAGGGTTTGTATAAGACACTGTTCCTCCTCCTGGATTATCTGGCACTAAATTTTTATATAGTTTTTTATTGAAAATTAACACACCCGAAGCTCCAGGACCTCCTAAAAACTTGTGTGGTGAAAACATAACTGCATCTAAATAGGCTTCTTGATCTTCTGGATGCATATCAATCCCTACATAAGGTGCCGAACATGCAAAATCCACAAAACATAAACCATTATTTTGATGGATTAACTTTGCTATTGCGTGATAATCGGTTTTAATTCCTGTAACGTTTGAACATGCTGTAACTGCTGCAATTTTTATTGGATGGTCTATATACTTATCTAAAAGTTTTTGATAGCTTTTCATGCATACCAACCCTTGTTCATCACAAGGAATCACTTCCACTTTCGCAATGGTTTCTAACCATGATGTTTGATTGGAGTGATGCTCCATATGTGTTATAAAAACAACTGGACGAAGTTCTTCCGGAACGGTTGTATGTTCTTTTAAATTTTCAGAGACCTTTAATCCTAATATGCGCTGAAACTTATTAATAGCTCCTGTCATACCTGAACCTACAGTTATCAAAACATCATCTGCTGAAGCATTTACATGTTCTTTAATAATATTGCGAGCGTTATGATAGGCATGCGTCATTGACGAGCCAGTTATAGATGTTTCGGTATGTGTATTGGCTACATAAGGACCAATAACATTCATCATTTTTTCTTCTATAGGTTTGTATAATCGTCCGCTTGCAGTCCAATCGGCATAAATAATGTCTTTTTTTCCGTAAGGTGATTTGAATGAGTGATTGATTCCTACAATATTTTCTCTGAATTTTTGAAAATAGTTTTCTAAAGGTGTTGACATTATCTTCTTAAAATTTAGCGTGTACAAAAATAGTGAAAAGAATTACTTTAAGGTATTATATTAAAATCAGTTTTACTAGATTGATTAAAAACATTAAGCCCACATTTTAAAAACTGAGCATACTCATCCTCATCAGGTGTATATCCTACAGGTTGATTTAAAATCTTGGTACCGTCAGGGTTTAATAAAACATAGTACGGTTGTG
>CBFHJN010000463.1:0-1216 GCA_965655805.1 Flavobacteriaceae bacterium
AATTTAGCGGCTGTTTTTGCGGCTTGTTGTTTTTGTTGTTCTAAATTGGAATCTACAACTGGAGCAGTTTCTACAATAGTTTCAGCAGTCGGCTCTTCTTTTTTCTTGGTATCTAATGTAAACTTAATAGCATCTACGGCACTCTTTGTTCTTAAATAATACATACCTGTTTTTAAGCCACTTTTCCATGCGTAGAAATGCATAGATGTTAACTTCGCCATGGTTGCACCTTCCATAAACAAGTTTAAGGATTGCGATTGATCAATAAAATAGCCTCTATGACGCGACATATCAATAATGTCCTTCATGCTCAATTCCCAAACGGTTTTGTAAAGCTCTTTAATATCTTGTGGAATGCCATCAATATCTTGAACAGAACCGTTGGCTCTCATGATATCTTGTTTTAAACTTTCGTTCCAAAGACCAAGTTCTACTAAATCTTCTAATAAATGTTTGTTCACCACAATAAACTCACCTGACAATACACGACGTGTATAAATATTGGAGGTGTAAGGTTCAAAACATTCGTTATTACCTAAAATTTGCGATGTACTTGCTGTTGGCATTGGAGCCACTAATAAGGAGTTACGAACACCATGTTCCTTAACTTCTGTTCGCAGTTTTGCCCAATCCCAACGACCACTTAATTCATTATCGTTTATTCCCCAAAGGTTGTGTTGAAATTCCCCTTGGCTAATTGGCGATCCTTGATATGTTTGATAAGGACCATCTGCCATGGCTTCTTCCATACTTGCTGTAACAGCAGCAAAATAAAGCGTTTCAAAAATTTCTTGGTTTAATTTTTTGGCTTCATCACTGGTAAATGGTAAGCGTAATTTTATAAACGTATCTGCTAAACCTTGAACTCCTAATCCAACTGGTCTGTGACGGAAATTGGAATTTTCAGCTTCTTTAACCGGATAGTAATTTCTATCAATTACACGATTTAAGTTTTTAGTAACGCGTTTGGTTATTTTATAAAGTTCTTTATGATCAAATTCGCCATTTTTAATAAACATTGGCAATGCAATTGATGCTAAATTACAAACTGCCACCTCATCTGGAGAGGTGTATTCCATAATTTCCGTACATAAATTAGACGAACGAATGGTACCTAAATTCTTCTGATTGGATTTGCGGTTAGCAGCATCCTTGTACAACATATAAGGCGTACCAGTTTCTATTTGCGATTCTAATATTTTTTCCCAAAGTTCAC
>CBFHJN010000464.1:0-1197 GCA_965655805.1 Flavobacteriaceae bacterium
TTATTACGCAACCTTTTTAAACTTTTTACATCTAGTAGATACATTGACCCAAAAAAAGTATGTGATGAAAAAAATTCTTTTATTTAGTTTTATTTTAACATTGGTTTTTTCTTGTAGCTTAGACAACGATTCAGATCAAGATGATTCCTATTATGATTTTGTAGCTATACAAAGTGCTAGTTTTCCAGATTATTTTGAGTTTGGTAAAACATACGAAATCACTTATGACTATTTTAGACCAAGCACTTGCCATAGTTATAGCGATTTATATTATTTAGTAGAAGGTAACACAAGAACCATAGCAGTTATTGCTTATGTACAAACAGGTGATAATTGCGAACCTTTGGTTGATGAAAGCATGGAAGGATCGTTTGATTTTAGAGTAGAAGAGCAAGCAGGAACTTATGTTTTTAAGTTTTGGCAGGGAGAAGATGATGAAGGAGAAGATGTATTTATAACTTATGAAGTGCAAGTACAATAGATATTTAAACTAATTAATAATGTAATATTTGAGTTTAGAACAGCTCATACAAAAGTGTAAAAAAAATGATACTACAGCACAAAGTGATTTATATAAACTCTTTTCGAGCAAACTATTTACACTTTGTCTAAAGTACTCAAGAAACTATGCAGAGGCTGAAGATAATCTGCAAGATGCTTTTGTGACAATTTTTGAAAAAATATCTCAATATAGTGGCAAAGGTTCTTTGGAAGGCTGGTTAAAACGCATAGTTATAAACACTGCTTTACAAAAGTATAGAACACAAGGTGTTTTTGACATTGTTAATGAAGATCAAATTGAAGATGTTCAAGTAGAAATTGATACAGAGACTGTAGATTTAGATTTTTTACTTAACTCAATACAGCAGCTTCCTGATAGATACAGATTAGTATTTAACTTATATGTTTTAGATGGCTATTCTCATAAGGAAATTAGTAACATGCTAGACATAACAACAGGAACCACAAAATCTAATCTTGCTAGAGCAAGAAAGATTTTAAAAGACAAAATAGAACACTATAAAGCGAATTTTAGTTCGCAATCATTATGAAAAATGAAAAAAAGCATATTGATAGATTATACCAAGAAGGCTTAAAAAACTTCGAGGCTACACCTAGTGATGCTGTTTGGGAAAATATTTCTGAGCGTATTCATGGTAAAGAAAAAAAGCGGAGAGTTATTCCTTTATGGATAAG
>CBFHJN010000465.1:0-1173 GCA_965655805.1 Flavobacteriaceae bacterium
GATTTTAAAGAATAACGTTAAGAGTGAATCCCCTAAAAAAACAGCGATAACCAAAGCTATTAAAGCTGCAAAATACAATTGGATAATTACCACAGATGCAGATTGTAAAGTACCTAATCTTTGGCTTAAAAGTTTTGATGGTATTATTCAGAAAACGGGATCACGTTTAATTGCTGCTCCTGTGAATTATTATGATATTGCATCATTTTTAGACCGTTTTCAAACCCTAGATTTATTAAGTTTAATGGGAACAACCGTTGGTGGTTTTGGACTTCGAGAGCCCTTTTTGGCCAATGGCGCAAATTTAGCCTATACAAAAGAATTGTTTTCAGAATTATCAGGATTTGAAGGCTCTACCGAAATTGCCAGTGGTGATGATGTGTTTTTATTGCAGAAAGCCGTTAGAAATAATGCGAAGGATGTTACCTATTTAAAATCATTTGAAGCCACTGTAGAAACGAAACCTCAACGAAATTGGAAACAATTAGTTTCACAACGTTTACGCTGGATGGCAAAATCCACTCACTACAAAAGCTTTTTTGGTATCATTACAGGCATTGTGGTTATGTTGATGAATTTAGCACTTATTTTAATGATTCCTATTACCGCTTTTGGTATGTTAAGCTCAACCCATTTTCTATTTATAGCACTCATTAAATTGGGTATTGATTTTATACTAATTTTTAAAACCAGTAGGCTTTTACATCAAGAATCTGTTTTACCATCTTTTTTGTCTGCTAGCATTTTTTACCCGTTTTTCAGTCTGTATATTATAAGCTTATCATTCTTTACAACCTATACTTGGAAAGGTAGAACATTCAAGAAATAGTAGGATATATTCATAGATATCATTTAATTTTTTTAGCTTTACAAGTAAGCAAAATGTTTATATAATATGAAAAAGATCTTCTTTTTGTTCGGGTTTTTAGCGCTTGGATTTTTAGGATTCGCTCAAAAATCCTATACCATTAATAACGAAACAATAGAATTAGAAACAGCCGTTGAAGGCAACCTGGATTTGCTTTGGACTATTGATGATGGTAATTACCGTTATTTTGTTAGAGATAAAAGTGGCATAATTCAAGAGTTGGTAAACACCAAAAATGCAGACACCCGAAAATATCAGGAAGAATATAAAATGGTTTTAAAAAATCTAACCGAAGATTACGGTGT
>CBFHJN010000466.1:0-1148 GCA_965655805.1 Flavobacteriaceae bacterium
TTTATCGTCTAATTTGTATTTAATATTTAAAGGCAAAAAAAATTTTTCAATTGTTTTGGGGTATTTAATTGCCAAAAGCCCGGTTACATCCAAAGCGAGTTTAATTATATTAATATCATCCATTACTTTTTGCTTAATTAATTCAGGAAGTTGATCATTATGAACGATTTTTTTAAAAGGATTTTCCATAATTAAACTGTTTTATAAATTTCAATTAATCGACTTTTTGCCCTACTTATTCGCATTTTAACAGCACTTTTGCCTAAACCTAATACATTTTGAATATCGTCTATACTCATATCATCTTGATATTTCATAAACAGGATAGATTTATCGTTTGGTTCTATAACATCTAAAGACTTTGTGAATTTTTCAGTATTCATAGTATAGATTTCTTCATCAGCAATGTCTGGATAGATTTGTCCTAAGGTGTTTTCATTACTATCTGTAGAAATAAATTTATCTCTCCGTTTTTTTAAATCCCGTTGAACATAATTTACACAGTGATTATAAGTAAAAGCATACAACCAAGTAGAGAATTTTGATTGTTGATTGTATGATTTGATTTTCACAAAGAGTTTCACAAAAATGTCATGAGTTAAATCTTGTGCTTCTTCTTTGTTCTTTACGAATGAAATACATTTATGGTAGACTTTTTCTGAATATCTATCGTAAATAACCGAAAACAATTCTGAACTTTTAGTTTTTACAATTAAAGCAACTAGTTTTTCATCATCAATAGTAGTTCCATACGAATATGTTTCACTACCTGCAACTACATCATTTGATTTCGTGTATTCCAAACTTGAATTTGTATATACTTATTTAGACACTTAAGTGTTTAAAAAGTCACAAAAAAAAGAAATAATTTTATAAAATACTCTATGTTAAATAATTAAGTTTAAGTTTGGCAAAGTTTATAAAAAACTTATTAAAGCTAATTCATAGCTTTGCAATCCAAAACCAACAATAATTCCTTTGGCATGAGGTGCCACATAGGAATGATGCCTGAACTCTTCTCGTTTAAAGGTATTAGATATATGCACTTCAACAACAGGCGTTTCAATAGCGGCAACAGCATCACCAATTCCAACGGAGGTATGTGTATAAGCTGCTGCGTTTAAAATAATACCATCATACGTAAAACC
>CBFHJN010000467.1:0-1119 GCA_965655805.1 Flavobacteriaceae bacterium
AGTTTCATCAAATAATGATAAAAATACTTCTGAATTAAATAAAGTTAATTTTGGTACGAGAACAGAATCAAAAAATCCAAATTCTACAAACACTATAAATAAAACAATTTCTTCAAACCCTGAAGCCAATAAAACGAAAACGGCACAAACAGAAACTAATGGTAATGTAGAGTTAGATACAAATGCTGTTAGTAGTGGTTTAAAAAATGAAAATACACAAAATGCAATCGCCTCAAATGCTATGAAAGGCGATAATACTCTTAATGAAAAAGAAAAAGAGAAAGCCTTAAAAGTTGGTGATTCGTTATTAAACGAGTCACCTTCTATAGAGGATGCAATAGCGCAAGCTGAAGAATTAAATGAGAAAGAAGAAGAGAAAGAAAAATTAGTAAACAGGTGGCAAGTTTATGCAAATGTTGCGCCTGTTTACTATAACTCTCTTGGTGAAGGTTCTCATATCGATGATCAGTTTGTTTCTAATTCTAAAAGTGGTGAGGTAAATATGAGCTATGGTGTAAATGTTAGTTATACATTAAGTAAAAAACTAGCCATTCGTTCAGGTGTTAGCTCTTTAAATTTGAGTTACGATACAGATAATGTAATTCTATATGAAAACCCTAGTGGTAGCGGAAACCCAGTAAACCCAATGCGAAATATTAATTTAGCTCCTGGTAGCCAATCGTTAAATGCTTTTAGTGGAGAGAATTTAGGGTTTCAACAAATAAATGATTTATCTAATGCTGCAATTAGTCAGCGATTAAGTTATTACGAAGTTCCTGTTGAACTTGAATATAGATTAGTTAATAAACGCTTTGGTGTTAATTTAATTGGAGGAGTAAGTACGTTCTTTTTAAATAACAACGAAGTTTATTCAGAATTTGAAGAGTATTCAACCTATATAGGTGAAGCAAATAATGTTAACAATGTGAGTTTCAGCACCAATTTAGGTCTTGGAATGAATTATAAGTTTTCAGAAAAATTCAAGTTTAATTTAGAACCTACCTTTAAATATCAATTAAATGCCTTTAGTAACACTTCAGGTAGTTTTAGACCTTATATAATTGGTGTTTATACAGGTTTTAGTTATAAGTTTTAGTTTTTTAGTTGGTTAGATTTATT
>CBFHJN010000468.1:0-1102 GCA_965655805.1 Flavobacteriaceae bacterium
ACTAAAGAAGCTGTAGAACAATATTATGAAACAGGTAAGCTGAGTTTAGATAACTTTAAAGGAATGGGTGTTAGTCATCTCGTAAATGTTGATGATATTATAAGATTCTTTAGAATTCATCCCGATCCAGAAGTGAATAAACGTGCTAATAATTATTATTATCAGTATAGAGATAAAAGTCCTTCTGGATTAAATTATCGTGGGTTCTACGACATATATCAATACAAACATGGTAGTCCTTGGACAATAAAACACTTTAAACGTAAACTATGGGTTGTTGAACTATTAGATGATAAACCAACTAAAATTCCAACAATAATTAAAATCCTAAACATAATTACTTTTCCATTAAAATTCATCCCTGAAAGAACGGTTTTAAAAATGGGTAACTATACAAGTTATAGTTTCAGAATTGGAGATGCAATTCATGGATTCCAAATTGAATTCCAAATCCCAAAGAAATTTAAATTTTAAATAAAATAACTATGGGTAATGTACAATTAAACATAGAAGAAATCAAAATGATAAAAAAAGGACAAAAACATTGGAAAAATATGAATGTCCTAAACGAAAATAAAGGCGGTTATATCGATTCTTCAACAATTAAAAATTTAATTAATGATGTCATTGATGACGTTTGGAGAAATGCAAAAGAATTCTATTCCAATTCAACACCAAAGAAATCATTAAAAGCTTTTACACTCTTTTGGTTATCTGGTAAACGTGAAGTTCTATATGGTAAAAATCTAAATAATGCTCTCACTAATGCTGGTTATTCCCAAGGAGCATTAAAAGCATTGGACTTCTGGGCATATGGTGATAATGATAATTATGTCTGGAATCCTGATTTAAATAAATGGAATAGTAAATAATATGAGTGATTTTTTTAAAAGTGTAAATAATGAAGGTGATTTTTTTAAAAAACAAGATTTACTTATCTATGGTAAAGATTATCACCTTTGGAGAGATGGAAAATATTTAGGTATCGCAACATATACTGATGATGTAAATGTTGGTTATGCATTACTTAAAAAAACTACAAATTCTGAAGGTGAAAAATGTTATGTGGTGTATCGTGCTGATGAATGGCAATTCGTTTAAT
>CBFHJN010000469.1:0-1068 GCA_965655805.1 Flavobacteriaceae bacterium
ATATAGCTGAAGATTGCCCTCTGAAAATATAAGCTGGAAAATCAAGCATATCTCTTGTGATAAATTTTGCAAAATGCTTCCAATGACTTAATCGTATTTCTATCACTCCATCAATTAATTTTCCTTTAGATATTTCTTTTGTTCTTGCCATTTTAAATGTCTTGTCCTAAATTATGCCCAACGGTTTTGTATATGGCTCGTAGCAAGTAAATTAGCGATAATTTTCGATAAAGCACGAGCCCAATTTTTAATTTTCTTATTATCTTTTTACTCAATAAGCCAAATTAAAAAATTTGGCGGACTAGCAAATATGCCTTAATTTTGAATTAAGCAACTAACTAGCTATGAGCTATATACGTTGTTGTGAGCTGGCTTTCTGCGCAATCAATTTCGTTTGAGCAATAATTGAAGTCCTAAACCAACAAAAACAAATCCACTCACTTTCTTCATTATTTTTCCAATTCGGTCATTATTCCGTAACGTATTAGTCATAAATGATGCTGAATAAGCTAAAAATAAACACCAAATTGTTCCAGTTGTCAAAAATGTCAAACCAAGAATTATAAATGGTATTGAGCTATCCACATATTCAGGTTTTATAAACTGCGGTAATAATGATAAAAAGAAAATCGCCACTTTAGGATTTAGCAAATTTGTCCAAAATCCTTGTCTGAATATCTTCCAAAAATTCAGTTTTCCAAATTCGGTTTGTTTGTCTGCAAATAATTTTGATTTGTCCAATAACATTTTGATACCTAAATGAATCAAATAAAATGATCCAATCCATTTAATAATATTAAACGCCAAAATTGAATTAGCTAAAATTAAAGAAAGTCCAAGTCCAGCTAAAATCACGTGTATTATTGCTCCACAACTAATTCCGAGAACAGAGTAAATTCCAGCTTTTTTACCTTGAGCAATACTTCGTGTGATTATATAAATCGTATCTGCTCCAGGCGTCAAATTCATAATGATTCCAGCAATAATAAACCCTAAATAATTTTCAATTCCTATCATTTCAATTTAATCTCGATGTTTCTTTAGCTTGCTCACAACGGATTTGCATAT
>CBFHJN010000470.1:0-1067 GCA_965655805.1 Flavobacteriaceae bacterium
TTTTTATTCTCAACAGTTGGACATTAGCCCAAGTAAGGCTTCCAGAATTCTTGCAGGCGAACAACAGGCACCTATCGAATTACTTACTGATATGGGTGCAATTGTCGGACTAGATATCAGACTAACATTCACAGAAATTAAATAATTAAAAAACCGGGAGCTTCAATAAGCTCCCGGAAACTAAACCTAACTAAATCAAACTTATGAAAAAACAACTTTAGAATATGCAATTTAATTATTTTATTTCATTTGGCAATAAGTACTCCGGCTAATATTCCAGTTACACCCCAAACAGCAGGACGCTCATACCATTTCTTTTTGTCTCTAACAAAAATACTGTTTCCTGATACAAATTTTGTTGTAGTTGTATCAGTAACGGCTGTTACTGTAAATCCTTTTTTTTGTTCGTCTACTAATAATTTTAGTTGTAAATAATATTGATAATCAAAGTTTAATTCATTATCAATGATATTTCCATCAAAAACAGATAATTTACCGTCGCTCCAATCCTTTACTTTCATATAGTTAACAGAATCAATCTCATTTGGCTTGGTTGAATCTTTCGTGTAAACAATGAATGTATCTATAACAGGAGTAGAAACGCTCCCTGTCGCCTTTATTTCGGCTTTCAGCGCCGCAACAACATTTCTCAACTTCACATTAGCATTTTTTACCTCTTTAAGATTGAATCCTATTTCCTGTAATGAATATTTTAGGTTTCTTTTATCAATTTCAACTGAATTTACCTTTGATACGAGTTGTCCTGTTTTTGTTGCGTAAGTCAATACGCTATCCTGCATTGTTGAAATTCTAACATTTTTAATCTGAATATCATCTTCAAGTTTATTTATTTTCAATTTAAGTATCCCTAAATAAAATATAAGAACTAAAAATAATATTACAGGCCAGTACTTCTTAATCAGTTTTAAATACTTCATTTAATTTCTGCATTATGATTATAAATAATCCTAACAATTCGACATAAATTAAACCTACTTCAACTAGAATCTTATTTAATATTTTTTTCATCTGTAAATAAATAAAAGGTACAATAAAAACAGAATAGC
>CBFHJN010000471.1:0-1030 GCA_965655805.1 Flavobacteriaceae bacterium
TAAGTTCAAGTAAAGGAATGATTACAAAAGCAAAAACAGGTGTTAAAAATACGAAGTTTCCTTTGAGAAACAATCCAATAAAGGCAACCATTGGAATGGAAAATGCTGCAAGATATTTTAGGTCTTTCATAAAAATAATATTGCGAGTTGGTCTTTATTTTAACGCTACTCCTCGAAATTAACAGAATCTTACCAAATTTAGGCATTTACACGTTAAAATAAAATTGTAGTTTAGTGAGTTAAATAGTTAATGTTGAATAATTTCAAGACCATACAATCCAAATTAGAACAATTCATTAGGAGATATTACACCAATGAACTGGTAAAAGGTGCTATTTTGTTTTTTGCCATCGGCTTGTTGTATTTGATAGTAACCTTATTAATTGAATACTTTTTATGGCTCAATCCAACAGCGAGAACTATTTTATTTTGGGTATTTATAGCTGTTGAACTGGCTTTGTTTTTAAAATTCATCGCATTTCCTTTAGCCAAACTATTTAAACTTCAGAAAGGGATAGATTATGAACAAGCCTCACAAATAATAGGAAATCATTTTCCTGAAGTGAATGATAAGCTGCTTAATGTCCTTCAGTTAAATCACAATACAACACAATCTGAACTTCTTGAAGCGAGTATTGAACAGAAATCCTCTGAATTAAGTCCGATTCCTTTCAAATTAGCCATTAATTTTAAAAGTAATACGAAGTATCTAAAATACGCTGCCATCCCGATTACTATTTTACTTATTTCTTATGCAACAGGTCAAATTAACTGGTTCAGTGATAGTTACAAGCGCGTTGTGAATTACCAAACCGCTTATGAACCACCTGCGCCTTTTCAGTTTTATGTCACAAATAAAGACTTGAATGCTATTGAAAATAAAGAATTTAAACTTATTGTCAATACAGCTGGTGAGGTAATTCCTGAAAACGCACAAATTCATTACAACGGACAATCTTATTTCTTACAGCAAACTGCTCCAGGACAATTTGAATATCTGTTTCCACAATTTAAGGATGCCTTAAGTTTT
>CBFHJN010000472.1:0-1022 GCA_965655805.1 Flavobacteriaceae bacterium
TTCTTCTTTAACATGCTAAACAATTTATATGGACTCGTAGACAAGGACGTTGAAAAGTCGAAAGCCCTTATTCTAAAATTATCGGATTTGATGCGTTATAGTATTTATGAGGGCGAAAAGGATATGGTTCCCTTATCCGAAGAGATTTCGTATTTAAAAAATTATATTGAGCTGCATAAAATGAGATATCATAAGGAAATTGATGTTCAATTTAAAACAGAAATCCAAAATCAAAATATAAAGATCAAGCCCCTTTTGTTGATTATCCTGTTAGAAAACGCCTTTAAACACGGTGTGGAGAATTTAAGAAAAAAGGCCTTTGTCTCCTTAATTTTAACAAGCACCAATGAGAAACTGTTTTTTGAAATTGAAAATAATTTTGATGAAAATGAGGTCCCAAAGGACGCTGGCATTGGTCTCAAAAATTTAAAAAGAAGATTGGCATTGGCATATCCCAATCAACATAAGCTTAGTGTTGAAAAGAGTAATTCAATGTATAAAGCACAACTGGAATTACAGCTATGATCACATACTTAATTATAGATGACGAACCTATAGCTCATGATATTATAAAAGGGTATTGTGATTTGCTGCCAGATATGAAATTGGCAAAGGGTTGTTTCGATGCCATTGAAGCGTTGGCATATTTAAGAAACAAAAAAGTCGACTTGATTTTTTTGGATTTAAATATGCCCAAATTAAAGGGATTTGACTTTTTAAAAACACTTCCAAATCCACCAAAAGTAATTGTAACAACAGCCTATAGGGAATATGCTTTAGAAGGTTATGAATTAAACATAACAGATTATTTATTAAAGCCATTTAGTTTTGAGCGCTTTTTAAAAGCCATCAATAAAGCTATCAATTTTAAGTATGATTTTAGTGAAATAGGGCATTCCCGAACACAAGAAGACCGGCATGTTTTTTTGTACAGTGGTAAAAAGTATGTTCAAGTCAAATTAAATGATATTTTGTTTGTTGAAGCCGCCGGAAACTACTGTAAAGTAGTTTTAAAAGAAAAT
>CBFHJN010000473.1:0-1013 GCA_965655805.1 Flavobacteriaceae bacterium
TGTAGTAATACCCGTTGAAGCCAGGTGGACACCAAAAATTGTTTCCCCATCCTGCATTCCAACCCCATCCTGCATTCCAGCCCCAATTGTTCCAACCCCAGCCAAATGTTCCGAAGCCAGCATTCCAGCCCCAGTTATTCCAGCCCCAACTGTTCCAACCATAACGCCATCCCCAAGCACCATTCCATAACCAGGGATCATTAAATCCCCAACCATTATCTATATAATTAATAGTAACATTGTTACTGGCTTGTCCCCAACCAGCATTTCCATTTTGAACATCTTCTTCTTGATATTCATCAGAATAATCCCCTTCATAAGAATCAATATCTGTAAATATTATACGTTCATCGCTTGGAATATTACTGTATTGGTTTGCTTTTTCGTTGAAGTAGTTTTTGTAATAACTATTACTCTCTACATCTGAAACAGGAGTTTCAGTCTCAACAGTTTGAGCTTCTTGATAGACAACTTGCCTTTCCTGGTATATACCATCATTATCATAACCAACATATTGGTATGATCCACAAGAAGCTAAAACAAACGTAAAGCTAAGTGCAACAAAAAATGGCAATTTCGTTTTTATGTAAGTATTGAATTGCATATTTATAGATTTTTATTGTTGAACATTACAAAAATAGTTAGTTTTCATGAACTATTTTTTTATTTAACATAATCACAAATTTTATGCCAAACCTAGTTAAATCCTGTACATTCCGCTATAATCTATAAAAAAAGTCTGGAAAAATTAAATTTTTACAGACTTTTAATGTTAAAATTTGTTTAATCTTAATTTCGCAATGTATTTTGGGAATTATTTGTAGAGTTTGAACCTCTTAAATTATTTGTAGTGCTAGAACTTTTTCTAACTGAATTTTTTTTGATTGTATTCTGCTTAGTTTGGATATAAGATTTCGAATTACTTCTATCTGTAGTAATAGTATTGTAAGTATATGTGTGAGACTTTAAAGACTGCTTTTTAGTAATTGGTCTGGTTCGTGTGTTCTTTCTAA
>CBFHJN010000474.1:0-1005 GCA_965655805.1 Flavobacteriaceae bacterium
ACTGATAATTTATCTACTGAAGCTGCTGATGGTAAACTAAAAAAAAGCATTTTTGACTGGATGTTATACCTTAATTTACCTCTTGTTTACGGATTAATGTTCTTTGGAATATATCAGGCATCCATGACATCTATCGAAACCTATGAACTCGTCGGAATGATTATTTCTGTCGGAATTGTTTTAGGTGTTAACGGAATAAACGTTGCACACGAACTCGGTCACAGACAAACGACCAACGAACGTTTTATTGGAAAAGCCTTGCTTCTACCTTCACAATACATGCATTTTTACATCGAACACAATTTCGGTCATCATTTGCATGCTGCAACTCCTGAAGATCCTGCGACAGCAAGATATAATCAAAGTGTGTATTCATTTTGGTTGACATCCATTTTTCGTCAATATGTAAATGCATGGAACATTCAGCAAAAATTACTAAAAAACAGTAAAAAAGCGTTTTTTTCAGTAAAAAACGACATGTTTTGGTATGTTTTACTTCAGATTTGCTTTTTATTGATGATTTTAGTAGTCTTCGGAACTATTGGATTAGTATTCGCTTTTTCTTCAGCAGTTATTGGTGTTTTACTTCTGGAATCTGTAAACTATATTGAACATTATGGGTTAATGCGATTAAAAACAAAATCTGGTCGTTACGAGCGCGTTAAAGAAATGCATTCCTGGAATTCTAACCATATCATTGGAAGAATTGTACTTTATGAATTAACACGACATAGCGATCATCACTTTAAATCTTCAAAAAAGTATCAGATCTTAGATTGCCATGATGAGAGTCCGCAAATGCCTTTTGGCTATCCAACGTCCATGGTTTTGGCTATGATTCCGCCTTTATGGTTTCATATTATGAATAAACGTGTGCCAAAGGAAATGATTTTAAATTAACTATTTCTATTCCTAATTATCGTTTTATCTTTGCAACCTCTAAAAGACACTTCGACTGCGCTCAATGTGAAAGTTCGATACTATTAAAAACAACAAAATGACCAA